>JBCBLB010000485.1:0-7628 GCA_038520555.1 Myxococcota bacterium | reverse complement strand
GTCCACGGACTCGCCCGCAGCCATGAACCGCGGAAAGGCTCCTGGAGGGATGACGCCCAGGACTGGTGGCAAAAGCTCCAGGGCATGCTCCCCGATGACCCCAACCTCAACCCCGAGCGCGCCCTCAACGGCATCGTCGTCGAGTCCATCATCGAGGAGGGCCGCGAGGTAGTTGAGGGCCCGCTCGGGGTTGAGGTTGGGGTCATCGGGGAGCATGCCCTGGAGCTTTTGCCACCAGTCCTGGGCGTCATCCCTCCAGGAGCCTTTCCGCGGTTCATGGCTGCGGGCGAGTCCGTGGACGAAGCCGGGCTGTTCACGCTTGGAGAAGCCGCTGAGGGTCTGGAAGATCGAATCGAGGGTGGCCATCTCCAGGGCGGAGACCTCACCGGGGAGCCGCTCGTCCTGAAGGTGCCGGGCCCGACAGGCGATCAGGCCGACCAGCGCCTGCTGAACGTTCTGTGGAAAGGCGAGCCATGCCCCCAGCGCCTCAGAGCGTGTGGCTGCGCTGAGTACATCGATCTCCCGACGAATGAACGCGGTCCCGGCTTCGGACGGATTCGGCATCTTCACAGCGTCGAGCAGCGCGCGAAGCCCACCGGAGTCGACCGCTCTCGGCGGGCGCGGGGTGCTCTGCCGGGCGCCCATCCACCTTGGCCCCATCTGTTTCTGCAGCATCGCCGGATCGACGGTCACCACGGGCAGCGGAGATGTTGGTGGAGCTTCCTTTACTTGTACTTCGAGCGTCAGCTCTTGGACGTTTGGTGTTTCTGGTTTGGGTGCGGCTTCGGTGAGCATCTTCTGGGATCGGTCGGCGGGTCGAAGGTCGAGGGCGCCGCCGCGGAGGCGCCATGCCCAGATCAACCGCCCGAGGTGTTGGAAGCGGGCGAGGCGCTCTTCGAACAGCTCCGCCCGCCGTTGCTGGATGAGGTCTTCATCGACAAGGGGATTTTCGACCGCCGCGAGGGACTCTGCGACGAGCTGATCTTGAAGCGCAGACATCTCCTGCAGCGCCGTCTCGATCTGCGCGCGCAGTTGTCCATCTACGCCGTGTTCGGGCGTTGTTGAGCGATCCATTACGCTCCCTGAAAGTTTCGCCCCACAAACGTAGCCCATTCAACCGCGCTCAGGTCTTAGAAAATCAGCACCACCAGCACGTAGATGACAACGCCATACAGGATCGGCAGGGAGAGAATGGCGAAAGGAATCTGGATTTGCTCCGCGATCTCTCGACCAAAGAAAACCTCCACCATGGCGAGCAGGCTCTGCCCTCCGCTGAGGCTGGCGACGGGCATCAGGTTGATCAGCCCCAACACAATCGTCACGACAGCGAGGTCAAACTGAATCGGATGCATCGCAGCACCGATCAGGACGAGCACGACGGGTCCGGACAGGAGCAGCATCGCCCGCCGGATGGGCGGGACCTCCCACAAGCCGTGCTCGCCGGGGTGCTGAAGATATCCCCCCAGGGGCACGAGGCTGAACTGCAACGCGACGCCGCGGATGGTGGTGCGCCAGACCGGGGGGCCAAGGCCGACCGAGAAGGTCATGATGGGCACCCGTAGGATCCAGGCCGCCACCATCGTCACCGCCAGAGAGGCGATGAACAAGGGAACCAGCGCCAACCACATCCATGGATAGACGCCCTTGAGGATGTCGATGATGGCCTCGATGTGGTTCCTCGACGGTGGGGGTGGGGAGAGGATACCTCGGGAGGACGTCCCTTGGAGAGGTTCGATGCTGCCTCGTCTGCTGCCACTGCTGGCGTTGTCCGGCGCCGCCGCGCTGACCTGTGAGAGCGTCTGGTTGCGGCGGCTGGCGCTGGCGACCGGCAGCGCCGGGATCGCCGCGACGCTGACCCTGGCGGTGTATATGGCCGGGCTGGGCATCGGCGGGGTGATCGGTGGTCGCGTCCGCTGGCGCCAGCCGCCGGCCGGTTACGGTGTGCTGGAGCTGCTCGCGGCCGGGTGGGCCATCCTCTTCCCGTTGCTGCTCCAGTTGACCGCACCGCTGGCGCTTCAGCTGGAAGGCATCGTCGGGGCAGGCGTCATCGCGGTACTGCTGCTCCTGCCGCCGGCGCTGCTGCATGGAGCGACCCTGCCCGCGGCTGCGGCCAGCCTCGAACGCCCGGATCAGGTCGCCGGACTGTATGCGGTCAACACCCTCGGCGCGGTCGCGGGGAGCCTGCTGGCCGCGTTCTTGTTCATGCCCGCTGCTGGTGTCCGGGGCACCGAGCTGATCGCTGCCGCCCTGGGCGCCGCCGCGGGGATCGGCGCGATACAGCTCCGCCGAGAGGCCGCCGATGCCCCGCCACCGCGGGCCGGCTCCGGGTGGCTGCCCGCCGGGGTTCTGCTCGCCGCAGCCGTCGCGGGCGGTGGAGCGATGGCGCTGGAGGTCGTCTGGTCTCGTCTGGCGGCCCTGCTCATCGGCGGCAGCGTCTATGGCATGGCGATCGTGCTGGCGGTGTTCCTCGCTGGCGTCGCGTTGGGCGCAGAGTGGGGGCGTCGGGTCGGGTCGCGCGCCGTCCGCCCCGGGCTCGCCGCGTTGGGGCTGCTGGCCCTCGCCGGTACGCTGGCCTGGCGGTTCCTCCCCCACGGCCTCGGCGTCGCCTGGACAATCCTTGGCGCCGACGGGCAATTGCTGAGCGGCGCGATCCTGATGGCGATGGCGATGTTCGGCGCGCCGGTGGCCAGCGGCGTGGTGTTCTCGGCCTGTCTCCAGGTGTCGCCCTCCATGCCACCCGCCCGCGCCGCCGGGCAGGTCCTGGGCGCGAACACCCTGGGCGCGGTGCTGGGCGTGAGCCTCGCCGGGCTGTTTGGGATGCCGGCCCTGGGCATTCGCGGCGTGGTGATCCTGGTCAGCGTCCTCTGTGTCCTCTGCGCAGCGTTCCTCCCGATGCCCCATGATCAGCCACGACCCCCCATACAGGTGGCGGTGGTGGGTGCCCTCCTTGGACTTGCCCTGCTCACCCCGCGCTGGGATCCGGCCCTGTATGCGGTGGGGCTGTACAACCGGATCAATGAGTTCGTCGACCTCTCGCCCCGAGCCGTCGAGCGGTTCGCCCACGACGGCTGGACGCTGGAGTTCTATGAGGACGGACGGACGGCGTCGGTGGCCATCGGCCGCGGGACGAAGAGCGGGAACATCTGGCTGAGCATCAACGGCAAGGTGGACGCCTCGACCGGCGCGGATATGCCGACGCAGCAGCTGTCCGGGCGGCTGCCGGTCGCAATCAGCGGACGGGCCGATCCAGAGGCCCTGGTCGTCGGCCTGGCCAGCGGTGTGACCGCCTATGAGGCCCTGGCCAGCGGCGCCTCAGCGGTGACGGTGGTCGAACTGGAGCCCGCCGTGGTTCGGGCCAGCCGCGCGTTCGCCGATGTCAACGGTGACCTGCACAACAACCCTCGCGCGGACGTGCGGGTCGACGACGCCCGGGCCTATCTTGCCCGCCCAGGCCGGCCGTTCCCGATCATCATCAGCGAGCCCAGCAACCCCTGGCTCACCGGCGTCAGCAACCTGTTCACCCATGAGTACTGGCGGCTGGCCCGGGGGCGGCTCACCGACGATGGCGTCTTCTGCCAGTGGCTGCAGCTGTACACCCTGCCGCCCCAGGCGATGCGATCGCTGGTGCGCACCTTCATCGACGTGTTCCCCCAGAGCTGGCTGTTCGAGAGCATCCCCGGCGCCGACGCGCTGCTCATCGCCGCCCCATCGCTTCCCCAGGATCTACCCATCAAGCCGACGCTCGGACCGGAGCAGCTGCGCCGTCTCGCCGGCGCAGCGCCACGGAACACCGACGACCAGCCCTGGATCGAGTTCGAAGCCCCACGGTGGCTCCATCAGCCGACCGGCAAGCTCAACCAACAACTCATCGAAGCGGCGGCTCAGCCCTGAACACGAAGCTCATAGGGCCGCGCACAGCTGCCCTCAGTCCCGGCGTTGAACACCCGGATCACGTACTCGCCGGTGTCATCGACGAACGCAGTCCCTTCCTCTTCCAGCGCTTCGTCGACGCCGGGACCACCTGCGTTGCGGGTGCCCCGCTCTTCGAGCGATGCGCCGTCCCGCTTGTACAGCGTCATCCCCAGATCCAGCCCGTCTGGAACGATGAGCACGATCTCGATGCCGAAGATGTCGAAGTTGCCATCGACGGTGTAGAAGGCGAAATCGTCGCCATCGTCGCCGGAGAGCATATAGGCAGCCTGGCTGGCGGTCCCGTCATCTTCGAGGTTGCCCAGAAAGAACTCCGACCCCTCCAGGGCGTCACCGGCGAAGTCCTCGTCAATCTCACCGTCGCAGTCCTGATCGATGCCATCACAGTCATCGCGAGCGCCGGGGAAGATCGTCGGATCAGCGTCGTCGCAGTCGCCATCTTCGACCGAGACCCCGTCATTGTCATCGTCGGTCCCGGTCTCTACCAGATCGCCGGTGTCTTCATCGTCATCACCAGAGTCACCGCCAGCGTCGGTGTCATCATCGCCGTTGTCGGTGAGATCGATGGGCAGGGAGCCGTCACCGGAGTCCTCCGTGGGATCACAGGCAACGAGCGTGAGGAAGGTTGTGAGGAGAAGCGCGCGCATGGACCTGAGTGTAAGCCACTGTGCACACAACGTCTTGCGACGATTGGGGATGAACCCTGTTCTCCGAAGCATCTGCGCCGTTCATGGATTCATAAGGGCCTGCTCAAGCCTTCGGATCGCGCGTCCCATCTCGCTGTTGGGAACCACATCGAAGCGCTCTGCCATCGCACGGGCTTCTTCAAGGAAGGCGCGGGCGTCGTCGACCTGACCATCGAGCCGCTCGATGTGTCCCCGGCGGCAGCAGACCATGACCAACCAGATCGAGCCGTCCGCGCGGAGGCGGTCGAGCACCGGATCGATCATGGCGCGCGCCCGGGTGATGTCTCCTCGGTGCGCGCATATCAACGCCAAAAGCGACTGCGCGTTTTTTGAGCTGCGTCCGGCCTGTTGCGCGACTCTCCAGGCCTCGTGGAGGGTCTCCTCTGCCGCGTCGAGCTGCCCCTGTTCGAACTGGATTCCCCCCAGATCCGTCATCGCCGCGCACAAATCAGCGCGAATCTCCAGCCGGCGATAGATGACGATGGTCTCTTCGATGTCCCGTTGTGCCAGATCGAGCTGGCTCTGATCCCAACCGATCAGGGCTCTCACATGGAGCGCGTTCGCGAGATAGCGCGAGCTGTCCAACGCGCGGAGCGTTTCGATCGCGGCCGTGTTCTCCCGGGCTGCGCGCTCATGCTCGCCAATGTACCGCAGCAACGCGGCGAGGTTGCTTCGGGTGATGGCTGCGCCCCGTCGCTGCCCCTGCGCCTCATGGCTCGCGATGGCGGCCTCCAGCCAGCCGCGACTCGCGTCAAAGTCCCCAAGCGACCGGCAGGTCACTCCGAGTTCTCCCATGAGCAGGGCCTCCCACCTGCGTTTTCCAAGCAGACGGGCACCGTCGAGGGCGTCGCGCAGGATCTCCAGCCCAGCCTGACGCTGACCGAGATCACGGGTCAACATCCCAAGCATATGCTTGGTGCCGATTTCATTCTCCAGGCTGCCCGCTCGTTGCAGCAGCTCCAACGCCTCTTCACACAGCACGCGGCTCTCGTGGAGCTGACCGAGGCTGAACCGATTCGTCGCGAGCGCGACGACGAGGCTCCCTTCGCGAACGCGGTCTCCCATCATACGCCAATGGTCGCGCGCCTGAGAGAGGAACTCAAACCCCTCGCCATACCGATCCTGCCCGGTGCTGTTCAGGCCGAGGTGCTTCAAAACCAGGGCCCGATCTGCCGGCTCCCTCATCCGCGAGAGCGCTTGCTTCAGCAATCCCTCGGCCTCATCCAATCGGATCCGAAGTTGGGTGACCTGGCCGAGGCCGAGCAGCGCCAACCCCTCCAGACGCGCCTCATCCTCGGCAGCCGCTTGCGCCGCAGCCTCTTGCGCCTTGCGGAAGTGCGTCTCCGCCAGATCGAGCTGATGCGCCGCAAGCGCGACGTCGCCATTGGCGATGAGGGCACGCGCACGGTCCTGTGGCCGCAGCTTCGGCATCGCGAGCACTTCGCTCGCAGTGCGCCTGGCTTCGATCAGCGGCCCGCTGTGGCTGACCGCGTCGGCGACCGCACACGCCAGCGGGACGGCAAGAGCGCCTTCTCCCGAATCTATCGCGAACCGCAGGGCCGACTGAAGGTTATCGCGGTCGCGCAGGATGCGCTCCATCGAGCACGTCGCTGAGCACCACGTTGCAAAGGTGGTCGCATGGCGCCTTCGAAGATCCTCGACTGCTGAAGGGGTCATCTGTTCCAGCAGCTCCTCCTGGATCACCTTGAACATCGACAGGCGCTCGCCCGACCGGCGGAGGAGGCTGTGGCCGAGCAGTGCGTCGAGCAGCTCTTCAACCCATGGCGCCCCCTCGCCGAGGTCCAGCACCGCCTCGGCAGCGTCCAGGCTGAACCCGCCAGAGAAGACGGCGCACTGCTTCAGCGCAGCCAGCTCATCCTCTGAAAGCAGCGACAACGACCACGTCAGGGTCGCCTGAAGGGTCTGATGCCGCGCGGTGCGGCGGGGATCGCGCAGCGGCCTCGCCCGGGTCGCTTCGAGCCGGTCCAGCAACCGCCCCGGCCCCAACAGCCGGCTGCGGGCCGCAGCCAGCTCGATCGCCAGCGGTAGCCGCTCCAGCAGCTCGACCACCTGAACCGCGAGCGGCTCTGGGAACACGACCTGATCGCGGCCCGCCCGCGCGATCAGCATCTTTGTTGCGGCAGCGGTGGTCAGCGAACCGAGCACGATCCGCTGCTCCCCTTCCACGTCGAGGCGCCGACGACTGGTCAGCAGCAGCCGACTCTCCGGCGCCTGCTGCGCCCAGCGCACGATCAAGGGCGCGGCCGCGTTGACGACCTGCTCCAGGTTGTCGATCAACAGAAGCGTCGGCGGGCGCTGGCGGAGGTGTGCGGCGATCTGGTCCACAGGGTCCGCATCCTGCAACGTCAACCGGAACACATCAGCGACGGCGGCGCACAGCGCGGACGCGCTGCGCACCTCAGAAGCGTCGCAGAACCAGACGCCGCCGGCGTACACCTCGCGCTGAGATGCGCCGAACTGCTGGACGAGCCGGGTCTTACCCGCCCCGCCAAACCCGGTCACCGTCACCACCGGCGAAGTCGCGACCGCATGCTCGAGCGCGTCGAGTTCTTCCTGTCTTCCGAAGAACGCATCCAGGCGTCGGGCGAGGTTCCCCCGAGGCGGCCCCCGTATCGTCTCGACTGCCCGCGGTTCCTGCTCCGCGAGGCGCGCAAGCGACGTGGTCGCCATCTGCAGCGCGACCAGCTCGATGCGCTGCGGATGGCCACCGCAGCGCGCCAGCAGCTGTGTGACCCAGGGCTGCTCCTCCGTTGAGAACGGCCCACGGACTGCGCCCGCGCGATCCACCAACAGCTGACGCGCATCCCCCTCACTCAACGGGCCGACAACGATCGCGTCCGCACCATGATCCAATCGATCGGATATCCGAAGCACCTTCAGCTCGGCTGCGTGTTGAGACAGGGTCTTCAGGATCGCATCCGACAGATCCCCGACCAGCACAAGCATCGTCGGCCCGCGGCGCGGCGCTCGCGCGCCGCGGGCCGACGATGC
>JBCBLB010000631.1:0-5677 GCA_038520555.1 Myxococcota bacterium | reverse complement strand
GTTTGAGAACGTCGCCCAGTACTTCCCCCGGCCGCTGACCTTTCGCTCCGAGGAGTGGATCTCTCCCGCCCAGATCGTCTACCGCAACCCCTACGCCGCTCCGATGGGCCTCCAGGGGGGGATCGCCCTCGGCCGGGCGGTGCTCAAGGCGCTGCAGATGGGGACCGGCTTCACCCATATGGAGTGGTATCGCAAGTCCGATGGGGAAGTCGTCTTCGGTGAAGTCGCCTGCCGGAACGGTGGCGGGCATTTCGTCGATATGATGAACTGGTCGAACGACTTCGACATCTACCGCGAGTGGGCCCGGTCGATCTGCTGGGGACACTATGAAGGACTGCCTCAGCGTCGCTACCACGTCGCCATGGTCTTTAAGCGGGCCGAGGGGCAGGGACGCATTCGGCACATCGCCGGGATGGACGCCATCCGCCATCGGTACGGTCGCTGGATCGTGGCCGATGAGCTGTTGCCGGTCGGGACGCCCCGCCGGGATTGGCTGAAGACGCTGCTCTCCGATGGCTTCGTCGCGGTCCGCCACCCCGATCTGGGCGCCTGTAAGGAGATGATGAACGCCCTCATTGGGGACCTTCGGCTCTATGCCGGCTGAGTGATGGCGCGCATCCAACCACCGAACGCGCGAATCAGCGGCGGGGCTTCGCGCAGAAGGGTCGACCAACGCCGCTGTGTGTCGCCGTGGCTCAGCAACGGCGTGATCACCTTGTCCGCCAGGCGTCCTGTGGCGTCGAGGGCTTCGGCGAGCGCATCGGCTTCGCTGGGGGGGATGACGTCATCGCCCTCCCCATGAATCACGGTCACCGGCGCACGGAGCCCCTGTAAATGAGGGATCGTGTCCAACCGCCGAAGCTCACCTTTGATATGAGCCCTGAGGGTGTCCCAGACGTCGCCTCGGACCTGTGGTGACGACAGCATCGCTTCCAGCAGGCGCCCATCGGCTTCGGTCAGGATGGCGCGAGCCCGGGCGAGGTTGAGCGGTCTCCGGTGAAAATTATCCAGGGCGAGTCGGGTGAACGCCTCGGGCAGTCGAGAGGTCGGATCCCGATGACGGTAGTAGTTCGCGAACAGCAGGAGGGCGCCATACAGGTCTGCCTCGGGATGGCGGACCATATGGTCTGCGGTGCGCTCGGTCTCCGCATATGCCCCGATGGTCAAGATCGCGGAGATGCGATCGCGGAGTCGGGGCTGTGCGGCGGCTTGCAGGGTGAGGCCGCCAGACAACGAGACCGACAGCAGCCCCGCTCGGCCCGCCGGACATAGCGTCGGGTCTTCAAGCAACTCTTCGATAATGTCGACCAACTGTTCGATCTGGTCAGGGCAGAAGGCGAGGCTGGCGATCGAGGGGACATGGGGGGCGGCGACGATGAAGCCGGCTTCGGCGAGCCCACGGCTGAGCTGAACCCACCGCGGATCCAGCGGGCCAAACCGATTGGCCCCGTGGATCGAGAGGATGGTCCCCCTCGGGCTTCGGGGCTGACCGTAAATCCATGCTGTACACAGACCGGAGCGAACCCGCGTCGGGCGGGCGGGGAAGTGGCCCAGCTTGAGCAGGAAACGCGTTGTCGAAAGAACCATGTCGAGAGAACCATTTCAGAACTTGAATCGGGTGGGCGGAGAGGGGGTTCTGACTTCTTGCTTGAAAACGGTACGCCTCATCGGGGGGCGTCTGGTTTTTCGGGCGCCCTGGTTGTACTAAGGTGGCTGCGCGAGATAACCCGGCTGTCTGACCAGGGGAGGGTACGCCATGTCTACGCAGCCCGATAGCGGCTCGTCGGAAGAGAATTCCAACTACACCGGCGTGGTCCGGTTCTTCGTGGATCTGTTCCAGCGGGAAGCCGCGTTCCTGACCATGCTGTCGGTATCCTTCCTGATCATCGCCCTGACCTACAACATGCCGGGCCCGGCGCGCTGGATCGGGTTTTTGCTGGCGGGCTATGCAGCGGTCGCCAACGACAGCATCCAGACCATCGGCACCTTCATCGCGTCGAACAAAGAGAAGCCATGGTGGATGCTCTGGATCTTCATCGGGGGCATCTTCCTGGCGACGGTCACCTACTCATGGATGAACTATGGCGGAGACGTCAGCTATGGCCGCTTGACCAGCAAGGGGTTTGAGCACGCGCCGACCAGCTTCTCCTTCTTGCAGGTCGCCGCTCCGCTGTTCCTGATCATCCTGACCCGCCTCCGGATGCCGGTTTCGACGACCTTCTTGCTGCTCTCCAGCTTCGCCGCCAAGTCCAGCAGCATCGGCTCCATCATGATGAAGAGCCTGTCGGGCTACTTCCTGGCCTTCGGCATCGCCATCGTGGTGTTCTTCGCCGCGGGCAAGATGTTGGATGCCTGGATCAAGCGGGGGCCCGCCCATCCGGCCTGGCGGGTCTTCCAGTGGATCACCTCCGGGCTGCTGTGGTCCGTCTGGATCATGCAGGACGCCGCAAACATCGCAGTATATCTGCCTCGGTCGCTGTCGCTTCTCGAATTCATCGGCTTCGCCACCCCGGTCTTCCTCGGCCTGGGCTTCTTGTTTTATTCGGGCGGCGAGCGCATCCAGCAGATCGTCGATGAGAAGTCTTCGGTCGTCGACGTCCGCGCGGCGACAGTCATCGACCTCATCTATGCGGTCATCCTTTACTACTTCAAGATCGTCAGCGAGATCCCGATGTCGACGACGTGGGTGTTTTTGGGCCTGCTCGGCGGGCGGGAGCTGGCGATGAGCCTGCGCAGCGTCGGTGAGCGGAGCTGGATGGGCTCGCTCGCGCTCATTGGAAAGGACGCCGGCTTCGCTGCCATCGGGCTGATCGTGTCGCTCATCATCGCGATGGCCGTCAACGACACCGTCCGCGCTGGCCTGCTCGAATCGATCGGCTTCTGATCATTCCAGCGCCCCGCCAGGAAGCAGCCGGCGGGGCCGAGGCCGCTTCCCCGCGTGGACCGCTTCAATCAGGCCTTCGAGCGTCTGGTTGATGGGGTCTCGGGGGTCGACCGCGCGAGCCCGATGGATCGTGGACAGCGCCTCGGCATCTGCACCGGCCAACAACAGCCCCAGCGCAAGGTTGCCCATTAAGCCGGCGTCTTCCGGCTTTTTGTCCAGCGTCTGCCGTAGCACTGCCACGGCGGCGTCGTACTCTTCTGCGACCAGCAAGGTCTCCCCATATTCCCGGCCGACGTTGACATCTTCGGGTTCCAGAGACCAGCAGTCGGCGAACCACTTTCGGGCCTCCCCGGTGCGCTCCAGCGCCTGGTGCCCCTTGCCCAGAAGCCATCGACTCTGCCAGTGCGTCGGGTTGAGCGCTGCGAACGCCTCCAACATCTCAATGCCGGCATGAAGCGCCGCGGTGGCGTTTGGACTGTTCGAACACGGGCGATCCAACAACCGCATGTGCTGTGAGATCAGCTCCCCGCCCCGATCGTATAGATCCCCCCGACGTGCGATGTACGCCTCCATTTGATCGAGCTCTTCGCGCTCTGCTTCGGTGAGATCGGGATGACGCCGGGCGTTCCCCAGATGGCGCCGCGCCTGCGCCATCTCCCCCCGAAACATCAGGATCCGCGCAATCTTCTGGTGGACCCAGGGGATCGGAGGCGGTTCGCCGCTGCTGGCCGCGAGCAGCTCATTGAGGGCGATGGCTTCATAGCGCGCGAGGACCGGAGGCCGGCGCTCGCCCTGTTCCTCTTCCCGGATGCGATCCAGGTAGACCGAGCCCAGCTGCATCCGCGCCACAGAGTATTCCGTCCATGACGCGCTCACCCGGCGGAAGAAGAACTCGGCCTCGTCCAGCCGCCCGGCCCGGCCTGCGTGGGCCCCCTGCTCACAGAGGGTATGCACCTGCGCCGGGGTGAGAAACGCCGGGGTGGTCACGTTCAGGCATCGAACACATCGCCAGCCATCGACCGCAACCGGGGCATCGGTCCACGCCGGGCCGCCCCAGGTGGTCAACAGGACCGGCTCCAGCGTTCCGCCGCATTTCTTGCAGGTGTGGTCTTCTTCGCGGCTGCGACCGCGCTCACTCCGGCCGGGTTGATGAATCTCCAGCCACGTCGCGCCCTGGCGGTCGATCCCGATTGTGGGGATGTCTGCGTCGGTGCCCGTCTTCGGGACCACAGGCCCGCGTGTTGTCGCCTTGCCAAACAGCGACCGCCACCAGTCAAACAGCCCCATCGTCCCCCTCGTGCGACGAGCGTAACCGCCCAGCGCTCAGTCCGCCCAGCCAAACACCGCCGCCAACGGGAGATGATCGGAGGGGTGCCACTTGTTGGGCAGCGCATCTCCCCCTTCAAACACCGCGGCGTGCTGTGCATCGCTCAACGATGCCCGCACCGCCTGCGTCCGAAGGGCCTGGGTGCGCGTCATCCGATCCAGACACGCCACCGTCGGCGGCAGCCCATTCGGTGGAAGGGTGATCCCAAGCACCTGAAGATCGTGGTCGGCGCTCCAGAACTTTCGATCGCGCAGAACCTGGACGTAGATGGTCAGAAACCCTTGGAAGGAGAGGGCATCGCGCCCGCCCTCTTCCAGGATGGCGTCGACATGACGCCGCTCGCTGCCCCGATCGGGCCGGCGGTTGATCGCGGTGAGCCAGGCGTCGATCCCCTCTGGCCCCATCTGCGCGTCTTCGTTGGAGAAGCGGTCGAAGATGGCGCGGAAGGCAGCGAGCGCTGCTGGCTTCACGGTGCCCTGGTCCGTCACGAACTTCGGCATATGGTTGCGCACGATGAACGTGGGCGGTCGGGCGTCTTCGGAACCATAGGCTTCAAGATAGGTGTCGATAAACCGACCAAATGCCTGATCACGTGGCTTCGAGGTGTGGACCCGGTCCGGATAGGCGGGGTCGCGGTAGTCTGGGTGGATGATTTCACCGTGAAGCAGCCGCTCAAGCGCATTCTCGCCGGGAACGCTGTTGAAGTCCCCGCAGAGGACGACGGCTGCAGCCTGGGGATCTCGGCTCCGGCGTACGATGCGCTTCTTGAGCGTGTCGAGGACATCGAAGATCTGTCGGAACCGACGCTCTGGCGCCGGGCCACCGGAGAGGTGGGCGTTGACGACGTGCACCATCCGATCAGGCGAGCCGGTCATGGGCTGGAACGAGGTGAGCAGGGTGCGATCGCGCTGTCGCTCTTCAAACAACCGAAACTTTTCGCGCCGCCAGAACGTGGCGCACCGAAATCGATACTTCCGATGCAGCCGCACTTCATAGCCGTTCTCCAGCAGGAACGCGAAGTCGGCGTCGAAGCTCTCGGCGGAGCACTCCTGTAGGCAGATGATGTCTGCCTGGCTCTCAAGGAGCTGATTCGCGAGCAGCTTCTGGCGATGGGGCCAGGCACGGAACGAATCCGGTGTGTTGGCCTCGTAGCTCTTATAAATCCACCATCCGTCGACGGCGTTGGGCAGCAAGATGTTGTAGCTGAGGACGCTGAACTCGTCTGGACCGGTATATTCGGAGAGGTTCGCGTCCGCAGGAAGGATCGTCATGGGCGGGGGGCGGGGTTGTGGATGAAGTGAGAGAAGTCCGGGCGTCGGGTGCGGAGCTGGTACTCCACCACGTAGCCCGGCCAGTTGCTGACGTTCTTGCCGGCTCCGTCCAGGTACCAGCTCTGGCATCCTGTCGCCCAGACCGTCTGCTTCATCCGCTGCACAGCGCGCGTTCAACCGGACGCTGCAGCAGCG
>JBCBLB010000187.1:0-14525 GCA_038520555.1 Myxococcota bacterium | reverse complement strand
GGTGTCGGTGTCCGTGTCGGCTTCTTCGCCGGTATCATCCTTGTCGTCATCATCACCGCAGGCAGTGACCAGGGTGAAGGCAAGGGAGCTCCACAGGAGCATCATTGAGCGCGTCATCATGTTTTCTCCTCCCAAGGGGAGTGGAAGTTTACCCTTATTTTCAAAAAACGTACCTCAAAGCTGTATTGTTCACACTTCAGACAACTCCTCGTCGCCATACTGAGACACAGGCGGATACGATGGGAGGGATGCCGGAAAACGCACCAGACCAGGACGCCAGGGAGCTGGTCCAGCCCCGTATCCGCCGCGCATGGTATGTCGCCTGCGTCTCTACTGAGCTGCGCAAAAAGCCATTGGCATTCACAATTTTCGAGACACCGATCGTTTTGTTTCGGGACTCGAGCGGTCAAGCCAACGCGTTGATGGATCGCTGCCCACATCGCAACGTGCCCCTATCGATTGGGAAGGTTGTGGACGGTCGTCTGGCGTGTGGCTACCATGGCTGGCAGTTTTCGGGGGACGGTCGCTGCGTGCACATCCCCGCCTACACCGGCGAGCCCGATCGCCCCGCCCGTCGGTGTGGTGCGTTCCCGGTCATCGAACAGCAGGGCTTCGTCTGGGTCTGGCCGGACCGGAGCGGCCCGCCGGAAGGACCGCCGTTTGAGATGCGATACGCCGACGCGCCGGGCTATCTGACGGTCCGCAAGGCGCTCCCGGCGCAGGCATCGATCCATGCAGTGGCGGAGAACGCCCTGGACGTCCCCCACACCGCGTTTTTGCACCGCGGTCTGTTTCGCTCGGACACGCCGAATCGGGCGCCGATCACCTGTCGGATCAAGCGGTGGCACGATCGGGTTGAGTGCGAATACATCGGCGAGTCCCGCCCGACGGGGTTGGTGGGCCGGATCCTGTCCCCGTCGGGGGGCACAGTCATCCACTTCGATCGGTTCTACCTGCCCTCCATCGTTGAGGTGGAGTATCGCATCGGCGATGAGAACCATATCGTCCTCAACGGGGCGATCACGCCTGTGAGCGATCATGAATCGGTGCTCCACGCGTGCGTGGCGGTGCGGGCGCGTATCCCCCTGTGGCTGGTGCGTCCGTTCGTGGAGATGGCCGCGCTGCGCATCTTCGGCCAGGATCAGCGCCTGCTGGAGATCCAGACGAACGCGCTCCGACGGTTCGGCGAGGCCCGCTACGCATCGACCGAGATCGACGTCCTGGGCCCGCATATCCTCCGGCTGATGCGTCAGGCAGCGCGGGGCACCCCAGCCCCCCCAGACGGGCAACCGTACACCCGTGACGTCACGATGCTGGTTTAAAACAGCGTTTGTTGCCGCAGGGCTTCGATGGTGCCCCACCGTTTCCGCACGCAGTCCGGGAGCGGCTCATTGCGTTGCATAAACCCCTGGATCCACTTTCGCGTCTTCGGATCGGAGGGGTAGCCGGAGCCGACGGGTCCCAGCGCTTCGATCCGCGCGTCTCGCTGCACCTTGGCGAAGATCGAAGCGGCGCCGACGGGCACATGGTTGGCGTCGGCCTTGGGCTCGATGACCAGCTCTGGAGAGAGCCCCTGCTTTGCGAGGGCGGCGGCGAGGCGTTTTTTGACCCTGGGGATGCCGCGGGGGTGAACCGGCGCATCGATGATGACGCGATCGGGTCGAAAGTGGAGGATATGATCGAGGAAGGCTTCTTCTTCGAGTTCGTTGATGTTCCGGGCGTCGATCTGAGCGGGCGAGATTTCGATGAGTCGTCCCTGGCCGTGGTCGGGGAGCGTCTGGCGGATCGCGCGGCGGCGCTTTGCGGAGAGGGCCTTGGAGTCGGTGGCGCCGGTCCTGGTGAGGGCGTCGAGGTCGGCCTTCAGACAGCAGAAGGCGCCGACGACGAGGGGGCCGAGGACGCAGCCACGGCCGGCCTCATCGAGGCCGAGGATTCGGAGGGGGTTGTGGTCGGTCATGGTGGGCGGGGTTCAGGGGTTCACTTCGCGGAGAATGTCGACGAGTTCTTGATCGGTGGCATACAGCTCTTCGACATGGGGGGACATGAGGAGGGCGCCGGACAGCCAGGTGCTGAACTGTGCGAAGGCGCGTTGCCCCTGGAGCCGGCTGGCGACGTCCTGAACGAGGGCGTCCAGGCTGATGCCCGGGACGACGTCGATCAGCTCGCGGCGGTCGAGTTCGTCGAGGACCGAGCGCAGGATGTTGAGGACCATCGGCGAGGTCATGTTCGCCTCCTCCATCGTTGGGGCAGTACGCGGACCATATCCCCGGGCTCGACTTGAAGCCGGCCGGGTTCCTGGCGCAGCCAGCGGCGAACGCTCTCTGAGTCCCCGCGGGGATACTCCTCAAGAACCGCGGCGACCACGGTCTCTATCGGTGTGGTCCCCGCCCTGGAGAGCCACGCTTCGGTCCACTCGACAACCGGCGCAAACGGCGCGTTCTCTAACGCGAAGTAGCCGGCGCCCAGGTATCGAACAGCGGGCCGGGCCTTGAGGTGATCGCGGATCTGTCGACGGGACAGGGCGGGGCCGACGCGCGCGGCGAGGTGGCTGACGCTGGCGATGCCGCCAGCTTCCCCCAGCATCTTGAGCAGCGAGGCGGTCGTTGTATGCGGCATTTTGTGGACCGGGGCGGTAAGGCTGCTAAAGTGTAGAGAAGTCCGGAGTAACCCATGCAACATCGGCTCGACCGACTCTTTCGCGACGCGCGGATCGACGGCCCCCGCCTGGGGATCATCTCGACCTGGGACGTCGAGAACAACGCGGTCCGCATCCTCGCCGCGACCTTGCGCGCCCACGGCCACCACTGCGCGGAGATCTACTTCAAAGACTGGATCTCGAACGCGCTGGACCCGGCCACGGACACGCAGCTCGACAACCTGATCAAGATCATCCGTCGCGAGCAGCTCAACCTGGTCTGCATCTCGATCCGGGCCAGCGCCTACGCCGAGCAGGCCCGCATCATCACCGAGCGGATCCAGGAAGAGACCGGGCTCCCGGTCCTCTGGGGCGGCATGCACCCGACCCTGGTCCCCGATGCGTGCATGGAGCACGCCGACCTTGTCCTCAAGGGCGAGGGGGAGCTCGCCCTGCTTGAGCTGTGCAACAACCTCAAGCTCCAGGCCGAAGAGACCTACCAGAGCAAAAACGTCTGGTTTCGCCGCAAGCGCGACGACATCATCCACAACCCGCTCCGGCCGCTGGTCCAGAACCTCGACGACCTCGAATTCCGCGACTATACGACCCACCAGCACAAGTACTTCATCTACGGAAACGCGTATGTGACCGGCGATCCCATGATCAGCGACCCGGTCTTCCAGATGATGGGCAGCCGCGGCTGTATTTATAAGTGCTCGTACTGCTACAACTCGACATACAAAAAAGACGTCTACCCGGGCCAGAAGTGGTTCCGCGTCCGGAGCCCTGCCAGCATGGTCCAGGAGATCCGGGCCGCCCGAACGCACTGGAACTTCAAGCGGATTCGATTCGACGATGAGGTCTTTAATTTTCAGCTGGACTGGCTGAAGGACTTCTGTGAACGCTACCCCCGCGATGTGGGCCTGCCCTTCGAGATCTTCATCGAGCCCAAGCTCGTCAACGAAGAGCGGATGCGGATGCTCCGCGACGCCGGCCTGGTCAGTGTGTATATGGGCATCCAGTCCTCCGAGCGGGTCACCGGGCACCTCTATGATCGGCGGGTCAAAAACCAGACCATCAACGACATCGCAGAGCTGTACCACAAGCTCGGCATCAAGCCGCACTTCCAGCTGATCTTCGACGACCCCGTCTCGACAGAGGCGGACAAGCGGAAGCTGTTCGAGATGATCTCGACCTTCCCCCATCCCTATGACCTCTACCTGTTCTCGATGACGGTGTTCCCTGGCTCAGAGCTGAACAAGAAGCTCCTCCACAACGGCCTGATCAGCGAGTACGACATCGAGGGGCTCAACACCCGTGTCTTCTACCAGCATCGGGTAAACCTGGCGTATCCCCGCCCTGTGGAGGACACCTTCTGGATCGCCCTGACCCAGATGCTCTCCAAGCCCTTCGTCCCTGCAGCGGCGCTCCGGGCGCTGTCCAAGTCTGACTTCTTGAAGAAGCACCCCTGGCCCCTGATCCAGATGGCCAACGCCACCAACTTCGTCAAGCTCGGCACAACCGCCGCCAAAATGGTCGCCAGGGGCGAGATGACCAACACCCTGGTCCGCCGCTGGCTGAGCGCCGACCGAATTATCACCACCTGATCGAATCGACCCGGGCCACGGTGGTCGGGTCCCCAGGGGATTCCCACAGTGCCCCACCTGATCCCAGGTGGGGCACTGTCCTGGGACGTCGGCGCGAACCGATGCGCCGATCACCGGGTGACAGCTCGGTGCAAATTTTGGGGACCGGTCCCCACCCGGTCCCCGGTCCCGGCGACGGGGACCGCTGAGATCACTGCGATAAACACTGAATCGGTGCAGAGGGTGATGTTGCGCGGCTGGCCGACCAGGCCCCTGAATCGGAATGGATTTGTGAGGCAGAGTTCCCCGATCCTTGGCAGGGGAACCAAAGTCCTATAAAAAGGAACGGTGCCCTGAACGGGCACTCCCCGGTCGTCACTCCCTTTGATCTTCCGCACTGTCGAACCGTGAACGCTTTCCTCGACCGCCCACAGCCTTCCCTGCTTCGTCGCGCGATCAGCGTCGTCATCGCGGGCCTGATCGGCGGCGCAGTGGTCACGGTGGCGGGTCTGGCGGTGCACCACCTCGCAGAGGATGCGCGGTTCCGGGTCATGGACGTGCAGATCGTCGGCGCCGATCGGGCCCCCATCGCCCACCTTCGCCACCTCGCCGACGTTCGGGACGAACAGCATATGCTGACCGTCTCTGTAGACGCTGTGGTGCAGGGGATCACACGGCACCCATGGGTCGCCGACGCGCAGGCCCGGCTGGAGATGCCGGGGACCCTTGTGATCACGGTTCAGGAGCATGAGCCGGTGATGCTGTTGGCCCTGTCCGCATTGTGGTATGTCAACGCGGATGGGGTCCCCTTCCGCCGCGCCCAGAGTGGGGACCTGGACTACCCGATCCTGTCCGGGCTGTCGCCCGATCTGGTGACCGATCATCCGCAGCTGGCCAGCGCGGTGATCGGACGGGCCCTGGACTTGTTGGCCGCCAGCGAAGCCGGGGCGCCGGGGGGCGCCCAGGCCCTCAGCGAGCTGCGCTTCCACCAGCGATCGGGGTTCACCCTGGTCCTTCGCTCGGGCACCGAGCTGGTGCTCGGGTTCTCTGACCCCACGGACCGGCTCGGCCGGCTCCCGCTCATGATCGCCCAGGGCCTCGACCTGAGCGCTCCTCAGCGGATCGACCTGACCGCTGAGACGGTCGCCGTCACCACCCCGCTGCCCCCCATCGAGCGGCGATAGTCGTCCTGTCCCCTCCCATCCTCCTTCTTCTCCTCTCCTTCCTTCCTTCCCTCCCTCTTCTCTGCGCTCACCTCATCTTCACGGTCACCTTCTTCACGGTCACCTTCTTCGCGTTGACCTTCTTCGCGTTGACCAGCGGCGCGCACTCAGGAGCTTTAGATGACGATCAACATCGAGTTGGTGGAAAACGAAACGCCGAAGGCCAAGATCCGCGTCATCGGCGTCGGCGGCGGCGGCGGAAACGCCGTCAACAATATGATCATGAGCGGCATGACCGGCGTCGAATTCGTCGCGGTCAACACCGACGCGCAGGATCTGGAGCGCTCGCTGGCCCCCAAGCGGTTCCAGCTCGGCAACATGCTCACCAAGGGGCTCGGCGCCGGCGCCAACCCCGAAGTCGGCCGGGAAGCGGCCCTCGAAGACCGCGACCGCCTCGCGGAGCTGGTCGCGGACTGTGACATGATCTTCGTCACCGCCGGCATGGGCGGCGGCACTGGCACCGGCGCTGCGCCTGTCATCGCGCAGGTCGCCAAAGAGGTCGGCGCCCTGACGGTCGCCGTCGTCACCCGCCCCTTCAACTTCGAAGGCCGCCGCCGCCGAAAGCAGGCCGACGAGGGCATCGAAGCTCTCCGCCAGTGCGTCGACACCCTCATCACCATCCCCAACCAGCGCCTCATCTCGATGGCCAACGAACGCACCACCATGAAGGAAGCGTTCCAGATGGCCGACAAGGTCCTGTACCAGGCCGTCAAGGGCGTCAGCGACCTGATCAACTTCCAGGGCCTCGTCAACGTCGACTTCGCCGATGTGCGCACCATCATGGCCAACAAAGGCGTCGCCCTGATGGGCGTCGGCACCGGCTCCGGGGAGCACCGCATCGTCAACGCCGCGCAGACCGCCATCAACTCTCCGCTGCTCGATGACGTCTCCATCGCCGGCGCCACCAGCGTCCTCATCAACATCACCGGCAACTCCGACATGACCATGTTCGAGATCAACGAAGCCTCGACCATGATTCAGGAAGAAGCCCACGAAGACGCCAACGTCATCTGGGGCTGGGTCATCGACGAGACCATGAAGGACGAAGCCCGCGTCACCGTCATCGCCACCGGCTTCGAAGAAGCCTGGATCAACCAGACCCCGCCCGTCGAACGCCGCATCCGCAACGTCATGCAGGGCAACAGCGGCCGCCGCAACAACTACCGCTCCGACAGCAGCAACAGCTCCATGGTCTCCGGCCTGAATCCGGACGACTATGATATCCCCACCTTCTTCAAGAACGCGGACTGAACACGCAGACCAGGACGGTGCGCCCCCCGCGCCCCACACACCAACGCCAGCGAAAATCGCTGGCGTTTTTCTGTTCCCCATAAAAGACAACGTTCTACGGAATCAATTCAATCTTCGGTTCCCCATTTCAGGAAAGCAGTTGGATTCCGGTCCCCATACGATATTCTTTTTGTGCAGCCCGGCTCCCGGGCTCACTCCCACCGACCTATCCCCGCAACGACTCCCGCCTCTTCGTCCTTTCCGCTTTCCGCGCCCCGCGCTCCCCGCCATCCATCCGCTACGACGCTCCGCACCGCTCCCCTTCCGGAGTCCTCTCTCCTACGCTGACGCTGAACGATTGCTGTTGCTGGTCCGCACTCTTCCCGCCATCCGACCCCGAACGCCACCCGCGGCTGTCACCAGCCGCGGGTGGTCATCGTTTGGCGCAGCGCGATGTATTCTTCTGTCCACTCTCCGCGTTTATCGCGAACAACCAGCGGGGCACGGTCTTCGCGGGGCCCCGACCGGCGGCAGGTGAACAGCGAAATTGTCGGCGGCTGTCCGGCCCGAAAGACCACGTCCTGACGTGTGATGAGCATAAGCCCTGCCGCCCGGATCGCCGGCTCCGGCCGTGCGTCCCCTGACGCATGGCAGAAGCAGAACGTGCCGTCCGCATCCAACGCCTTCGCAGCCGCCCGGCAATAGTCGAACACGTCCCCGCGCAGCTCCATCCGGGCCCCTGCCCGCTGCGGATGCGGTGAGACCACGCCCATCCCCAACGGGATGTACGGCGGGCTTCCGGTCACGATCTGGAAGGTGCCCTGCTCCGCGACGACCCGGTCGGTGACGTCGCGGAGGTCCCCATGGATCGCGGTCACCCGATCGGTCAGGGCGTTGGCCCGGATCGACGCCCGCGCCAGCAGGTGGCTGGGCGTTTGCACCTCAATCATCGTCATGGTGGCTTCGCCGGGCATCGCATACAAGGTCATCAGGCTCACCGAGCCGATGCCCGCTCCGATGTCCAACAACTTCGTGGCCTTCGGATTCGCATCGATCGCTGCCCAGGCGACCAGGAGGTCATCGGTCGAGAACCGATGCCCCTTCTTGAGCTGAAAGACGTCCCACTCGCCGACGATCTGGTCGCGGGTCACCGGCTCCCCCAGCCGCTCGGCGAGCCCGATCTCCGGGCGCATCTGCTCGTCGCTCATAACTTCCTTCGGTTGCCAGTAATCCGGCGAAGCACCCGGCGGGCCGCGTCGCTGACCTTCTTGTTTGGATCCCGCGCCATGATGGTCAGCTGCGCCTCAGCGGCGCGGCCCACCAACCCCGCCAGCGTCTTCGCCGCCTCGATCCGGCGATCTGGCGGCCCACGATGAAGCTGACGTTGCACCAGGGTCGCCGCCTCGGTCCACTTCATCCACCGCACGATCCGAAGGCCCATCATGCCTTCCTCATCCGACTCCGCGGTCATCATATCCACCAGCCGCTCGGCGCCCGCCTGATCCAGCTCATACGCCGAGAACGCCTGCTTGAGCGTGTTCTCATCGGCCGTCCCCACCAACGCCCACGGCCCGTCGGCCACGGCCGGCGTCGGCTCCAGCGGCAGAGATTCCGACGGCAGAGATTCCGACGGCAGAGATTCCGGCGCAGGCGACGGCGGCTGCACCCACCCGGTCCGCTGAGACGGGCTCCACTGCGGGCCTTCCGCTGCCTGCACAGACGGGGGCGCCGGCGCCGGTTGCATCCCGAACAGGTGGCCGAACGTGGTCCGCCCCGCCGCCGCTTCCTGGCTGCGCACCCCGTTGAGGATCTCCATCATCTTCGGATTGAAGGACAGCTCTCGTTGTCTCGACATCTCGCGCTCTGCGCGGATCTTCTCAAACAACGCCTCAATCTCTGCGGTGGGTTTGAACGGCTTGCCCGGCGCCCTGGCCCGCTCCGCCTGAACCAGCTGCAAAAGCCGCTGAACATCTGGCGGCTGCGACGCCAACACCGCCGGCGGAATCTCCATCCCCGGCACCACCGCTTGAGACGCTGGATCCGGCCCTGGCTCCGGCTCCGGCTTTGGCTTTGGCTTTGGCTTTGGCTCTGGCGGCTCCACCTGTGTCGTTGGTTGTGGTGGTTGTTGTGCGTAGAACTGCGCCATCAGCGCCTGAAGTTCTGGGGGCGGTCCTTCGGAGGGCGGTTCTGGCTGGAGCGCTGGTTGTGGGGGTTCAAGGGGGGTGTCTGGCGGCTGCGCGGCTTGAAGCTGCTGGAGCAACGCCTGGACTTCGGGAGGCGGGTTTGGGGACTGTCGGAGGCGCTGGACCAGATCCTCCAGGCTGACGTTCTCATCCTCGATGAGGGGTTCCTGCCGGGCGTGCGGCGCGACATAGGCGGGCGATTCGAGGAGCGGCGTCCCTGGCCCGTTGGCGAGCGCGTCCGCCGTGGGCATCGGCCGCTGCATCTTTCGGGGGGGCACATAGGTCCAGAACGGATCGTCCAGCTCGCCGGCGTGGAGGACCGGGACCCGATCGATGGTGGGGCGCTCTTCGGCAGAGACGCCCATGTCGGGGAACAGCCGGGCCGCTTCGACTGCGACGCGGACCGCGTGGGCCGGCGGCAGGTTGAGGTTGGCGCGGGCGACGATGTCGGCGTCTGAAGAGACGACCACATAGAAGCCCGGCGGAAGCTTCTGGACCTCTTCGGGAGACAGCGGCCATCGGCGATGGAGGGTCAACACGATCATCGAGCCGCATGTATCCCGTTCGCAACGAACCGTGAGGCACGGGCGTTACTCCGCGCGCCGACGTCCCCTCAAAGAGCGCGTCCCCGCCACGATCACGGTGGCGAGGGCGTTCGACCTATGGGCGCGTCAGACAGAAGTCGTAGGCCTGCCCTGTGCTGCCTGTAAGCCGCCAGGTGTAGTAGCCTGCGGTCCCCGAGTGGCTCAAGGTCCCAACGCTGGACTGTGCGATGCGCACCCAGCCGCGGCGGGAAAAGGAGTACTGAAACAGCTCCAGCCCGATCCCTTCGTCGATGGCGGCGTCATGGGTGCCCGAGGATGCATAGTAGTAGCGCCCATCGGGCTCCAGGACGCGTCCCCCGCTCGGCAGCGTCCCCGTCCGCTGCTCGCCGAAGCCCCCACATGGGGGCACCTCGGCGAAATCAGCCTCAAACGCGGCAAGCGCCGCAGCGGGCTGAATGAAGCCCGCACCGAAGAGATCGTCCCGGCCTGGCGCGCCCAGGTCGCGGGCGGTCTCCTTCAGATATGCCTCTGCTTCTTCATGGGTGGCGCCGTTGGCCATCAACAGGGCGGCGGCAGCGGCGACATGGGGCGCCGCCATCGACGTCCCCTGGAGGAAGAAGAAGTTCGCCCCTGCCCCGAAGTCGGTCTCCTGGAGGATGCCATCGACGAATCCGTCTCCGTTGAGGTCCTGTGCCAGATCGCCACCGGGCGCCACCAGGTCCAACGCCGCGCCGGTGTTCGAGTAGGGCGCCAGCGCCTCCCCGAAGCCGGTCGCGCCCACCGCGACCGCCTCCGGGTAGCCGGCGGGGAATGAGACCGTGCCGGCAGCGTCGTTGCCAGAGGCGGCGGCGATGAACACGCCCGCGTCGTGGGCTGCTGCGATCGCGGCCGCCTCCGCGGCCGAGAAGGTGCTGGAGCCGAGGCTGAGGTTGATGACGTCGGCGCCGTTGTCGACCGCGAACTCGATCCCGGCGATGATGTCGGATGAGAACCCGCTGCCCGCCGCGTCCAGCACCTTGACCGGCAGGATCTCCGCGTCAAAGGCCAGCCCCGCGACTCCGGCAGCGTTGTTGGTGGTCTGCGCGATGGTGCCGGCGACGTGGGTGCCGTGCCCGTTGTCATCGCTGGCGTCGGTGTCGTCATTGACGAAGTCAAAGCCCTCCAGCAGCCCGCCGATCCCGTCGTTCGGGCCCGAGGTGACGCCTGTGTCGATGACGGCGACCACGATCCCCTCTCCCGTGCTCTGCTCCCAGGCGCCCTCTGCATCGACCGCGTCCAGGTTCCACTGAACACTCCGGAAGCGGTCGTCGACCGTCGCGGTCGCCTGACGGACATAGTCCGGCTCCACCCAGGCATACTCACCGCTCGCGCGCAGCGCCTCGACCTGAACCAGGACGTCTGCCCCTGGCGCCACATCCACCAGCGCGATCCGGGACGTGGGCATCCAACGGCGCAGCGTTCCCGGGAGACGGGCACGCTGCTGGTCGTCTGGCGGCTCCGAGAACCCGATCAGGACCCGCCCAGACGCGAAGGCGCGCGATCCGGGCTCGACGAACACGGTCTCCGGAACCGCCGCAAACCGCTCATCTGGCGCGGCCGAACGATCGCCATCACAGGCCGCCACCAGTCCACACAGCAGCGCGAGCCCAGATCCATTTCGCATCATTCCACTCCCCGTTCGATTGGATGTCGCAGAGAAGCCGGTCACCACGAACCGTCAGCCCCGCCACACCCTGAACGTATGGATCCCGACACGAACGAGAAACTTAATCCCCCTTATTGCCCAGCCACCGCGCTGCGCGGGTGCGCCTGGAAGAAGCGCCACGCCTCCTGGGTCGTCGAGACCGCATCGGTCGTCGCCCCGCCGCAGCGCTCGGGGTTTCCATAGATCGGCGAGCCCGCCCAGGCGTGCCCCAACCCTTCGACGGTGATCAGCGCGACGCTGGCGTCATCGGCACAGGACCATGCGCGGCGTTGCACCACATCATCACCGCTCTCGTCGGCATCAGCGGCGCAGCGGTTGATCGCGCGCCACCGTGCCATGACCGCATCGATGGGCAGGGTGGTGTTGCCCGTCGCCTCAGACGTGCCACCTTCGAAAGGCACGCAGCCGTCTTCCAGGCCGTGGACATGGAGGATCGAGACCGGTCGCTCCGGCGCGCAGGTGAACACCGTCACCGGCGCGCCGCTCAGGTCTTCGCTGACGAGCGCGCCTGCGCTCACCGCGACTGCAGAGAACAGGTCGCTGGCCTCACAGGCGAGGCGGTAGGTCATCATCCCGCCGTTGGAGTGCCCCGTCGCGAACACCCGCGTCCGATCGATACACGCCCCCATCTCTTCGGCCAGGCCGATCATCTCTCGGACGGCGTGGACATGATCAGGCTGCTGATCGGTGGGGCCGCAGCATGCGCCCGCGTTCCAGACCTGACTGCCATTGAGCGGCACCTCCCAGCCCTCCGGGGTCAGGGTCAGATACCCCTGCACATCCCCCTGCGCCGAGAGGGTCGAGACCACCTCCATCGCTGCGCCGTCGCTGCCGCCGCCATGAAGCTGGACCACCAGCGGCGCATCCGCGGTCAGGTCTGGCGGCACATGCAGCCGAAACCGATGGGTGAACCCATCGATCACCACAACCTCGTCGTAGTCGCCGGCCTCCAGACACGACACCACCTCCCCATCGCTGTCCTGCTCGTCGGTGTCCTGCTCATCGGTGTCTTGTTCGACGCCGCTGTCTCTCACGACGCCGCTGTCGATTGTGACGGCGCGGTCTCCGTCGGTATCGGTGGGGGCACATCCCAGGAGGAACAAGAGTATGGATTGGTTCATCGAGCACCTGGTGAAGAACGTACGCCTCAGGAAACGGCTCGACGTGCCAGATATTGTGGAAAAATACCCTCGCCACGATCACGGTGGCGAAGGCAAATCGTCAAAAAGACCGGTTCTGGAAGCGGTTGACGATCAAAACCGATCAGCGATCTGGCGGGCACATCATCCACGACTTCTGGCGGTCCGGGCAGGCTTCATCCCGGAACGAAGAAGAACGGTTGGCGCACCGAGACCACCGCGCCGTCCTCTGGCGCAGGAAACATCATCCGCTGAAATCGACCGGAGATACACTGTTCCACCGCCTCTGCACCCATCGTTGAGGATTGGATGGCCACGGTCGAGACGTGCCCATCGGGCGCGATGGCAAAATCCACCACGATCCGCCCCGCGAGCGACGGATCCTTGCTCCGCTCGCGTGCGTAACAGTATCGGATCTGGTGCTGATGGCGAAGGATGACCGCCTTGATCAGCGCCGCATCGAGCGGCCCTGTGATCGTCGGCTCCTCGTGCTTGACGACATCGTTCACCGGTAACCGTGGCGCGCCGAGGCCGCCGGCGCCGCTGGTGCCGAGACCACCAGAACCAAAGCCATCAGCACCGATCTGCGTCCCCTTCTCCCCAATCAAGCCGCCGATGCCCCCGCTCAGATCGGCGCGCAGAGCAGACGATTTGCGCGCAGAGACGACGCACCTTCCGGGCCGGATGTCTTCGCCTGGCAGCGCGATGGAGGGGAGCTGGCTGCGGATCACAGAGACCTGGGCGTCTGCGTCCAGCGGACGCGCGGTCGCCGCAGGCAGGGCGCGCTCGTCCAGGCGCGCCGCGCTGCCGCCGGTCGCGAGCATCGACAGGACGTCGTCATCATCGCGCATGACGTCCAGCACCGCGACGACGCGGCCCCACGGCGCGTTCTGTGCCGACTCCACCGCGACACAGGTCACTCCGTCTGCGCCGTCGACCGCTTCGGAGAGCGCCTGACCGAGCCCGTCGAGGCCCGTCTCCTTCACCAC
Source organism: Myxococcota bacterium (assembly GCA_038520555.1). GTDB lineage: Bacteria > Myxococcota_A > UBA796 > UBA796 > UBA796 > JBCBLB01. Next base: position 1,290 of record JBCBLB010000187.1, on the reverse strand, counting down.
GGCGTGGTTGGTGACCATCACCTCGCCGTTGCGGTCGATCTGGACGCTGATGGGACCGCTCCGCCCGCCCGCCGTTGGCGCTGCAGCGGCCGGCGCATCTGCGTCATCGACCATCATGAAGAGCGCGCCGAACTGGGCCTGGCCAGCCGTGTACAGCACCTGCTGCGCGGTGCCCGCTGCCGCCGCCTTGTCGATGGCCAGCAGCACCGCGCCGCTGAACCCAGCCGGCGAGACGCCCGCGCGATAAGCCTGCTCCTTCTGCCCCTCTGCGCCCTTCAGCATCGCCTCATACAGGGGCATGATCAGATAGCCCTTGATGACGCGTTCATCGACGCGCCCCCCCTCCAGCGGGGTGACCAGCTCGCCGTCGAAGCGGACACCCTCGGCAGAGACCTCGACGACGGCGTAGTGCGTACGGCCCTGCTCCGCGTCTGTCCAGGCGAATCGGCTCAGCGGGACCGTCACCGCGTTCTCTGCTGCAGGCAGGTTGGCCGCGATGGACACCGCTGGCTCCACCGGAGAGCCCATACAGCCCAGCGCCATCAGCAGCCCGATCCCCAACTGCACCCTTCGACCGGTCATCTCAACTCCGCGTCAGCACAAGTAGACTCTATAATAGCCGTCCCCGGAACGGGGCTTGAAAATCAGCTCCGACACCGATTATCCTCCAAAACCAACAGGTGAATCGTCTCTCCCCCTCTGCTCGAACAGGTTGGCCGATGCGCCTCAGGCTTCAAGATGGGTTGCTGGATCTCGGACGCGGTCGAGTCGAGCGGGCCACGTCGGTCTCTTTGAGTCCCCTGGAGACGCGAATGCTCCGCTACCTCGCTGCGTCTACGCCGCGGGCGGTGTCCAACGACGAGCTGCTGAATGCCGTCTGGGGATATGCAGCCAACGTGCGGTCTCGCGCAGTGCGGGTCGCGGTCCGGCGTCTGCGCGCAAAGCTTGAGGCCGATCCCGCTGCGCCGGTTCATCTGGTGACCGTGCGCGGCCAGGGGTACCGCCTCGACGCAGAGCCGATGCGGGATCCCGATCTGCATCCCCCCACGCCGCTCGGTCCCTTGATCGGTCGGGATGAGGCCCTCTCCCAGGTGCTCCAACGTCTCCAGACCCAACGGCTGCTCACCCTCGAAGGCTCGCCGGGGGTGGGCAAGACCCGTCTTGCCCTTGAGGTCGGCCGGCGCTGGCCGGGACCCGTCGGCTGGTTCCCCCTCGCTGGCGCCACGGACGCCGAGAGCGCGCTCGGCCGAATCGCCACACGAATCAGCGCCCGGGTCCAGTCGCCAGCCG
>JBCBLB010000261.1:0-12079 GCA_038520555.1 Myxococcota bacterium | reverse complement strand
GTCGGATAAGACTCCTCCGCTATGTCATCGTCACGTACTCGCTGGATCGTACTGCTGGTCGTCACCCTGTCCGTGATCGGGGGTGGCCTGTGGTGGGCGTTTGACCGTCGGTACCGGCCGCCGAAGCCCCTTGATGTGGGATCGCTCGACCAGCAGTACGATCCAGCGAGTACGTGACGATGACATAGCGGAGGAGTCTTATCCGACCGCACCCGCGCCCGGCTCAGAGGCCGAGCATGCCGTTCTTGAGATCCGTCGACGCCGGGCTGGGGCCGATGAAGATGCTCCAGATGGCGGTCATGAACGTCGAGCCCTGAATGACCCCCTTCTGGTTGCCCTTGATGGTGACCGTTGTGCCGGTACCAGGGACATAGTCGAGGGTGATCTCATCCCCGGAAGAGACGTCTTCGATCCAGCCCTTGAAGGTCACCAGCTCAGACTGAAGCGCGCTGGACTGCGGGCTGTTGTTGATGCTGTCAGCCAGCGTCGCCGACAACGTCGCCTTGTCCAGGGAACGAACGAAGTGCATGACGATGCGCTTGGGCGCTTCTTGTTGGATCGCATCGTTGGCGTTGGTGGTCTTGGTTTTGAGGTACAGGCCGCCAACATAGATGTCGAAGAAGTACTTCTCTCGGAGGCCGATGCCATTGAGGACGAGGCTCTGCCCGCCGACAGTGGCCTGATCCGGCAGGGTCACACCGGCCAGGGTTGCAGCTTCAGCCCATCCGCAGAACAACAGGGTCGCGATCAGGTTCATGGTTTATCTCCTCATAGTGCAGAGAACGGTTTCTCATATCGGACTCTGGCAGTGAGGAACACGGCTGGGAAAATAAGAAGTCCGCTACCGGTGCGGGTTCAATGTGACCATGGTGTGGGCCCATCTCGCAGATCTGGACGTCAGCACCGCAGGCTTCGAGCTGCTCGGCGACGGCCTTCGCGCCGATCTGAAACCCCCAGATGTCACGATCGTGCAACGAGATAAACACAGGGGGCGCACACGACAGATCCCGGCCCTCGAGGTGCGGCATCAGGCACAGCCCCCCCTGCGGTTGGGTCGCAGAGAACGTCCGCCGACCAATCCGGGTCGCTGCCCAGACCACCCACGGCGACGCGCCACTCTGTCGGGAATACTTCGCCAGCTGGGTTCGAGAAGACCGCGTCGACAGACGCGCCACCAGCGCCGGACAGAGCAGGACCACCCGCCGGTAGGTCTCCGCCGGCTGGTTCAACATCACCCGAAGCGCGCTGTGCCCACCCATCGACTCACCGATCAGGGACAACTGCCGGGCCGCTGCGCCCAGCTGTTCGCACAGGTAAGGGTAGATCACGTCTGTGTATAGACCCAACAACCCGCTGTCCGGACGATCGCTGCGCTCAACGAGGAACCATGGCGCCCGATCGCTCAGGCCGGGGATGCTCAAACTCACCATCCGCGGCATCTGTCGACCCATCCCGCGCAACCGTCGGCGGAACGCTGACCGCAGGTGCTTGTACTTCTCCTGACCGCTCCACCAGTACCGCCCCCCGGCCCACCGCTTCACATCCCCGAAGATCCCATGGAGGAACAGCAACGCAGCGTCTTTATCAACCCCGGCACGATCCTCGAAAAATCCCAGGTTAAAGCGACCCAGGATACGCTTCCGTGTATCGTTGGACCGGATCGTTACGTAGTGGTAGCAGACCGACATCGATCCATCGAAGTCGTCCACCGTCTCCGTCTTCTGGGTAACGTCGAGGATCCATCCCCGGTTGCTGGACGTCCCAAAGAACGATTGTAGCGAGCCGGAGCGGGAGTAGCGGAGCGGAACATTGGACGGCGGAAGCCGCCCGCCCAGCGTGGAGAGCGCGCGCGTAAATTGAAGCATTGTCTGAATTAGAGCGAGATCTTCACTGATATGCAACGGATACAAACCGTGGACACGCGGGTAACGGGCTCGTACCCTGATAGACGCCACAAAGAAAACCGCCGGTGGCGGTTTTGCACACGGCCTCGTTTCACCATACTCTGCCTGGCAGGGATGGGGGTATAATTGGTCTATGAGCACTTTCCAACTTGATCCTGATGACACAGCCCCGTTGTATGCCCAACTCGCCGCGCAGCTGCGCGCCGCGATCGTCAGCGGGACCATCGCCCCCGGTGAAGCGCTCCCCTCGACACGCGCGCTCGCCGCCGATCTGGACATCAATTTTCACACCGCCCGGCGGGCATACCATGAGTTGTCCAAGGACGCCCTCATCGAAGCGCCACGTGGGGGGCGATACCGGGTCATCGCACAACACTCTCATGAGACGGCCACCGACATCCTGCGCGAAGATGCGCGGCGGCTCGCCCGGCGGGCCATCACCCTGGGCCTGTCTCCGCTGGAAGCGCTCGGGATTTTCAGCGAAGAAATGACCCAGGCCGCGCGGCTCAACGCCCCGCGTTGATCGACGCCCAGATCTGTCGGGCGCTGTCGGGCAATCCGGACAGCTGCTGCGGCAGCTCCGTTTCGATCTCTTTCCCAGAAGACACGTCGAAAAACACCCCGGCGTCGACGGCCGCATCGTATCGATACAAAAACACCCCCGGCTTCCGCAGGGCGAGCACCTCTCCATCGACGGCCACCAACCGCTCCCGGGGGGGCGCACCGCCGACGAATGCCTCCGACAGCGGGAAGCCGTCTATGCTTTCCGGCGCCGGCAGCCGCAGCAGATCCAGGATCGTAGGGGCGATATCGGTCAGGGCGACCGGCCATTCGACGCGCGCGCCCATCGGAACCCCCGATGGAAGGCGAATCATCAGCGGGACATGGGTGACCGCACCGTGCAGCGCTCCCTGATGGGAGAACCACTGATGCTGTTCTCCCAGACTCTCACCATGAGCGCCGACAATGACCACGACGGTTCGGTCGAGGCGGCCGGTCTGATCGACGAAGTCGATGAGCCGTCCGACCTGCTCATCGACATAGGCGACCTCTCCGCGGTATTGGGCCCGCGGCCAGTCAACATCCGTGATCCCTTCGAGCCACACGGGCGGGTCATCGACGGCTTGCATGGAGGTGTGCGCCGGATCGCGTGGGTCCCCTTGCACGAAGCGGGTATCCCATGGCGGCGGCGGCGCATAGGGCGCGGTCGGGTCGTGCAGATGCACCCAGGTCAACAACGGGGCGCCCCGCGGTTGGTTCTTTGCCATCCACGTCAGGGCCGCGTCCACGGTCCGTCCCCCCAGTCGTGCGTCCGGATCCGAGGTGAGCATCAGTCGGCCAGGGAAGGTGTCCGCCCACCCTTGCACCCATCGAAAATCATCGTCATAGATCTCGAACCCCTCCACAAATTCACCGACCAGCTCGTGTGCGCTGACGAACGCGCCAGTCCGCCAGCCTTGCGCGCGGAGGACCCGCGCGAGGCGCTGCGCAGGCGGCGCCCACGGCAGGCGACCGGTAAACAGGGCCCGATGGGCAGCCAACGTATCAGAGGCAGGAACGTAGGTCTCGACGAACGCGGCGCTGTCCTGCTGAACCCGAAGGAGGTTGGGCGTATCGGGTCCCAGCGCATCGAACCGAAGGCTATCCACAGTGATGAGTAGGACATCGAGGGCCTGTACAGGCGGCGTGCCACGTGGCGCCAGATCACGACGCACGAACAGACCGCGGCTGGTGAGGGCGAAGGTGATGCCGATAACCACAGCCACTCGCTGCCGAGATGTCGTCGCGAACCGAGACAGACCGACCGCGATCAGCAGCAGCCCGCCGCCCGCCGCGATCGACTGCACCGGTGGCGCGCCGGTCTGTGCGGTCCATACCCCCAGGTCGAAGAGGACCGCAGCGAGCAGGCCCCAAAAAAACGCCACCCACCCGGACCGCCGAGAGACAAACAACAACGGCACGGTGAGGGGGAGGACGAGCAACGCTGTGACCGCTGCGTCAGAGAGGGACAGGAGGAGTTGTTGCGTCGGCGAGGCGGTCAGGGTGTCTCGCGAGAGGGTCCGCGCCGCGTCGGCGAAGCCATACAGGGCCGCGCCGGCGGCGGCCGCGCTGAGGATCACACCGGGGCGAGAGGTTGAAATGGACAGGCTCCTACAATGCCGCCTTCGGTAACCTGTACGGCCGCTGGGCGTCTGTCTGAACATGTCCTGGTTGACACCTGATGGACGCTTGTCATGGTCCCAGGGGTCATGCTAGGGTGGGACGACCTCTGGGTGGAGACGGTGCGCCCTCACTGATCCCAGGCGTTCACTGGAGTAGAAGACCCATGAGAAGGTTTCTATCGCCCTTCCTATTGGCCGCTGCCGTGGTGTGGTCCTCTGCCGCGCTCGCCAAAGATGCCGTCATCCCTCCGCTGATTACCCGCGGGATGGATGCGAAGCAGACCAACAATATCACGACACTGATCGCCTCAGAGCTTGATTTCTTCGGTGCGTATGATCAGGTCAAACAGCTGGAGCGCCGGCCGTCCAGCTTCAGCGCGCGCTGTCTGACCTCTGCCAGCTGCCTGGAAGGGCTGACCCGCAGCAACGGCGCCGACGCAGCCGTGGTCGGGGCGGCGACCGCGAACGGCGCACGGCTCGATGTCATGCTGGTCCTCTTTGAAAACGGCCAGATCGTCCGAAGCCAGGAATTCACGGTCCAGAACACGCCATCGGCCATCGCCGACGAAGCCAGCAACTTCGTCCGTGTGCTGATGACCGGTGAGAGCAACGAACAACGTCAAGAACGCGAGTTCGTCAGCTTCGACGCCAGCGATTCTTTTGAGGATGAAGAGGACATCTTCGGTTCGGAAGATGATCAGGTCGCCGCCGCACAAGAGGCCGCCCGGGACAGCATCTCCCGGACAATGAACAACGACGATGGGACGCTGCTCGACGATCTGAACCCCGATGAAGACCCTTACCTGACCGACGCTTCCGACGAAGGCAGCGATGACGACTTTACGTTCGAGTTCGCCAGTTCAACCGACAGCGTCGAAGTGATTGCGGACTCTGACAGCGCTGGCAGCAGCCGCGCGATTCCATCCATCGCTCCAGCACCCACCCGCTCCACCAGCACATCTTCGTCGAACCAAAGCAGCCGCGACGAACCGACCCGGAGCACCGCATCATCGCGGAACGAGCCAGCATCTTCACGGTCAGCATCTTCACGGTCAGCATCTTCACGGTCAGCCTCTCCGCGGGACCTTGACGAGTTGGAGCGGGAAGATCGCACGCGTCGCAGCGACGTGGGCGCAGCCAAAGCGCTGATCGCGGCGCGGGTTGGAGCATCGCGGTTCCAATCGCTGAATTTTGTGACTTATGGATTCGAAGTCGCGGTGATGCCGGTCGATCGATTCGCGCTGGTCGGTGGCGTTGATCCGCACTCGACCCGTCAGCTTGCCCAGGATGGGACGACGTCATGGGCGACGATCGTTCCTATCAACCTGGGGATGCAGTATATTTTCGGCCCCGATCGTATCCGCCCCTATGTTGGCGCGGACTTCCTCTTCATCCCCGGCTACATCAGCGTACCCGAAGGAACTGAGCTGGATGGGGGGACGACGGCGATTGGATACCGGGCACGCGGCGGCATCCACTTCATCGTGACCGACGCCTTCGCCCTGAACATCAACGTCGCCGCCGGCGTCTGGCAGGGGCAGGATTTTGATGTGGTGCAGAGCGATCTGAACGACACCGGGCTCGCGCCGCAGCTCTCTGGCGGAACGGTCCTTCGTTTTTAGGATCTGGTTCTGACAGCGCGGGCCCCGATGAGGCGGTGACCCGATCGATTGGTGCGACATGGGCGGTGGTTTTTGCACAACGCAGACACCCGCACAGATGTATCGTTTTTATCGCCCCCTCCGCGGACGCGCAGAGGCGCCCGGGACACCCCGATCCATGGGATCGGGCCGGCCGGCGTCGTCTCCTTCAGCGGCAGCGGGCTATACTCCAGCGCCGGCGTGGACGGAGAGGGAGAGCTGTGCTTCGTGTATGGATCATCGGACTCATTGGGATCGCCCTGATGGCAGGGTGCCGCAACGACTGCCAGAAACTCTGCGCAGAGATGCGGGATTATGCCGCGGACGAATGCGATCTGGAGTTCTCGAACGAAGAGTTTCGCCAGTGCCTCCGTGACTTCCAGCGCAGTGACCTGCGCCGGGCCGCCCGTGAAGTGGAGGGGCAATCCACCGGCGATCGGTTGGATGCCTGCGAGCGCGGCCTGGACAACCTGCAGGATGAACTGAGCTGTGATGAGATCGCAGAGTATTTTGGTGGCTCGTCGGAAAGCGGCGACACGGGATCTGGTGGTTGAATTCGCGTAACGCAGTCACTATTCTGTCACTGTGTTGAGCCATGGTCCGCCCCCTGACTGACCGATATGGCCGAATAAGTCGAGATCATGTGTGAAGTCTTCCTCGCCCGACTCTGCATCACCGTTCAAGCCTGAAGCCTATGGGCGATACTATCTGGTCGATAAGATCGCGATCGGCGGCATGGCTGAGGTGTTCAAGGCCCGCCGCTTCAGCGACGGCGGCTTCCAGATGCTCCTGGTCATCAAGCGCATCCTCCAGCAATTCTCTGAAAATGACGAATTCATTCAAATGTTCGTCGACGAAGCCAAGATCTCGGTCCAGCTTCAACATCCCAACATCGTCCAGATCTACGACTTTGGAAAGCTGCGCGACAACTACTTCATCGCGATGGAGTGTGTTGAGGGCAAAGATCTCAAGAGCATTCTCCGCACCCTGGCCCACCGCCGCAAGCTGATGCCCCAGGAATTCGCCGTTTATATCGCCCATGAAGTGTGCAAGGGGCTGGACTACGCGCACAAGAAGGCGGATATGAACGGGCGACCGTTGGGGATCGTGCACCGGGACATCTCGCCCAGCAATATCCTGCTGTCCTACGACGGGGACGCAAAGATCGCGGACTTCGGCATCGCCAAGGCGCAGACCAGCGCCTACAACACCAAAGACGGTGTGCTCAAGGGCAAGTTCGAGTATATGAGCCCAGAGCAGGCTTCCGGCCAGATCGTCGACTTCAAGAGCGACCTGTTCTCCGCGGGCATCCTGCTTCATGAGATGCTCACCGGTCGGCGGCTGTTCAAGACCGACTCAGACCTCCGAACGTTGGAAAAGATCAAGTCGGTCGCGATCCAGGCGCCCTCAGCCCGCAACCCGCGGGTGCCCCCGGCGCTCGATGCGATCGTCATGCGGGCGCTCAGTCGCGACCCGGCCGAGCGGTTCCGCGACGCAAAGGAGATGCAGACCGCCCTCGCCGAGCACCTGTACCCGGCCACGCCGTCGATGACTGGCGACAGCCTGGGCGAGTTCATGAAGGAGCTGTTCCGCGATGAGATCTCCGCGGAGCGGCAGCGGCTGCAACAGGGCACCCGGCTGGCGACGGACCTGCACGAACACCTGCTGAGCATCCAGCCTGAAAATACCGAAGAATGGACCGGCAGCTTCACATCGCAGACCTTGCAGTCGTCCCCTCCGCCCCGCCGCATGTCCGCGCTGCTGCTGGTCGCGCTCGTTGTTTTGCTGCCGTTGGCAGGCATCGGGGCCTATGTGATGTTCGACCAGCAGCCTCCACCCACCGAAGAGCCGACGCCGATCACATCCGGGATCCTGCACGTCGAAGTGCGCCCCAGCGGCACCGCGGCCCGATACCTGCTGGACGGCAACGTCCTGGGCGAAGGCGCGACCCTCACCCAGGAGCTGAACGCCGATCAAAAGCACACGCTGCGGGTCGAAGCCACCGGCTACATCCCGCACGAAGAGTCGATCGTCGTGGCCGCCGGTGAGCGGCTGCGGCTGTCGGTTCGGCTCCAGCCGGTGCCGCTCCCACCAGAGCCGGTCGTCATCGCAACGCCTGAGCCGGTCGCGTCACCCGATCCCAAACCAGAGCCGGTCGCTGCGCCGCCCCGAGCGGCCCCGCCCAGCCCGCCGCGGATGCGGTTCTCTTCGACGCCCGCAGGGGCCACCATCAAGCTCGACGGTGAAGTCATCGGGCAGACCCCGCTGACGTGGTCCGACAGCCGCCCCAACACCGAACACAAGGTCGAGTATGCGCTCGATGGCTATGAGATCGAGTCGTTCTCGGTCCAGATGCCTGGCACCGGCCGCCGGGACAGCACCGGCCGGACCCTCACCCCGAAAGTCGCAAAACCCGGCACCCTCAACGTTCAGGTTCGCCGCGGCTGGGCGCACGTCTATGTCGATGACGTCAAAGTTGGAGAGACGCCCTTCATCACCGAGCTGACCCCGGGTGCCCACACCATCCGGGTCGAAAACCCTGAGATCGAATTCATCAACCAGAAGTCCGTCCAGATCATCTCCGGTGAGACGACCCGCGTCACGCTCTGATTCCGAGCCCGAACGCCGACTCCAGGGCCGCACCTGGACATGGTTCCCAGGTTGGTCTCATCGGCCAGAAGTCATCCCCTGTTGATGGGGATGCGCCTTCAATTACACCCTGTGCGGTTTTGTATAGGGCGTCGACAGGCGGGGTTTGAAGTGGCTTGCGCAGTCGATGCCTGTGAACAGGGTTGTCAGTCGGGGAGGTTGACGATCACGGTCCCGGTCGGATCGGGCTCCGGGGCCAACAACAGGGCAGCGCTCGTGGCCCCCCCGGCTGCGACCACCCCCACCCCCGCCCAGAAGTACCAGGGGGTCCGGCGCTTGACGACCTTCTCCACGATCGGCTCTGGATCGAGCAGCATACTCGACAGCAGAGGGTTGGCGTTGATATCGAGCGGTGGGGCCCCGAGCGAAACAAACTCAACCCGCAGGGTGCCATCCTCGACATATGTGTCCAGGTTCAGGGTCGCGATCTTCAGCGCCGCTGCCGGCCCGGTCTCACGGATCCGTTCCTCTGCGATTCGAGAGAAGGTCCCGGTGCGGGGCTCATACAGCTGCACCGCCACGGTCTCCGGCCCGGTCTGCCCCGCGATCAGGATCATCTCTGTCTCAGCGTACTCACCGAGTGACTGGTACAGCTGCTCGATCTGCATCGCCTGTTCGTTTCTATCCGCGGTTGAGGGCGCGATGAGTCGCTCTGAGGCGTCGATCTTGAGGGTCTGGCCTTCAGCGGTCAGGTCGATCGCCTCGAAGAACCGCCGTCCGCCTTCATCCTGGACCAGCACATAGTGCCGACCGGGCAACATGTCGGGGATCTTCAGGCTGCGCCCCTCGCGCGGCTGTGAGCGGCCATCGAGCCAGATGCGCGCGCCCTCAACGGTGATCAAGGTCAGGGTGCCCCGCTCGAGGGTCAGCATCTCTTCCCGAACAGACGAGAACAGGTTGACCATCTTGGGCGGGTAGTTGATGCGGTCGAGCTGACGCTGTGGTTCGAGGATGACCACCTGTCGGAACGCATCGCGGGCAGCGTCTTCTTCACCCAGCGCAGCACGAGACAGGCCGAGCAGCAAGAGGGCGTCGATGAGGTCCTTGCTGTCCCCAGCGCCGGCGAGGCCGTCGAGCAGCGCGTCCACCGCCAGCTCCAACACAGAGGTGGCGTTGTCGAAGTCAGCGCGCTGATACAGCACCCGCCCCTCTTCCAGGGCAGCCCGCCCCGGGCTCAGAAACACCCCCTCGACGACCAGCGCTTCCCGGCCGGACAGCCGCCCGCGGACCTGTCCGGGTTGGATGGGATCGAGGTTGTTCAGGTCGATCAGCGCCTGCTCCAGCTCAGCGGCGAGCGCCTGAGCCTGCGCGTCGGTCTGATCGGGCAGGTGCGCGCCGACCACTGCCACTTCTGCCGGCTTTGCCCAGGCAGAGGCTCCAAACAGCCATATCCATCCAAACCCGCTCAGCATGATCGTTGGTCTCCTGGAAGAGGTTGGACCTGCAGGACATTATACGTCCTCCATTGAACCCGACCAGGACCTGCACCTGATGAACCTGCTGACTTCTCTATTGACGCTGTTTTGTGTGGTCGCGCGCGCAGACGGCCTGGATGACGCGGAGGCCCTGTTGCAGCAGGGCCGCAGCGCCGCGGCGATGTCCACCCTCCGCAATCACATCGACGCCAACCCCGACGACGTCAGCGCCCACGAGCTGCTGATCGACCTGTATCTGAACGCGGGGCTGCTCTATGAGATCGAAGAAGCCTACAAGCAGCATGTAGACCAGCAGGCAGCCTCCGCAGACGCATGGTACCTGCTCGGTCGGGCGACCGTTGCCCCGGACCGCTCCGCCAGAGCGTTCGAGCGCGCCCTCCAGATCGACCCCGATCATGCCCGGACCCGGATGGGGCAGGCAGCGCTGAGGCGGGTCGCGAAGGATCTGGAAGGCGCACAACGCGACTACACTGCAGCCCTGGAGCGAGATCCATCATTGGAAGAGGCCTGGGTGGGGCTGTGGACCGTTCAGCAGCAGCTCGGGGCGACCCGGGCAGCCACAGAGACCGCCGCACGGGCCAGCGTCGCGATCCCATCGCTGCCTGAGGCGTGGCTGACCCTGGCCACCCTTCAGCCCGCTCAGGCGCCCCGGCACCTGGCAGAGGGGCTCAAGCACAGCCCACAGGATCCGCGCCTGTTGTCCGCGTTTGCCCGGCAGATGTTCCTTACACAGGACACGAATCAGGCCATGGTCGCCTATGATCGGGCGCTGGCGCGCTCGCCGGAGGATGCGCGGCTGCGGTTGGAGCGGTCTCTGCTCACGGAGATCGGCGATCAGCGGCTGTCCTGGCCCGGTGCCATCGTCTTGCGCGATGCCCGGAACGCACCAGGTGACCCGACGATGATGCGGCAGATCGACCAGACCATCAGCCAGCATCCCCGCTCAGCGGTCGGGCGGGTGATTCGTGGAAACCTGCGGCAGGGGAGCGGAGATGTCGCCGGCGCGATGGACGATCTTCAGACGGCGCTCTCGATCAACCCGGAGAGCCCGGCGGCGAACGCTGCGATGGGTCTGCTCCTTCTCAGCCAGCGTGAGCCCGAGAAGGCCATCGGTCCGCTGAAGATCGCCGCGACGGCCCGGCCGGATGATGTCGCGTTGGGCGTCGCGACCGCGGTGGCCATCGCCGAGGGGGAGAGCCCACGGGCGGGGGCAGCGGCCCTGATCGCGCTGCATCAGCAGTTCCCAGCCAGCGAGGGACCGCCGATGGCCCTCGCACAGATGATGCTTCAGTTGGGGGACGCAGAGGGCGCCATGATGGTCCTTCAGGAGGCGGTACAGCTCAATCCGGAGCCAAAGATGGTGATTATGCTGGCCAGCGCCGCACAGCAGGCTGGGAAGCCGCAGCAGGCGGGAGAGGCGTTGCTGGTGCTTGCCAGACAGACCGGCGATCCGCGCCTGGAAAAGATCGCCGAGCAGCTCAAAGGGAACGCCCCCTGATCGTTACGAGGTTTTTCGAAGGCCAGGATCTCGATGATATCGGCCCTGTAACAAGAGGGCTATTTTCGAACCCAGGTCGAAATTGGTAACCAGTAGCCATCATCGATACAGTGCAGCCCCGAAGAGGGCCTGTATGACCCGCTGTGGCGACCGTCGCCATCCCACACGGGCACCTCCATCGAACTTCAACCCACAAATGCGTTCATGAGATCTGTTGTATTATTGCTTCTGACTGTACTCTCGGCATATGCCGGTCCGGAAGCGATGGGCCCACAGCCTGGCGTGTTGGACACCGTCGGTGCGCAGGACAGCGGGCTGCAGAATGAGAACCCCTTCGGGGTCACCCCGCCGGAGAAGTGCTCCTCTCAGGTGCTTCGGAACGGCGTTCAGCTGCCCGAACGTCAAGAACTGTACGCCATCTGGGACCAGAACAAGGCCTGGGCGACGCCGGAGATGGCGCACGCCATCACCACCGGCGCAGAAGAGATGGCCTGGAAAATGCCCAGCGCGGATCCCCTGATCATCGGGGATATTTCCCGTCGGTACGGCGGCCATCTCCATGGGCATAAGTCGCACCGGGCGGGCGTGGACGCAGACATCGGCATCTTCACCCAGGGGGGTGCGCAGCCACAGGGCGGGTACTTCGTCAACGTTACGCCCAGCACGATCGACTATGAGGCCAACTGGTTGTTCTGGCGAAGCATGCTGGAGACCGGGCTGGTTGATCGGATCCTGCTCGATCAAAGCCTGATCGACGCCATGCGGCGCTATCTGATCCGCACCGGCGAGC
>JBCBLB010000003.1:0-49681 GCA_038520555.1 Myxococcota bacterium | reverse complement strand
ATGAAGCGATTCCTACTGCTCGGCCTGTTGTGGGGCTGCGACGACAACATTCGCGTCAGCGATGAAGTCAACCTCGGTAATGAAGCCGACACCGATACGGACACCGACACCGACACCGACACCGACACCGACACCGACACCGACACCGACACCGACACCGACACCGACACCGAGATCGATGACTTCACGGTCGTGGTCAACTGGGGAGCAACCTCTGCCACCCTGTTCATTGAGACCGAAGACACCTTCGACTTTGGCGACATCCGGTATGGGATGACCGATGCTGGAGAGGGCATCTCCGATGAGATCGACTGGCGCGGTGAAGACTGTCTGGTGGGTGAGAACGGCGGGACCATCAAGGCGATCTGCAAGAACTTCAACGACGACGGGCGGGATACCCAGGAGTACACCGACATCCAGAACAATGTTCTTCAGGAGAATGGCCTTACGCTGTTCAAGCCGGCGGATGCGGAACAGCTGACCTGGTACTTCTTCGTGAACAGCGATCCCAGCCAGTGTTGGGTCGCCGGCCCCTATCCGGAGTACTACGCAGACGTTTGCACCAACGCGGATGCTTCCTTCATCGATCAGCAGTAGCGGGTTCGTTCGGAGTTTTTGGCAGGCCTTCGGTCTGCCTTGTTTATTTTCGGACAGATATTGTCCAGACTGCGTCGGGGCTGTGCGTTATTTGATGCGCTGAACCGAGCAGGAGGGGAAGAAGGTGGGCACCGTTTGGCTGAGTCCGGGCGCCCAGGCCACCGCACAGCACCTCGATGAGGAGCTGGATGTTTTGCTCCCTCAGGACGCGTCGCTCCTCGATCGCCTGGGGCAGTCCGTTTTTGTCGTGGTCCCTTCTGTCGCCCTTCAACTCCATCTCAGCGCTCGTTTTGCTGCCCGCCCCCGGGTCGGACTTCGTGTCGTCACGCTCGCCGGTCTGGCCACTGAGATCCTTCGCAGACACAATGAGATCCCCAGGCGGGGCGCGCCGATGGCCCGGGTGCTCGCGCGACGGTTCTCCGCTGAAGAGCCCGTCCTCGCCGCGGAGCTGGACCATCTGGTTGATGGGTACTCCGCGGCGGTCAACTCGGTCCGCGATCTGCTTGAATCTGGTTTTGAGCCCATCCATCTCGAAGCCACTGATGAGCTTCTTTCCAACGCCGCCGATGAAGAGACGCGCATCGCCGCAGCCCTTGGGCTGCCGATCCCACAGTCTTCCGCGACGACCGATGATGGGACCGCTGAACAACGCGCAGCAGCGATTCTTCGGGTCGCCGCGCAGGTGTATGAAGCCCTCGACCTGTTGAAGGTGGGTGAACGGTCCTGGATTTTTCGCCGAGCGGTTGAGCTTCTGCCCATCACGCCGCCGCTGGCCCGATCGATCCGGATCGCGGGCTTCGCCGAAGCGACCGGGCTGATGGGCGATTTTATTGAGGGGCTGATGCGGTGGCCGGACACCGATGTGATCCTGGACCAGCCCGCTGATCCTGCTGCCAGCTGGCGGTTGGATGCTTCGGTGGCGTTCACCGAGCCGTTCCTCGGGCGGCTGCAGCAGGTCGGCGCGATCAAAGAGCTGCCTGTCGACAATTCAGCTCCACAGCGGGTTTTGATGACCGCCCCTGGCGCCGGCGCTGAGGTTCGGGCGGTCGCACAGCGGGTTCGGCGGTTGCTGGATGATGGTGTGGCCCCAGAGCGCGTGGCCATCGTCGCCCGGACCGTTGAGTTGTATCGGCCGATGCTCTGGCGCGAGCTTCGCCGGCTCGGTGTTCCGTTCTCCGGGTTGGAAGCGCTGGGCAGCGACAGCATCGAAGCCCGCAGGGTCGGCGCGCTGATCGACGTCTTATGTGAGGGGCCCGATGTCCGGGCCGATCGTTGGTTGGAATCCTGTGGCTGGCTCACCGAAACGCCGGGTCAGGATGAACGGGCCGAGAACCGCCTGCGTCGCGCGGATCTGGTCCTCGCGTTCTCTGCCGCTGGGGTGAGTCGGTTGCACGAGGTTCCCGAGATGGTCCCCGCCAGGGCTGATGAGGTCGGCGTTCGTCTTCCCGTGCGGGAAGGGTTCGTTCTCCAGCCGGATGGAAGGGTGCGGGCAGAGCGAAGGGTGTTGCTCCATTCTCGCCTGGGACAGGCCAAAGACCGCGCCCGCCGACTGTGTGCTTTCTGGGAAGACTGGCCGGAGAAGGCGCCGTTGGAGGATCATGTCCAGCGGCTGCGGCGGATGCTCCGCCGAGAACTGTCCTGGGATGGGGAACCCATCGCCGCGGCTGAGGTGGCGGATGCCGTGTCAGAGCTGTTGCGGGTGCATGAGCCGAAGCTTGCGATCACCCTCGAAGAGTTTCGGCTGCTGACTCTGTCGCACCTTCGGCGCATCGGCCGGAACGCCCTCGGCGGTCAGGGCGGCGGGGTGCAGGTCCTCAGCGCCGTTGAAGCCCGGGGCATGACCTTCGACCACCTCTTCCTCATCGGCCTCAACCGGGACCTGTTCCCCAAGCGGGGCGGCGAAGATGCGCTGTTGTCGGACCGGATGCGTCGGCGGCTGCATGTGCTCCTGCCGACGCTGCCGCTGCGGGCGCAGAGCTACCTCGGGGAGCGGTTCTTGTTCGCCTGGCTGCACACCGCGGCCAGGAATCTCACCGTGTCGTGGCAGCGGATGGACGAAGATGGCAAGCCCATCGCACCCAGCCCGATGGTCGAGCGGCTGCGATGGAGCCGCGCGGGTGCGGCGAAGATCATCGAGCTGCCCGCGGTGCACAGCGGCCTCTCTCCAGCGGGCGACGAGCTGGCCTTCGACCACGCCGTCCGCGCGGGGCTTCATGGGTCTCGTGAGCGGTTCTCGATGATCCTTCCGCTCGTCCTCGAAGAGGTGCGGGGCAAGAAGAAGGCCGCCCAGGCCCGGTTATCGGTCCTCAACGCCCTGGAGCCGCCCCGCGATCAAGGCGATCGGAGCGATCCGTTCAGCGGCCTCATCGGCCCGATGTTGGATCCCAACGATCCGCGACGAAATCCGTTGTATATCACCACGCTGGAGAACGTCGCCCGGTGCTCCTGGCAGGCCTTCCTGCTCCAGATGCTCCGGATCGAGCCCGTCCCCGATCCCATCCACTCGCTGCCCAATGTCGAGAAGTGGATGCTCGGAGACCTCGTCCACCGGGTGCTCGAAGAGATCGTCCGGGACGGCCTCGGCGATGAAGCTCAGGCGCGTGAGGTCCTCGCCCAGGCGGTGAGACTCGGCGCCGTCGATGTCCCCTGGCCTGGGGAAGCGGTGTATTCCTCAGCGATCGCCCGTGTCACCAGCGCGTCGGTCCGTGAGCTGGGCATGAACCTCCCCGGGATGCGGCTGGTCCTCAAAGACATGGCTGAGCCCTTCCTGGACATCGCCAAGAACGTGGATTGGCCCGAACCCGACAGCACGATCTCTGTTCTCGGCGTCGAGACCGAGGGCGAGGTGGATGCCGAAGCCGGGGGCCGCCCGGTGTACTTTAAGGCAGACCGAGCTGATCTGGAGGGTGGACGGCTCCGGCTCACCGACTACAAGACCGGTCGTCCGATCCACACGGGCAAAATGCCAGAGACGCGGCTTCGAAACTTTTTAAAGCAGGTTCGCTCCGGGAAGCGGCTCCAGGCGTCGACCTACACCCTCGCCCAGGTCGACGGGCTACCCGAACGGGTGGGCCGGTTCTTGTTCTTGAACCCTGAATCGGAAGAGTACGCCCGGGACTTCTCTGTTGAGGGTGGGGATCGGGACTTCATGGATGCCACCGGTGAGGCGTTCTCGGCGGTGATCGCGGCCTGGGATCAGGGGGTGTTCTTCCCGCGGGTGGTCGATCCTGGTGGGCTTCGCCAGGGAGATGCCTGCAAGAGCTGTGATGCCCGTCAGGCCTGCCGGCTTGGCGACAGCGGCTTTCGACAGCGGACCGTGGATGGCATCCGCAGACGCACTGCGGCCTTCAAAAACAGCGCCCTCAGCGGCATCGAGCACACACGGCTGAGACTGTGGTGGCTCGGGGAAACGCCTCCGGATTACGAGGAGAGCGATGTCAGCTGATGCGCTACGGTTTGATGATGGCCTGCTCCGCGAACAAGACGCGGCGGCACGCCGTGTCGCACAGACGATCTTCGCCCGCCCGATCGTCCTCGAAGCGGGCGCGGGGACGGGCAAGACCAGCGCCCTGGTCGCTCGAATCGTCGCCTGGACGATGGGCGGAGGGTGGCGAAAATCCGCTGAGGCCCTCGCCGCCGCCGGGGTGCCGCCCACACCGGAAGCCATCGCCGTTCGGACCCTCAACCGCGTCGTCGCCATCACCTTCACCGAGGCCGCCGCCAGCGAGATGGCCGAGCGGGTCGGTCAAGCCCTCGTTCGTGTCGAAGCCGGTGACGTCCCGGAAGGCCTCCTTGAGGAGGTCCTCCCCGACGATCTGGAGGTTCGGCGAAGACGGTCTGCGGCCCTGCTGTCTGCCCTCGACCATCTGCTGGTGCGAACCATCCACGCCTACTGCCGCCGGCTGCTGTCTCGGTATCCGCTCGAAGCGGGGCTTCATCCGGCCTTCGACATTGACGCCGATGAGAGCCGCCTGGAGAACCTCGTACGGGCGGTCGTCCTGGAGCGCACCCGAGAGGCCCTCAGCGAGCCCATCGATGAGGACTTCCGGAAGCTTTTTGCCCAGGGTTACCAGCCTCAGGTGCTGTTCTCGACGCTCAAGCACCTCGCCGTTGAGGCGACCCCGGCCAGCGTCCTCGCCCGGGATCCGCTCAGCGGGCCGCCGGTGCGCGCCCTGGCCCAGCGGCTGGAGGATCGCTGCCGCGCGTTGAGCGCGGTCGTCGGCTCCCGCCTCGCCAGCGCCCGACGAAGCCCCACCAGCCGGGATGTCATCACCATGACCCGGCGGCTGATGAAGCGGCTGAAGGCCCTCCGTGAGGGGGAGGGGCCCCTGTATCTGACCGCCATCCTGCAGTGGGTCGAAGACCTGTTCAACGAGACGATGCTCAACCGCCTCACCGAGTGGCGGCGGGGACGGCTGAACAGCACCGAGCACGCGCGGCTGTCGAAGATCCAGGAGCCCCTCGCCCTCGCTGCAGATGGCCTGCTCGCCTCCCTCAAGCACGTCCTCCGGTTGGAGCCCGAGCGCCTCGATCTGTCCCGCCGGGTGCTTCATCCGATGCTTCGTGAGGTGAGACGCCGGATGCGGGCCGCCGGGGTGGAGACGTTCTCGGCGCTCCTCTCCGATGCCCGTGAGCTGCTCCGCCGCACCCCCGCCGTCCGCGCCACCGTCCAGGCCAGCATCGACCAGCTCCTCGTCGACGAGTTCCAGGACACCGACGCCTTGCAGTGCGACGTCATCCGATGGCTCGCCCTCGAGGGCGACGCCCGCCCGGGGCTGTTCATCGTCGGTGACCCCAAGCAGTCCATCTACGGCTGGCGGGACGCGGACTTGCGGGCCTATGACGCCTTCGTCCAGGAGGTCGTCGACGCGGGCGGCCAGCGGTGGAGCCTCTCGCTGAATTTCCGCTCTGTTCCGCGGATCCTCGATGAGGTGTCCGCGGTCATCTCGCCGGTGATGAGCGCCGAAGAGGGGCTTCAGCCCCCGTTCCAGCCTCTCATCCCCTTTCGCGTCGAGGACTCCGGGTTCGAGACCACACACAACGCCACGGTTGAATATTGGAACAGCCTCGCCTGGCAACATGATCTGTTCGACCCCGACACCCGCTCCGATGACGCCACAGAGGTTGAGGCCGCCGCGCTCGCCGCCGATATCCGTCGGCTGCACGATGAAGAGGGCGTGAAGTGGTCTGAGGTCGGGCTGCTGATGCGAAGCAGCGGTGACCTGGACCGGTACCTTCGCCACCTGCGCGACGCCCATGTGCCCTACACCGTCGAACGCGATCGCAGCTATTACCAGCGCCGCGAAATTATCGACGCCGCGGCCATGGTGCGGACGATCATCGACCCACACGACCACCTCGCGTTGATCGGGTTTCTGCGCTCTTCCGCCTGTGGGCTCCCGGATGCGGCGCTGCTTCCGCTGTGGTCTCGGGGGTTTCCGGGGATGATGACCCGGCTCACGCACCCCGACGACACCGCGATGGCAGAGATCCTTCGCGTCATCACAGCGGTCGGGGTTCTGCTCAAGACGCAACAACAACAACTCCCCGGCGTCGAGCACCTCGTCGACTGGACCGACAGCGTGATGCTGGGCATCGAAGGGATCGCCCAGGCCCGGGATGATCTGCTCCGGATGCCCTCAGACGTCTTCGTCGAGCGGCTCCGGATGCGGATGCTGTTTGAGGTCATGGAGTCTGCCCGGTACCAGGGCGTTTATCGGGTCGCCAATCTGGACCGGTTCTTTCGGCGTTTGCAGCAGGCCCTCGAAGACGGCGGGGACATCGAAGGCGTCCTCCGTGCCCTGCGCCGAAGCGTCGCTGAGGTCGCCGAAGACGAGGAAGGACGCCCCAAAGAGGCCGTCGAAGATGCCGTCTCCGTGATGACCATCCACAAGTCCAAGGGGCTGGACTTCAACCACGTCTATGTCCTCCAGATGCACCGGACCGGTGATGACGGGCGGCTGCCCTTCACCGCGATCGAGCGCCGCGGCGGGATGGGCCAGGAGTACGTCCTGCTCGGGACACCGAGCCTGGGATGGGACGAGGTCGATCGTTACCAGCGCGCCGTCGCCGCCGCCGAGCGGGTCCGATTGCTGTACGTCGCCATGACCCGGGCGCGTGATCGGGTGGTCCTCTGTGGCAAGTGGCGACCGGACGGGGAGGGGCGGACCCCGCGCGACGCCCGAAGCCTGATCGACCTCGTGGGCAACCGGGTGGGCGGGCTGCCCGAGGCGGAATCCCTCGCCGCGGATGCCCGTCAGCACGATGACGACCGCGTTCGGCAAGACCAGACCCTCTGGGTCTTCCCCGGTCGGCGCCCCCACCGTGGCGCGATGGCGCCGGTGAATCCCGATGAGCGCAATGCGCCCTCTCTCGACCGGGTTCAGGCGACCGCTCACAAACTCGCCGCGGCCCGGCAGCGCGCCCGCGAAGAAGAGAAGCGGCTTCGGGGCGGGGCGGCGTGGGCACACCCGGACGCCCAACCCTTCGAAGAGCTCGCCTGGAACCTGCCCGGCGTCTCGATGCGGAACACCATCGACCAGGCCGTCGGCACGGCGATCCATGGCGCCCTCGCTGAGCTGGACCTGGACGAAGATTCTGGCCCGGAGCGCACCCGGCTGAGCGCGTGGATGATCGACGCCCTCCGGCCCATCCTGCGCGCCGAAGAAGTCCAGCCCGCCATCCAGTTGGCCCAGGACCGCCTGCGCGAGATCTTCGACCTCGGCTGGCCGGGGCGGATCGCTGCGCTGCGACCGCACCTCAAGGCGCGGGCCCTGCCGGTGCTGATGCCGCCGCCCGATATGCCCGGCGCGCCCATCGGGTTCCTCTCCGGTGAGCTGGATCTGGTCTATGTCGACCCGGAGGACGGCCAGGTCGTCATCGTCGACTTCAAGACCGATCGGCTGCGCGATCCGGCGGAGCTGGACGCGCGGATCGCGGCGTACCGCGGCCAGGGGGAGGGCTACCGGTCCGCGCTCCAGCAGGCCTTGAACCTTCCTGCATCTCCCCGGTGGGAGATCTGGTTTTTGCTTGAGGATCACATCGCTTCGGTCTGAGTCACGTCTTGCCGAACAGCGACCCGAGCGCACCGATGGCGTCGTCAACGCCGAACTCGCCGTCGTCTTCTGCCTCTGCCTCTGCCTCTGGCTTCGCTCCGCCGCCGGCCGCCTGGGCGAGGATCGGGGCCGCTGCGATCAGGCTGTTCAGCAGCTGCGCGTCCAACCGTTCCTTGAGGAAGTTCAGGATCATCGGCGCGACCATGGTGGCCTTCGCCGGGTCGACGCCGAACTGGCCGAGGACGGTGGCGATGGTGGCGATGTCTTTGGCCTGTTGACCGCCGAGCGCCCCCGCCGCCGCCCCCAACAACCCGCTGAGCCCGGACTCGGAGTTTGAGACGGCGCGCTGGGCCTGCGCGGTCCAGCCATCCATCTCCGGCACCGCCTCCTTCAGCTTTTCAGCGTCTTCGTCCGCCGCGCTGCGCTGCACCGCCTGCATCACCGTGCCCGCGAGCGCCTGCGCCTGGGTCGCCTCGATGCCGAGCGTTCCCGCCAGCTGTCCGATCAGGTCCATCCTCTGCTCCTGTGAATGAAGGATGCCCCAGACTACCGGATCTCACTGCCCCAGCGACGCCTTGAAGAAGTCTCGGATGCGGGTCTCCATATAGACCCGGTCCCGGGCGCCTCGTGGCATATGACGCTCATCGGGGAACAGCAGCAGGTCGTAGGGGATCTGCTGGCGGTTCAGGGCGTTGATCAGCCGGGCGGTGTGGCGGAAGAGCACGTTCTCATCGATGAGACCATGGATGAGCAACAAATCACCGGTGATGCCATCGACGTGGGCCATCACCGCGCTGCGTTCATACCCTTCGGGGTTTTCCTGGGGCCGCCCCATGTAGCGCTCGGTGTAGTGGGTGTCGTAGGTGTCCCAGTGGGTCACCGGAGCCCCCGACGCCGCCGCTGCGAAGGTCTCGGGCGCCTTCGCCAGGCACATCAGCGACATGTACCCCCCATAGCTCCAGCCATAGACGCCCACCCGCTTCGGATCGGCGACGCCGCGCGCGACCATCGCAGCCACCCCATCGACCTGGTCGCGCACCTCGATGTCGCCCATGTTCCATCGGAGCGTCCCCTCGAAGGCCAGCCCCCGACGGGCCGAGCCCCGGTTGTCCAGCTTGAACACCGCGAAGCCCTGTGTCCGCAGGTGCTGTGCCCGAAGATCCACCGTCAACGCCCAGTTGTCATAGACCCGCTGTGCATGCGGTCCGCCGTAGACGCTGACCAGCAAAGGCCAGGGACCGTCCCCCTCCGGGGCATACAAGGCGCCATACAGCGTCTCGCCGTCCCGCGTCGTGACCGTCACCATTTCCGGCGGCGTGAGCCCCTCTACCCGCGAATCCCGGTTCTCATGAAGGACCTGGATCGCCTCGCCAGAGTCCAGATCCCGAAGGGTGATCCGGTTCGGCGTCGAGACATCGCTGCTGCGATCCAGGAATTGACGCCGCTGCAGGCTCACGGTGCAGTGGTGGTATCCGCCCGCTGGCGTCAGGCGCCGGGGCGCGCTGCCGTCCAGGGAGACAACGTAGAGATGCTTCTGAAGGGGGGAGTCCCTGGTGGCGGTGAAGTAGACCTCGCCCCTGTCCACATCCACCGCGGCGATGGACTCGACCATCCAGTCGCCCGCGGTCACCGCTGCCTTCAGCGTGCCGTCGGCGGCGTAGTGGCGCAGGTGCATAAAGCCGGTCTGCTCGCTGCCCCATAAGAAGCCATCCTTCATGGCAAAGAACAGGGTGTGGAGGTTGATCCAGACGTCGCTCGTTTCGGTGACCAGGACGGTCTTCTCGCCGGTCTCCAGGTCGAAGCGGGCCAGCTCCAGCGTCGTCTGTCGCCGATCCTGGATCTCTGCCAGGAGCTGATTGTCGCGATCCCAGTGGACCCGTGCGAGGTACAGGTCTTCGGTCTCGTCGCCGATGGACAGCTTCACCCATCGGGTCTGGCCGGTCTGAACGTCGACCACTCCGAGGCGCACTGTTGCGTTTTTTTCTCCGGCGAAGGGGTAGGCGTGGCTCTCCTGGATGCGGCGATCGGCGCCCTGGTGGAGGATGCGGTACTCTGGGATGTGGCGCTCATCGACATCGACGAAGGCGATCTGACGGCTATCCGGGGAGAACCAGAACCCGCGCATCCGCCCCATCTCTTCCTGGGCGATGTACTCCGCGAGGCCGCGGGTGGTCCCGGGCTCGCCGTCGGTCAGCTTCCGCGCGGCAGACTCATCGTCGGCGTCGACGTCGATGACATAGACCTCTCCGCCGGAGACGAAGCCGACCAACCTGCCGTCGGGGGAGAACGTCGGCCCCTGCGCCCGTGACAGGAGCATCCGGGCGTCGCCGTCGATGCCATCCTGGATCCAGACTTCTCCGGCGAGGGGGATGAGCAGCTTCTGGCCCGTGCGCGACCAGAAGAACCGCGTCACACCCTGGCCCCGCTCACGAAGGCGCTCTCGGCGGAGCTTCTCTTCGAGGGGAAGATCGGCTTCGTCTCTGTGAGTCGGTGAGAAGATGCTTCTCGGCTCGCCATCGGGGATCTTTCTGGCCATCAGCGTCCGGCGCAGGCCGCCCGCTGGATCGTCGAGGTAGGTCAGGTGCTCGCCGTCCGGGGCGAAGGAGAAGTGAATCGGAGACCGCATCCCCGGGTAGGGATACGAGACGATCTCGTCGATGCTGACGTCGCGCATGGTGGACAATCCTCAATAATGGGGGACCGGCTGGCCATCGCCGCCCAACAGGACCGGATGACGCGCGGTGTAGTGGGACCGGACCTCCTCGCGGGCGATCCGATCGATCCGGCGGAGCAGCTTGTCCAGCCCGGACCGGATGAATTCTGCGGCCAGCCGCTCGGGGATGTTCCCTCCGATGACCGACGTCGCATGATAGCTCAACAGGGTCTCCCCCTCGTTCAGCCCGATGAAGACCAGCGCCCCATGGTTGACCGGGGTGAAGATGGCCCGCTCAAACGTTCTCAGCGTCAACCCCGCGACGGCGCCAGCTTCGACCGTCGGCCTCGCCAGGGGCAGCCCGTCGTCATCCAATGTCCAGGGGTGCTCCCACATCTGGTTGTCGGTCACCTGGGCCAGCGTGTGGTTGTTCCAGGAGTCCACCACCCAGTGCCGATCCGAAAATGGCATCGGGAGGTCCAAAAAGCCATACCACACCGCCTTGTCCCCCTGAACCGACAGCCGGGCCTCGGTCGCCGAGCCGGGGGACATGAAGTGGGGATCCTGGCTGGCCAGCCACACCTGCTGCATCGGGAGCTTGGAGACCATCATCCCCACGACCTGCAGGTTCCCGTTCTGGTTGGGGAGGAGGCGCTTGATGACCTCTCCCCGCTGTAGGTCGGCCAGGTCGTCCGCGCTCAGGGTTGGAAGGCCGAAGACCGCGTGTTGGTTGAACGTCGCGATCGAACCGGTGATGTCAGCGTTGTCCGCCGCGTTTCCGATCGCGGACCCCAGGGTGACGAGGATCGAGAGGAGCGTCATCATGGCCCTCCTTCTAGCCTCCCATCGCGATCGACGACAATCGCGATACGTCTTTCGTGATGCAACCCCTCTGGATTTTCGGATACGGCTCGCTGGTCTGGCGGCCCGACTTTCCCCATATTGAACAGTGCCCTGCCCATATCATTGGTTTCAAGCGTCGGTTCTGGCAGGGCTCCATCGACCACCGCGGTGTTCCGGGCGCGCCGGGCCGGGTCGTCACCCTCTTGCCCGCGCCCGATGCCATCTGTTGGGGGCGCGCGTTTCGGGTTCCTCCTGAACAGACCGCTGAGATCCTCGCTGATCTCGACCATCGCGAGAAGTATGGGTACTCCCGGGAGCGGCTGCCCCTTCACCTCAGCGACGGTCGGATCATCCCTGATGGCCTCGTCTATCGCGCCACCGTCGACAACCTGGGGTATCTCGGCCCCGCACCGCTCGATGAGATCGCCCACCAGATCCGCCGATCCGTGGGTCCGTCCGGACACAACGTCGAGTACCTCCTCAAGCTCGACGAAGCGTTGCTCGAAATGGGGGTTGAGGATGACCATGTCCATCCGCTCGCGGAGCGGGTGCGACAGCTCGCGGCGCAGTGAGGGTCGTCACTTCAGACGACCCTCTTTCCGGAGCGCCGCCCACACCCCCGCTTTGGTCACAGGGCCAGCCTCGCCGGTGTATTCGACGCGCTGAAACGCCTCCCCCGCCCACTGCAGGATGACCACCCGATCAGTGGGGATCGCAGGGTTGGGACCGATCCCCGGGGCCGTGGACAAGAGGATGATGGGCTCGATCGTCTGGTCCTGATCGAGGTTCTCAAAGTCAATCGCGGCGACGTTGTGGGCGGCATCGGCGATCACCGTTGGGTATGCCGTCCATTCCTCGTCGACTTCCCCAACAATCCAGGCGACCATCGGGCTCGTGTGCGCCTCGGGGCTCCGGACGTAGATCACGGCGTCTTCGAACGGGCCGATGCGTCCTCGGTACGCCTCATGGGCGAGGCGATCGGGCTCGGGCGCCGAGATCGTGTGGCGGTTGCCCTCGTCCTCTGTGAGGCCTGTGACGTTGGCCCGCTCCAGGATCGCTTCGATGCCCTTGGTGATGATGGGGATGTGCCGGCCCTTCTCGACCGGTTCGTCCGCCGCCATCGTCGGAGGGGGGGCAACAGCGGATGGCGTTTGCGTCGGCTCACGGTCGGCGCAGCCAACCATCAGGGCGAAGAGGAGTGGATGCAACGCATGCTCCGGGGGTGAGGAAGGTGTATCGGTCGCCTTGGAGGGGTTTGGGGGGATATTACTCGCGTCATGGAGTTGCGTTCCCCACCGTCGCCCGCGGAGCTTGAAGCCTCAGCGGCAGAACATATGGCGCGGCACCGTCGCCGGCTGACCGAGATGCAGGGCCTGAAGCAGACCGAAGTCGCGCTTCAGCGGGCCCTGGAGCAGGCGCTGTCTCCGCTTGATGTCTCGCAGCCGCCGGGTTGGCAGCGGTTTCTGGCCAGCCTCGGCCTGCTCGCGCTCGACCCGCCGCCGCTGCCCGCCGAAGAGCAGCTCTGGGATCGACACGAGCGGGCTTTGGAGATGGTCCGGCGCCTCGGCCATGACCTGGACATGCTCGATCGGGAGCTGGCGCTGCTCGACCAGGACATCGCCGCGCTGGACGGCCAGATCCGAGAGGCCGCGCAGTGCCGTGGGCGCGCCGCAGCGCAGGCGACGACCCTGGCCGCGCGCGGGGCTGATGCCTGGAACGCCCGACAGTCGGCCCGCCGCTGGGAAGCGTCTGTGGAGCGGTGGTCGAACCTGCTGCGGATGCACAAAGAGGTTCGCGCCGTGCTCCGCCACCAGACCGGTGAACTCGGCGAGCTGTATCGGCAGACCAACGCGGTGCTCGACGGGTTGGGCCGGCACATCACCGATCTCGCCGCAGAGGTCGCGACGAAGGTTGACGAGCGGCACTTCCACACCCTCCGCCAGAGCCTGGGGCAGCTCGCCCTCGTCGCGGAGACCTCTGGGGTGAACCTGCGCCGGGATCTCGATCAGCTGACCACCCGTCTCAGCCGATTGGACGCGGAGGCCCGGCACCGCGCTGCCGCTCGTGAAGAGGTCTCTGATGTTCAGAAGAGGAGGGAGTGAGTGCTTTCGCCAGATGCCGCCAGCCGCTATATCATCGACCTGCAACGTGGGCTCCGCGCGCTTCGGTTGAACCGACACTTTCCTCCCTGGCGAGCCATCAGCGGACACCTCGACGGCGTCCGGCTCCTGCCCCCGGGTGAGCGGCTGCGCATCGACGCGGGCACCGGCTGGCCCCATCCCGAAGAGTGGCTTCGGGTCCGTGTGGACCGGAAGCTTGCGCCTGAGCTGCTTGGACGGCTCCAGGCCATCGAGGCGGCCGGCGATCTGCCGGCGCAGCAGAAGGGCGACTACTTGCGGGCGCTGCTCGACGTGACCCCCCTGGGCACCGCTGCCTTTGACGTCTCGCTCATTGAGCTGCGGGAAGATGCAGCCCGCTACGAAGTTATCATCGATCGTCTGGAGCTTGGGCGCCCTTCGCTGGTGCGGTGGACGCTGCGGCTGCTGGAGCGCGGCGGGGAGCGGTTCTCGCCGGATGAACTGGAGGCCCGCGCCACCGGTCGTTTCGAGCGACGCCTTCGGCAGCTCACCGCCCAGCCGCCGGTGCCCGCGATGATGCTGTTGCAGGCGGAAGAGGGCCTGGAGGTGGAGGAGCTGGTTCGTGGAGAGGTCGGGCCGGTCCTTCGCCGAGACGCCGGCCCCTTCTTGTCGGCGGTGCTGTCTCGGGCAGCGGGGCACCTGACCCGGATCTCGGTGGAGGACCACCTTCTTCGAGAGATGGCCGTGCCCAGCAAGCAAGCGGACTTCGGGCTCTCCCACCATCGCAAGTGGGCCGTGCCTCGGGCGCAGCGATCGGCGTTCACCGCTGAGCTTCGGGCGCTCGGCGCGAAAAACATCGTCTATGGATATTGAGGGGGCGCGATGAGCAGCAAGGAGCATCGTCGGCGTGCTGGGCGAGGGGAGTCCATCGGTGGAGAGGCCGCCTCTGATGCGTTGCATGCGCTCGTGGAGCAGTTCTCTGACCAGAGCGCCTTCGTCCGCGAGCTGATCCAGAACAGCCTCGACGCCGGCGCCGGCCGGGTCGAGGTCCGCGCCATCGAGGAGGACGACCGCCTGCGCATCGATGTCGAGGATGACGGTGAGGGCATGGACCGCGCCACCATTGAGGGCTATCTGCTCACGCTGTTCCGCTCTTCCAAAGAACGCGACCAGACCAAGATCGGGAAGTTCGGCGTCGGCTTCGTCTCCCTGTTCGCCCTGAAGCCCGAGCTGGTCGTCGTCGATACCGGCCGCGACGGGCTGCACCACCGGGTGATCTTCGACGAACACCAGGAATACACCCTCGCGTTGGTGGATGAGCCCTTCGAGGGCACCACCGTCACGCTGTATGTCGCTGGGAAGAAGCGGGAGCGCGAGCCGCTCGCCCAGGCGATCCGGGAAGCGGTCCATTATTGGTGCCGATACGCGCGCGCCGAGATCTGGACCGAAGGCCAGGGGGAGGGTTGGGGATGGGCGCTGGAGGAAGTCGTCCACCCCTTCAGCGTCGATGTCCCGCTTCAAATTGAGGAGCGCACCGAAGGGATGCGCGTGGTGATGGGATTCAGCGAAGAGCGCACCGCACGGGTCGGCTACTACAACCATGGCTTGACCCTGCTTGAGGCGGACGAAGACGTGGTCCCATGGGTCAGCTTCCGGGTCGAGGCCCGGGTTCTTGAGCACACCCTGACCCGAGACAACGTCATCCGGGATCGAAACCATCGCGCCGTGATCCGACGAATCGCCGCCCTCGCCCGGGGACGGCTCCGTGATGATCACCTCGCTGCCCTTCAGTTCGCCGTTGAGGCCGAAGATTGGAAGCGACATGAAGCGCTGATGCGGGTCGTGGCGGCCCCGCCCCTCGACCTTCCGGAAGATCTGCCCTGTTTTCGCACCGTCGATGGGAACGTGACCGCGATCAATGAGCTGAAGCCGTCTCTCCTCAAGCGCCTGTTTGTCAATGAGTTGCTGGTCGCCTCGAAGGAGACGCCGCTGACCCAACGGTTCGCCGAGGCGGGGCGGGTGGTGCTCCTCGGTCCACCGGATCGGCCGGAGCTGAGGCACCTGGCTGCGGCCATCACCGCCGAGGTGTTCGAGGTTCAACGCAACTATATCGCTCCCCGGGTCCTGGAAGAGCGCCCCCTGATCGCTGCGGTGCAGGCGCTGGCCAAGCGACCCGTCGTCGCGGCTTCGTTCGCTGGATGTGGTGATGCGGTCGAGGGCCAGCTGGTGAGCTGGCAGCGTGCTCCGGGGGCCATCGAGAAACGCGCGGTACAGGAGGACACCAAACCGCAGGCGTGGGGTCGACGGGGCACGGTGCTGATCGATGTCCATCACCCGTCCTATCTTCGGTTTGAGGCCCTCCCGAGTCGGATCGCGGCGCCGCTGTTGTGGTATGCGGTCCGTCGAAGTCTTGGGGAGACCGTCAAAATGGATGCTGAGATGATGAGGAGCCTGATGGCTGCGAAGGAGACGGTGCGATGAGCTTGAAGGACAGCCACCTGGAGGATGCTCAGGTCCTTGGACAAGGTGGGTTTAAGCTGGATCGTCGCCGGGCGATGGAGAAGCTCGCCCGGTTTCAGCTCGAAGACCCGCATCGCTATGTCCTTGAGCTGGTGGCGGCCGCGGTGTGTGCGGGGACCGCAGAGATCATCGTCCGCAACGACAGCGACGACCTGGAGCTGACCTGGGACGGTGACCACCCCACGGAGAAAGAGCTCGACGACCTGTTCGACCACATCTTCTACCGGGGTGACGATCGGCGGCAGCGGATGCTGCAGCACCTCGCACAGGGGCTGTATGGCGCCCTGGGCCTGTCGCCGCGATGGATCCACCTCGTCCGGCCCGGGCTGTGGATGGACTTCACCGATCCCCTGGAGGTCTCACGGAAGCCAGACGATCGCACCGAGGGCGTCTTCATCCATGTCCGGGAGCGGTTCTCCTGGAAGGTCGTCGTAGAGGCCATTCGACCGTTTGATGTCGCCTATGAGACCAAGCTCCTCCAACAACGCGCCCAGCTCGCCCCGGTCCCGATCATCGTCAACGGCTCACTCATCAACGACGAAGATCCGGGCCCTCCGCCAGATCGACCCTGGTTGGCGGTGGAGGGGGGGAAGCTCTGGCTGAGCCATGGAGACCCGCGCGCCCAGGAGGGGGTCTTCCTCATCCAGGACGGCGTCATCGTTCAGCCCTTCTCCCTCGACAACGACCTGCCTGTGAAGCTGTGTGGATGGGTCGATCAACCGTCCCTTCGGCTGAATGCCTCACGCTCTGCGGTGATCGAAGACCACGACTGGCGAGCGCTGATGAAACGGCTGGAGAAGCATCAAGCCACCCTCCTCGCCGCTCACCTCAAGCGCGATCCGGTGAACATCGCCGCCCGGCGATCGGCCTTACGGCTCCTTGAGCAGAAGCCGGAGTTTTCGAAGCAGTTTGATTCCTTTCCGCTGTTCACCGACGCGGCCGGGTCCCCGTGGACGCTCCGGGAGCTGAACACGCTGAAGGTTTGGATCGTAGCGGATCCTGAGCTCGTCGCGTTCGCCGAGGGGCACCCGATCTGGGTGTCGCCCACCGCGGAACAGGTGAAGACGGATCCGGGCGGGATCATCGAATATACGACGATACGGGCGGTGCTGAAGCAGAAGGTCTTCGATGCGAACGCCATGCTCACGGATCGTCGGAGCGGGATGCTTCGTCGACGCACCCTGTCCGCCCAGGAGCATCGGCTGGAGTTTGATGATCCGCTGATTGCGCGGTCTTTCTCGGCGAATGGCTACGAGGGGACGGTCGCGATTCTGCCCTGGCGGCCGGATGTGAAGCCCGGGGTCACGGTGACGATGTTCGTCGAAGGGTTGCCGGTAACCGACATGACCGTTCCCCTGATCGGCCGCCTCTATGCTCGGGTGACGCACCCCGGCCTGGAGGCCGATCCCACCTTCACCATGGTCCTCGATACGCCGGCGCGCCGCGGGCTCTCCGACCTCATCAAGCGACAGGCGCTCGCCCTGCTGGAGACCGCGGGCGCATCGATGCCCACCCATCCGCTCGTTCGGCCGATGCTCCGCGACTGGCTCAACGCAGAAGCCCAAAAGGACGGTCCCGACCTGGACGCATGGCTGAAGCGCCTGCCGAAGCCTTTCGTCGAGGCGCCCCTGTTCCGCGATCTCGACGACGCGCTCTACCCCCTGTCAGGGATGCCGGGCCGGAAAGTCCACTTCGTACGCCTGGAGAAGGAGTCGGAGTGGGCCGGGTTCGGCGTCGAGCTTCCCGAAGCGGTGACGAAGGGGCGGCTGGTGCTCAATCGGGAAGAGCGTCGGATCCTGCAGCGGGCCCTCGGCCGGTTCCTCATCGACAAGACCGATGAGACCATCGGGACCGCCGCCCGGCTTCACCGGCAGACGCAGTCGAAGAAGTCTCCGAAGCTGACCGTGAACGTCTTGCACCGTGCGTCGGTCAGCCTGGTCGGGCTAACCGGCGTCATCGGCTTGCAGTTCGAAGGCCGGAAGCCGACCGTTCAGATCCTTCACCAGGGCCTGGACATGGGCGAGATCACGCTCCCGATCCGGCTGCCCGGCGCAGTGGCCAGCGTCGAGTGGGCAGACGCCACGCCCAACACCCGATGGGACAAGCTGGACAACCCCGACGGGCAGGCGCACACGCTGGCCAGGACGCTGCGCCCGTCGTTTGTCAAGCTCGTCGAAGAGAACCTGGCGCAATGGCGGGACGGCAAGGCGCTCCCTGCCTGGGTGGCTGCTGCGTTGACCGCACCGCTCGGCCCGTCGTTGCTGAAGATCAAGTGGTTTCCCACCATCGGCGGTGACTTCCGAAGCATCGCACAGCTGAAGAAGCAGCCCAGCGTCCAGTACATCACCGATAAACGGCCCGCGGCGCCTCCGCCGGGCCAGGAAGACGTCCTGCTGCTCGATGTGGGACGGCTGGGGATCCTCCAGAAGCACATCAAGCGGCGGCAGCTCAAGGACGTCACCTCGACCATCCGGTCGATCCTCGTCGACCGCCAGCGATTCCTTGAGCAGCCTCGGGCCAGCCGCTCCCTGGACCGACGCGAATGCTACCGAATCCACGACCTCCAGGGAGAGGGGCTCCGTGGGCAGATCGGCGTTCGGCGGCAGATCGTCCGCAGCAGCATGATCCGGGTCCGGGTCCTTTATCAGGATCGGGTCCTGGACACCTTGACGGCCCCACACTTCCTCATCATCGATGCCATCGTCTATGGCGATGGCATCAAGGGGAGCCCAAGGCTGAAGGGCCTCTCGAGCAACACGCCGAAGCGGACCATCATGAAGATGGTTCAGGAAAAAGTGCAGGTTCTCGTGGAGGAGGTCGTCAGCCGGTCCGACGTGCCCCGGGCCATCCAGCTGGTGATCCTCGACCAGCTCCTTCGGCGCCAGCGGATGGCCGGGCTGGAGGACACGGCGGCCCGGGAGGCGGCGATGAAGCGGCTCCGGTCGATCCCGTTGTTTCGCTCCTTCGACGGCGAGCCGCTGAGCCTCAACGCCGTTGAGGCGGCGCATGAGGAGAGACGGCTCCAGGTGTTGACCCAGAAAACGGACGTTCGACGTGCACCTCCGGAGCGTGTGTGGCTTCCGACCGACGAGGCGGCCCGGCGGGTCTTGCGGGCTGCCATCGGCCAGCGGCTGCCGTTGGGGGACAAAGAGCTGGAGATGTGGGCAGAGTCTCAACGCCGTCAGAGCACCCTGCCGGTCGCCCCTGAGGTGCCGACTGGTTTTTACCCGGCCAGCCTGGTGATCCGAAACCCTGAGGGGACCATCTGGGTCGGGCTGGAGCGGCGCGACAGCGGGAACCTGCTGATCGAATGGCGGATTCAGGACCGGATCATCCAGGAAGAGAAGCGCGCCTTCCCCATCGGCGTTCAGGTTCGGGTGAGCGATCCTCGACTCAAGCCCAACGCGGCGTTCACCGCGCCGGCCTCGGGCGCCGAACTCGACGCGGTCAACGAGGCCCTCAACCAGGCGATAGAGACCTTCCTGCTGCAGATGGCCGAATCCATCCGCGTCAATCGTGAGGGCAACAAGCCCGATCTCCCCATCATCGTCCGTGACGTCCAGCGGGCGCGGGCGGCCCTGTTGGTCTGGGGGGCGAAGAAGGCCCCCTCTGAGGCCTGGGAGGCGCTGCACCTGCTGCGGACCGCAGACGGTGGCTCGGTGTCCCTGGCGCAGCTGAAGGCGCTTGCGGAGCGGGGCCCGATCCGTGTGGTCCGCCCCGGGGTCCAGGGCCGGACGCTCGACCCCGACCGGCCGGCCATCGTGGCCGCTCGAATGATGGAGAAAGCCCTCCGATCGTATGGTGGGGTCACCGACTTCACCACGACCCTGGCCAAAGAAGAGGCGATCGTCGTCCGACGGAACCGGCCGCCGGCGAGCCGGCCGACCCCGTCTCCCCACGCCCTGGTGACCCGAGACGCCCCCGGCGATCGAGAAGGGTTCGTACAGGTCCTTCGAGATGGGACCCGGAGGGTCGTCTTTCATGTGGAGTGGCGAACCCTGAACGCCGATGCGATCCCGGCTTGTCTGCCGCTCGTCGGCTTCATCAACGACGACGCCCTCAAGCCCGACCAGGAGCACGTCCGGGTCCTCAAGAACAACGCCTACAAGAGGCTGATGCGGGCGCTGGCGAAGCTGTCCTGGGAGATGCTCGATGAGCTGCTCGACCACCCGTCGCGGGTCACAGAGCAGCGGTTCTGGCTTCGGGCCCTGCGGCTTGCGTTTGAAGAGAAGAGAGACCTCCTCAAGGCGAAGAAGACGGCGAAGCGGCTGGCGAACCTGCCGCTGTTTCAGAGCGGCGCCGGAGCGGCGCTGTCCGCGTTGGATGTCGCCAGACATCAGCCGGCGCCCCGCTGGGTGCCGCTCCATACCCAGGCAGAGGCGCTTCCTGGAAAGACGCCCTTCGTTCAGATCGCCCAGGACGACTTCGCCATCGTTCAGCCGCTGTTCGGCGGAGAGTTTTCGGCGTCGGTCGCAGAGAAAGAGGCCGAGATCCTCGCGCGCCGTCAGGCGCCGCCGCGTCCGTTCGTGTTCGAAGATCCGGATCAGATCGTCGCTGAGGTTGCGGGGAAGCACCAGGGGATTCGGTTTCGGGTCGGGCTCTCCAGCCGCTTCGACAAGGGCAGCATGACGATCCGCGCCAGCGGCGTCTTTGTCTCTACCCGCCCGCTTGAGCCGCCAGGAATGGTTGCCCTGGTCGAGGTTCCCGAAGATCGGGTGGACGCCAACTGGAGCACGGCGCGGATTCCCCGGGCGGTGCGCAGAGAGATGAACGCCGCGTTCCATGACCTCGTCCACAACAACGCCCAGGTTGCGGTTACCAACCCGAGGATGGCCCAACGGATCGCCCGGCATCTGGAGGAATTTCGCACCGAGCCCTGGATCAGCGCGCCGATGATCCGCGGTGTCGATGGGTGGTATGCGCTGAAGACCCTTCAGGAGGTCGAGCACATCGAGTGGGCAGACGTTGACAGCACCCCCGGGCAGCGAGAAGGGCTGACGGTCCTTCGTCGGAACGTCCCCTCCAATATGTTGCTGTTGACGGCGGCGTCGTTGGAGGGCAAGCTCCGCTCGCTGCGGCTGGTGATGGAGGAGCGGGACATCGAGGAGCGCTTGAACGCGCTTCGTGCGGCGGAGCGGGAGAAGCAGGCGCAGGTCGCGCGGCTGGAGCAGGTCGTCCGGGGCCGCATCGGCACGCTCCTCGCCGGCATCCCCAACGCATCCCCCTGGCGAGAGGCCGCCCAGAGCATCTCGGTGCAGGATGCACCGATCTTCACGGACGCCGCCGCCGATCCCGACGGCCCGGCCGGCTGGCTGTTGGCGGCCTGGGCTTTGGGAGGGGTGGTGCCGGCGGCGGTGTCGGTCGAGCTGATGATCCGACTGGGCGAGCGGCTTCAGGGCTGAGCGGTCTGCAGCGCGTCGAGGCGTTCTCGGGGCGGTGGCCAGTCGGGCGCGATGGTGGCGGCGCGGGAGAACCACACCCGGGCCTCTGCGACGGCGTTGTCGTTGAGGGCGGCCACGCCCATGTTGTAGGGCAGCCGTGGATCTTCGGGAGCGACGGGCAGCGCCTGACGGATGACCGAGGCGGCCTGGGCGGGAGAGCCGGCCTCGATGAGGATGGAGCTCCAGCTGACCGCGATGTCCACAGGGGCGCCGCCGAGGGCCCTGGCCTGGTCAAGGGCGGCCTGTGCGCCGGTGAAGTCTTTCTGGCTGCGGAGGAAATCGGCGAGCTGGATCCAGCCCCGCGGGTCGCGCACCTGCTGCTGCAGCGAGAGCGCCCGGGGGTGGTCCTGGGTGAGCAGGACGGCGTCGATCTGCTCTTTGGCCTTGTCGAGGCGTCCAGCCTTGAGGTAGACCCCGGCGAGGTTGAGGACCGCGTCGGGGTTGCCGGGGTCGAGGGGGAGGGCCTTGTTCAGCAGGGTGGCTTCTGCGGCCTGGAGGTCGCCCATTTCCATATAGGATGCGCCCAGGTTGCTCCAGAAGAAGGCGGTCTTTGGCTCAAGTTGGGTGGCTTTCTCGAAGCTCTTCGCTGCATCGGCGTAGCGGCCGAGCAAAAACATGGCCTGCCCCTGGTTGTTCCAGGCCATCGGCGCCTGGTTGTTTCGCCGGAGGGCCTCCTGGGCCATGGCGAGCCCTTCCTCAGGCCGCCCGCTGGCGTTGAGCCGCTCAGAGAGGTTGACCGCGGGCAGGCTGGATTTTGGCGCGACCTCAAGCCCCCACCGCCACAGCGTCTGTTGGCTGTACCAGTGTGTCGAGACGGACTGGATGGTGACGAGCGCCGCGGCGGCCCACACCCCGATCGCGGTGATGGCGATGGGGGCGCGATCGGGGGTCCACCGCAGCCAGGGGCTGACCGTGGCGCTGAGGCCGAGGACGAAGAAGACCAGCGGCAGGACGAGGTACCGCTCGGCGACGAACGCGCCGCCGGTGAGCTGCAGCGGGACCAGGTTCATCGCCGGGGCGAGCGCGGCGAATGCGGCGGTGAACATCCACCCCGCTGCGGGGTTGCGTCGAATCAGCGCGATGACCCCGACGATCGCGGCGACCATCACGATGAGCGACCGCCAGGAGGCGCGGCTCGCGGTGCTCAGGGGCAGGTCGGCATAATGAATCGGGGTCAGGTTTCCGAACGGCCAGACGATGAGCAGCAGATACGTCTCGAAGGACCGTCCGATGAGCAGCAGGTGCTGGAGCGGGTTGCCGGCGTCGATGACATCCGTAAGCCCAGGGGTGAACAGCGCGTCGAGGGCGCTGGCTCGCATGCCCAGATAGAGGAGGCCGCCGATGACGACGGCGAGGTAGCTGCGCCATCGTTGTCGCGGCGAGATCCCATGTGCCAGCTGAAAGGTGAGGAGGATCAGGGGGAAGCCTGCGGCGGTTTCTTTGCTCATGGCGGCGAGCAGGAACGCTCCGCCGATGGCGAGGGGCCGAAGGAGCCCGCTGAGCCGAGACTCTGCGAGCAGCGCGAGCAGCAGGCCAGCGGTGAGCAGGAGGTCAAAGCGGCTGGAGATGAAGACGATGCCTTCGACGAGGACCGGGTGTAGTCCGAACACCAGGGCGAGGATCGCGGCCTTCCAGCCTGGCCCATCGCGGTCGATGAGGCCCCGGAGCAGCGCGGCGACCAGCCCGGTGTTGATGGCGTGGAGCGCGGCGTTGCCCAGGTGATGGCCTGCGGGGTCTCCCTGCCAGATGTTGGCTTCTACAGCGAGCGACCACACCCCGAGGGGACGAAAATAGTTCACCGAGAAGGGAAGGGGACCCCAGGCTTTGGCGAGCACATCTGGGCGGAGCAGGGTGGTGTCATCCCAGACCATCTGATGGCCGAGGGTGGACCAGTAGGCGATAAACGCGACAGCAGCGGGGAGGAGAACCGTGAGCGCCCGGTTCAGCAGTGAGGTCGGCATGCCCCCACTATAAACAGCGATCGCGGTAAGATGGGCTGTCTTGATCTGAATCGGAGCACTCATGCGGTTGAAGAGCGTCCTCACCCTGATCGCGCTTGTCGGCTTCTCCTTCGCCTGTGGCGGTCTCATCGGCGGCGGGTCGGATGAGGTGTGGGTGGACGAGATAAACCCCGATGAGACGTACGAACCCGGTGAGGAAGGCCCTGGCGACGAGGTGGCGAACCGTCAGGCAGAGGCCGATCAGTTCAACCGCTGGGAGGCGAGCTCCTACAGCTACTGTGACGCGAAGCTTATCGGGCAGATGTGGGACCAGGACCCCGGTGAGGGGAAGCTGACGATCGGCTACAAGCTCATCAATGGCGCGGACGACGACTTGTCGGAGCTGCTGGTAGAGAGCCGGGAGAAGGCCCGCGAGGATCCGGAGCGGCTGGGGTGTTCGTTCGCAGAGCTGGACTACACTGATGACATCGCCCAGAAGCTGGCCCGGATGTGGGGCGTGAGCGAGTCTGCAGCCCGAGACATGGCAGAGGAGAAGGCCCTTCTGGGGGATGGGAGCCTGCTCCGGGACGCGGTCGCCGCGGCGGAGGAGCTGGACGTTGCAGAGCCTCCGGGCATGGGGCCGACAGATATGGATACAACAGAAGAGAATGTGACAGAAGGGAATGCGGGAGACGGGAATGCGCAGCCGAAGCGGCCGGTTCGCCCCCGTCGTCGTCCGGGCGATCCGCTGCCTCGAAACCGGCGCTGAGTCACTGTTGGACGGGGCAGACGCGGAATCGGATCGCAGAGGAATGCGCCATGGTCTAAGATGACTTAGAGAATTGATAGACCATGACGCAGAAGCTGAAGCTGACTCCGCCCCCGAAGTATGAGGGGGATCGACCGACGCAGGCCTCGCTGCTTGAGCGGCGGGATGTGCTCCGTGATCGGCATCGGGACACCTTGCAGGAGGTCAACCGGCTGGTCGTCTCACAGCAGAAGATCTCCCAGGAGTTGGGGGAAGAGCTGGCGGCGATGCAGGACAAGGGGCAGCGGTTGGACGCCTTACAGGCGCAGGAGCAGGAGGGCGGGATGCTCGCCGCCCTGGTCCGGACCTTCAACCGTCGCCGGATGATCCTGGAGCGCCGGAGCGTGGCGGAAGAGCTGCTGCATCGGTATGAGCACGTCAGCCAGCGGCTGCGTCAGGCTTCGGCGTTCTCGGATGAGCTTCGGCTGACTGCGCTGCAGATGCAGGAAGAGGTGGAGAAGCTTCACCATGAACGCGCGCAGGCGATGCGCAACGAGCGCACCGCGGCCCAGCGGGTCATCGAACTCGAAGAGCAGCTTCAAGCCATCGAGAGCGGTGATCTGGATGTCGCGGCGGGCGAGCGCGATCAGGTGATG
Source organism: Myxococcota bacterium (assembly GCA_038520555.1). Lineage (GTDB taxonomy): Bacteria > Myxococcota_A > UBA796 > UBA796 > UBA796 > JBCBLB01. Next base: position 25,150 of record JBCBLB010000003.1, on the reverse strand, counting down.
GATCGGCTCCAGTTTGAGGAGCGGTCGGAGTCGCTGTCGGTCGAGCTGTTCCGGGCCCAGTCCCAGCTGCTTCGACATGAGATCAGCCCCGCCCGTGGCCTTCGGGACACGGTGATGGGCATGTATGAGGAGATGGCGCAGTTTGTGTTGGCGGCGACGGCACGGGTCAACGGCGCCGGTCGTAAGATCCAGGCGCTGGGGATGGCGGCGGACGCTCCGACGGTCATCAATGAGCTGAACGAGTCGCTGGCTGAGCTGGATGTCGCGATGGAAGCGACGGAGGTGTACGTCGCCCAGGCGCAGGAGCTGCTGACCCGGGTGTTGCCGGAGATGTCGCGTCAGCTTCAGGACTCCCAGCACTCGGCTTCGCTCGATCTCACCCATGATTTGAACGACATGAGCCGGGAGAGGGCCGCGGCGCTCGCCGACATGGCGCTGCGTGAGGCCGCCGAGTCCGAGGTGGAGTCGTGGCTGACGAACAAAAAGACGCTGTAGCCGACGATCAGACGGCGGACGCCTACCTGCCCCTGCCTGAAAAACAGGTCGGTCCCTATGTCCGCGCCCTGACCGCAGGCCTCAACGCCCTGGCGCCGAACCGGGACTTCGTCCCGCTCCGGGAGTCGCTCAATCATCTCAAAGCCCTCGACCCAGCGACATCGGGCACCCTGTTGTGGCCGGCGGAGGTGGATGTGCGCTCCGGGCTGCCGAGCTTCCCATGGATGGAGCGGGCCATCGCCGAGCAGGCCCTCGCCCGTCAGGGCGAGGGGTATACCCGCCTCTCCGATCAGGAGGTCGCCCGGGCGCTTCGGCTGGATGCAGCGCTTGGGGCCCGGATGCACCATCGGCGCCTGCTCCACCATCATCTCCGCGAGGAGGCCCTGTTGCCCATCTCTCGGCTGGAGGTCGCCCTCAAGCGGCTGGGGCGAAGCACCGACTTCGTCCTGCGTTTTGATCGGATGACGCCTGGCGGCGCCTGGATGCGGGTGTGTGCAGAGCTGAGCGGCCGGGCTGGATGGGAGCGCTATGGCCCCATCCGCAGGGGGGCGGACGGCCGCGCGGTCGCCGATCGGGGGCTCCAACATCTGCTGTCCCGTCACATCGGGACGCCGCTGATGGCCTTGCGTGCACAGCTCAACCAGGTCTCCGGTGCAGAGGTGACCCGCCTGTCCCGCACGTTCGTCGGTCCGTTCTGGTTCCCTGGCCTCCCGATGCCCGACGCGGCCCCCGAATCTCTGCACAAGGGGCTGCTGCTGCACCTCTCGGCCGAAGTGGTGGCCCGGGACGTGCGGCAGTCGGGACATCGAGATCCCTGGCTCCCCCCCGCAGTGGGTGAGATCGTCCCCGACGACTATGGCCTGTACCGGGAGCGACGCTTCGCGGCCTCTCCCAACCTGATGACGCCGTTGCGAGACTGGGCCGCACAGAAGGGCGTCGACGTGATCGCGGCTCCGTTGGTGCCGCGGGCAGGTTGAACCGTCACCGGATTGGCTGAGACGTCACAGACCGATTCCGATATCCTTCCGCCTCAATGGGGAGGTGGAGATGCGCTCGCTTGGAATCTCGACGATCAGCGTGTTGGCGTTGTGGGGCTGCCAGGACAACTCGGTCACGATCCGCAACCGTCCGCCCACCGTCACGGTTGTCCGTCCCTCTACCGGCTCGACCTTTGATCCCACGCTCCCCGTCGAGCTGTGCATTAACGTTGACGACGACGGTGGGCTCGATGGGCTGACCTACACTCTTGAGAGCGACATCGACGGTGTGTTTTTTGACGAGATCGTCCCGGACACGGACTGCGCCGGTGGTGTCGCGCAGTTCTCGTTGGCGCTCTCCGACGCGGTCCACAACATCCAGATCTCCGTGCGAGACGCCCGCAACGCTTCGGGGGTGGCCACCGTGCGCCTTGACGCCGAAGCGAACATCCCGCCGACCTGCGCCTGGGTCTCCCCGCTCCCCGGGGCGGTGGTGTTCGAAGGGGTCTCCATCCCGTTCCGGGCGCAGGTCGTGGACACCGAGACGGCGCCCGATCAGCTGTCCGTCGTCGTGACCAGCGACCTCGACGGGGAGCTGTTCAACGGTGCGCCTGACTCGACCGGCGATGTGACCTTCGATCGGGCGACGCTCTCGCCGGGCGATCATGCCATCGGGCTCACGGTGACCGACGCGCGCGGCTACACCGACGTCTGCGTGTTGTCGGTGGGGATCGATGCCTGCCTCGACGATGATCTCGACACCTTCACCCTGTGTGATGGCGACTGCCGAGACGATGATCCGAACACCTACCCAGGCGCCGTTGAGTTGGCAGATGGCATCGACAACGACTGCGATGAGACCGTTGATGAGGGGACGGTTCTGTTCGACGATGACATCGATGGGTTCCGAGAAGTGGACGGCGACTGCGACGACGACGACAAAGCGGTCTACCCTGGCGCAGACGAACGGTGGTACGACGACATCGACCAGGACTGTGACGGGGCGTCGGACTTCGACGCTGACAGTGACGGCTACGACAGCGATGCCTACGGCGGCGACGACTGCAACGACGCGGACGGGGCGCTCAACCCGGGCATGCTGGAGATCTGGTACGACGGGACCGACCAGAACTGTGACGGCGCCGACGACTACGACGCGGACGCGGACGGGGCGCAGGCTGAGCCGTTCGGGGACGACTGCGACGACCTGGACGCCACCATCAACCCCGCCGCGACAGAGACCTGGTACGACGGGACCGATCAGGACTGCGATGGCGCGAACGACTATGATGCGGACAAAGACGCCTATGTCTCCGACGAATATGGCGGCGAAGACTGTGATGACAGCGACGCAGCCTTCAACCCCGGCGTGAGCGAGGTCTGGTACGACGGCATCGATCAGGACTGTGACGGGGCGAACGACTACGACGCCGACCGGGACGGCTACACCGCTGAAGCCTACGCGGGCGCTGACTGTGACGATGGGGATCCGCTCGTCAATCCCGACGCGCGTGAGGTCTGGTACGACGGCGCGGATCGGGACTGTGACGGCGCCTCGGACTTCGACGCCGATCAGGACGGCCACGACAGCAACAGCCATGGCGGCGATGACTGCGACGACGCGGACCGCCGGGTGAACCCGGGCGCGGCTGAGGTCTGGTATGACGGCACGGACCAGGACTGCAACGGCCTCTCTGACTACGACGCCGATGAAGACGATGAGACCCCGGAGCTGTTCGGCGGCACCGACTGTGATGACTTCGATGCCACGGTGAACGCCGCCGCAGATGAGATCTGGTACGACGGCGAAGACCAGGACTGTGACGGCGCCTCGGACTTCGACGCCGATCGAGACGGGTACGACGCAGACACCTACGACGGCGATGATTGCGATGATGCAGATGAAGCCTACAATCCTGGCGCGAGCGAGGTCTGGTACGACGGTGAAGACCAGAACTGTGACGGCGCCTCGGACTTCGACGCCGACGGTGACGGCTACGATAGCGACGAGTACGGCACCGGGACGGACTGCGACGATACGAAGGCCGACGTCAACCCCGACGCGCGCGAGATCTGGTACGACGGCGCGGATCGGGACTGTGACGGCGCCTCGGACTTCGACGCCGACCGGGATGGCTTTGATCGGGCCCTATCCGGCGGCGCCGACTGCGATGATCTCGACGATGACATCAACCCCAGCGCCGATGAGATCTGGTACGACGGCGAAGACCAGGACTGCGACGGGGCATCAGACTTCGACGCCGATCAGGACGGCGATGACTCGGCGGACCATGAGGGCACCGACTGCGACGACGATGATGAGACGGTGTACGCTGAGGCGGACGAGCTTCGCGACGGGGTGGACAATGACTGTGATGGGTACTGCGATGAGGGGCTGCTGTCCGCAGGTGACCTGGTCATCACCGAGATCATGTACAACCCTTCTGCGGTCGAAGACAGCAACGGGGAGTACTTCGAGGTCTACAACGCCACAGATGCAGATATTCGGCTGTGTTCCGGATGGAGCATCTCGGATGATGGCGGTGAAATCGTTGAGATCGATCAAGAGATCCTGATCGGGGCGAGCACCTTCGTCGTCTTCGCCCGCAATGGAAATTCTTCAACGAACGGGGGCGTGGTGGCAGACTACGCCTACGGCGGCAGCTTCCAGCTCTCCAACAACGCAAGCTCGGGCGATGAGATCATCCTGGAGTTCGATGATCCAGACGAAGGCAGCGTGGAGGTGGATCGGGTGAATTATTTCCCGAGCTGGGGCGGCGGCTCAGGGGAGAGCATGTCGCTGGATCCCGACGCGACCGATGACGTCTCCAACAACTCGTCTTCGAACTGGTGCGATGCGTCGACGGCGTATGGGGACGGTGATCTGGGCACGCCGGGGGAAGTCAATGACGCGTGCGGCACGTAGCGGTCAGATCAACGGCGTATAGTGGCGGCGCAGCCATGCGGACAGCCCATCGAGGCCGGGGAACAGGACCCGCTCGGTGATGTTGGCCTGATCGAGCTTGTCCCGGATTTCCCACCGAAGCTCATGGGGGATGATGATCCGTCGCCAGAAGGCGGGGTGCGCCTTGAGCCAGTCGTCCATATGGATGGCTGGGTCGGAGAGCATGCTGAACAGGGCGTACTGGTTGATGATCCGCTCATCGAGGGAGGGCGGCTCAAAAAACAGGGCGAAGGGTTGGGAATCGAGGGTGTCGAACTCTTCGATGGTCGCACACACCCGATGAAGCAGCTCAGTGGTGTACACATTTGATCCCATCGCTTCCAGGGCATCTCGGAGCCGTCTGGGGGCGGACTTGTTGAGCTTGACGTAGTCCACCACCCATACGATCGCGTCCCGATCGGACAGGCCGACCTCATTGGTGGCGAAGTGCAGCGCGACGTAGGGCGAGTAGGTCCAGTCCAGCAGCCGGGTGGGCAGGCCATGGTGCTGACCGATGGTCAACCAATGCCAGACGGTGTCTGGGAGCGTTTCACGGCGGGTGTGCCCATACTTTCGGAAGTTCCGGAGCAGGTGACCTTCGAGATGGTAGTGCGGGTCGACGGTGCGAGACAGGCTGGTGAGGAGCTTGTAGCCGGCGTCGGGCAGGCCCCGGTAAACAAAGGTGGAGCGGAACCGGCAGATGGTCGGGTCCCAGGTCTTGGCGAACAGCTCCTCTTGCAGGTGTCCCCAGCTGGAGACCCGAACCTGCTGTGTGGATGTGGACGCCACCTCTTCCGCCATCACTCCCTCCCAGGTTCCGCGTCATGCGCTTCTCGTCTTGCGCTTCTCGCTTCTCGCTTCGCGCTTTTGGCGTGTGGGTGTACTATCCAGTGCGGTGCCCCCCAGTCACTTCATTCAATGGAGCGCGCGATGAATCTTCCGTTTGGCGTCCTCGCGGTTTACGCCGCATTGGTCATCTGGCTGGGGTTGCTCATCGTCGGCTGGCGCCGCAACCGGTTCGGCGCGTTTTTAGGCTTCGGTCTTGGGCTTCTGCTGTTCTTGAACCTGCGCTATTTCGTCGCGGGTATCCCGGACTCGATCGCGTTCTTCATCGGCATCTACGATGTCCCCGACAACCTCGGCCTCGCCGAAGGGCAGGGAGCCGCCGCGCTGTCGGCGTGCCCCAACAATGACTGCACCGTCTGGGGGGAGCACTATACGCAGCATCCCGCCTGGGGCGCGGCCTTCTACGATCGCTTCCTCAACGGCTCGCAGCTGAGATCGGCTTTGTTGTATGGGCACATCCTGTTCAACACCATCACCTTCGTGCTGATGCACGTTCAGCTGTTCCGTCCAGGAACGGGATCGCGCCGCAGTGTTCACCGGGTGTTGGGACGGGTGTCGTTTCTGAGCCTGACGCTCGGCGTGGGATGCGCGGTCTGGCTTGCGGCGGAGCACGGTCCGGTGGGCGAGTATGGTGGGAACCTGTCGATGGTTGGGTTCTGGTTCATGTCAGCCTGTGTCTACGTCTGTGCGGTGATGGGCGTCGTGGCCATCCGCCGGGGCGACGTCTCCGCGCATCGGATCTGGATGATCCGCTTCGCGGGATCGATGTGGGGGTCATTCTGGTTGTTCCGGGTGATGCTGTTCGTCATCGGCCCGATCTTCCGGAACATCGAGGCTGCAGCGATCCTCGCCTGCATCTGGCTGTCAGCGCCGCTCGGCATTCTCATCGCAGAGGGGTTCCGCCGTCGGATGGCCGCTCAGCGTCCCCCTTCGGTCCTCCCAGCGGCATCGGTGAGCAAGTAACGGGGCTCACCCTTCGGGGATGCGCACCGGCGTCGGGGTTGGCGTGGGCGGTTGGATGCCCTCGCCAGCGGTGTGCGAGACCCGCTGGGCGATGAGGACCCGCTGCATCTCCAACAGGTCAAGGTTGACGCCGACCTGGTCGGCCCAGACGGCCAGCCGCCGGACCATCTCCAGCAGCAGCAGCTCACTGGCTGGCCCGCGTGGGTTCTCCATCGCCTTCTTCGTGAGCCGGTGCTTGCCATCCATCATAAACAGGACGCCGCCCCGCACTTCATCGTTGACCAGCCGCAGGGGCACCTTTCCATTGGCGTTCGGATCGTCGCCGACGGACAGAAACAGCCCCTCATTGAGGGCGGGCGGGAGGGTGTCGACCAGTCGGGCCCGCAGGTGCTGCAGCGGCCGGACCGGACCGGGGGCGGTGGACTTCGGAGCCCGCTCTGCGGCGTATGCGGCGAGGTACTGCTCGGCGGCGCCCCTCTGGTCCTGGACGAAGCGATCGAGCCGATCGGAGAGCTTCTGGTACAGCTGCTTGCGCGTGAGGGTGAGCAGCTCGAGCTGAGCCCGGTTGAGCTGTGCTGTCCGTCCGCTGACCTGGAGCAGTCCATGGCAGGGGGCCTGACCCGTCACATCGGGCAGCGCGGCCACGGCGCCGATGGCCTGGACGAAGACGCCAGAGGAGCCGTCGAACGGGTCCCGGAGCCCCAACCATCCGCGGATGCCAGGGGCCCGGAGCTCCTGCCGAATCAGCCATCGCGGGTCGGAGGCGTCGGCCAGTGATCGCCAGACGTCGGGGGCGTCGTCGAACCGCAGCCGGGTCTGGACCCCGTGTTGTTCGATGATGCAGAGCTGGTCGAAGGTCATCAGTACGGTGTCCGGCTCGGTCACGGCGGGCCCATGTGCCGGCGCGATCCGAAGATCCGTGCCCGCGGCGAGGGCGCTCGGGGCGATGGGGCGGTGGTCCGCGGTCCGCAGGATCCGACCGCTCGTCCGCCCCGCCACGGCGAGGGCGACCAGGGCGAGTCGCGCCATCCCCCGGCACCGTCGCGGAGAGTGCCCGGAGCCATCGGCGAGGGATCGCCAGCTGACTGCGGCATCATGCTCACGCAGGGCCTCTGCGAGGATGGACTCGCCGGTGGCCCAGTCCGCGGGGGACATCACGACGTCTGCCGGCGCGCTCCGCCCGATGGTGGGGTGAAGCGAGATCTCGGGCGACCAGTCGGGGTCGATGCTGGGTCTCAACCAGACCATGGGCCCCTTGACGATTTCATCGGCCTGGCGGCTGATGACCTTCCACTCGCCGCGGATCCGCTTGACCGAAATGATCGGCCGTTCATCGGCATCCTGGAGGGCAAGATGTCCGAAACCCAGCCGCTCCTCGATGCGCTCCATCCGCATCCGGTCTTCGAGGCGTACCAGGGTGCGGACCGTCCCGGTCCCCTGCATCTCAATCAACCCGTCGAGCGTCACCGAGCCGTCGAGCGCATCACACAGGCCACGGCTTCGGAACGCTTCGGTGTGGTCCCCCCAGCTCAAGGGCAGGGTCGCATCCAGGCGCTTCTGGCCATTTTCCGCCACAAAATAGGCATGGGTGTTCAGCGCCATGATGCTGGAGAGGAAGGCTTGCTCGGCGTCCAGCTCGGGGGGAGCGTCGCCGTCGACCTGCTCGGAGACCAGCAGCCGCCAGACCTCGGGCATCGCCTGGAGGATCAGGGCGTTTTTAAGGTCCCGGGGACTGTCGACGGGGTGTTCCAGCTCCAGGGTGATGCTGACCCGGCTGAGGTGGAGGGGCTCCTGGCTGCACCACAGGGTCCCCTCGCCATCGGTGATGAACAGCGGGGTGCCGCCGAGCCGTGGATCTCCACACCGAGGCATCGGGCCTGCGGAGTGGAATCGGATGGTGATCTGTCCGCGGACATCGGGATGATCCGAGGAAAAAAACGGTAAGCTCACCCGCTTCGTCATCTGCCGCCGTTCGATGACGCGGCGGACGAAGTCGGCATCTGCGGGGGTGTTAAGGCGTGCGATGCCAAGGTCTGGGGCAGACAATTCCAGAGAGCGGACCTGTCCGGGGGTCAGGTTGAGCACCAGGGAGCCGAACCGTTGGGGATCGGTGGCCTCCAGCAGGTCTTCGACCGCTTCCGGGCTGACCCAGAAGACCGGCTCCCCTTCCGGGAGGGCGAGCAGGGCATCCAGCTCCAGCGCGGGCCGGGGGCCGAGCTGGAAGATCCGCTCGGGGAGCGGCTCTGCCGGCTGCTCTTCGGCTTCTTCGGGTGCGTCGGGGATCCGGGGGAGGCTCGGCGGCGTATAGGGGCGCTTGCTCTGGTCGCGGACCAGCTCGGTGGCGATGGGCTGGACGGCGTGGAGCATCTCGACGAAGCGGCGATCCTGGACGACGTCGGACTGGTCGGCGGTCTTGCGGAGCCGATCGTCGCAGATGACGCCGGACAGCGGGCCATAGGAGCCGTCGGTGTGGGTCGGGCCGCCCAGCTCTGCAAGCTCCAGGCTGGAGATCCAGACGCCGCCGACGACCATCCGAAACTCTCGGCCGACCCGGCCTGCCCGCCCCATCTCATGGCCGGGAAGGCCGATGACGCCGCGCCGGCCGTCAAAGTCAAAGGTCTGCTGGTGGCGGATGCCGTACAGATGAATCTCTCGACTGGCCCGATAGCCGAACGGCGCCCGACCGTTGAGCAGCACCGGAACCGGCACATACAGACACTTCATCTCGATGAGGCCTTCTTCGGGATGAAACTGTCTCCGGGTGAACCGCGGCAGCCAGCTGGTCGGATACTCAACGAGGATGTAGGTGCCGGCCAGACCGGACTCCGGGATGCCCAGGCTGCCCTGACCGGCCTTGTCCAGATCCATCCGTGCGGTCTTCATCGCAGAGCCGTCGCCGGATTCGATCCGAATTAGCTTGGGTTTCCGCTGGAGCAGCGCGTTCAGCCCGATCGCGAGCTGGGTGAGGTGTCGGGTCGACATCTCGCCCCGGTCGGCGAACAGGTAATCGAAGATGCTCTCCAGCTCATCGGCCCGATACGACTGGCCACCGACCCAGGCGACCAGCAACCGCTCATGATTGATGTCCACGGCGATATAGGTCGCCCCGCTGAACACGGCGGCCTGGATCAGCTCCAGGATGTACTGACGAGGGGTTCGCAGGGAGAACTCTCGCAGCTTCTCGATCGCCTTCTCGCGGGAGAGCGTGAAGTGCCGGCGCTCGATGAAGGTCCCGGGCGTACGGCTCCGGGCGATGATCTCATCGATGGCGCTCATCGGGGCAGGATCTCCTGAACGGCGGCGTCGAGCATCTTGTTGAACAGGCGCTGCCGGTGGATGCCGTCCTCATGCAACAGGGCGCTGGCGAGGCCGTAGGCCGCCAGCGTCTGCTCCTCTGAAAATGCGATGAGTTGGGCCTGGTAGAAGGGATGGTGGCGGTTGAGCAGCAAACACCGCCGCACCAGAAACAGCGGCCAGCGGAACCGCCCCCGATCTGGGCGCAAAAACAACGCGCCATCTGCCGGCCCGTCCAGGGCGAGCGCTTCGCTCGCGGCCTGCTCTGCGCCGCCATACTCGCCGACCTTCAGCTCGATCCGGGAGCCGGTGCTGGCGTGAATCAACGCCTGGCACCGCTTGATCATCGCCCGCTCCAGGTTGGGCAGGCTGTCCAGGCTCACCAGCTGCGGCAGCACGAAGATCCGATCGGCGGAGGTGATCTGGCGGCTGTTGCGGACGAACAGCCCGTCCTGGGGCGCCTCCCGGAGGAGCTCGCGGACCTCTGCGGCGTCTGGCAGCAGGATGAAGTCCTGCTCCTCCAGCGCTGCCCGAAGCGGTCCCGGCCCCGGATCCAGGAGGACCGCGCCGCTTCGGCTCATCTGGTCGTCGATGGCTTCCAGCGAGACGACCGCCCGGTTGTGGTCGTGCAGCTTGACCCGGCCCCACAAATCCTCGATCTGGCGGACTTCCGGGTCGGCCTTGCAGTCGCGGGCGAGGTAGCGGAGCCAGGGACGGACGTCGTCCTTCTGCTGCGCGGTGGTCTCCAGGGTCTCCAGCAACCGCTCCTGGAGGGTCCGGGCGGCCCGCAGCACGACCCGCATCACCGAGTGCCAGTGGGCGTCCTGGATGACGTTGTCCCGGGTGAGGGTGTGCTCGAGGTCGTCGGACTTGACCTTGAAGCTCAGATGGCTCAGCCGATCCGCATACTCCCCGAGCGTCTCTGCCGAGCGGGTGTTGAGCAGGGTCAGGCCGCCGTTGTAGAACCCATACCGGGGCTGGCGCGCATAGCCGACCAGGGCAGAGACGGTGTCCTCATGGACTTCGACCAGCAGGTCGGCCTCCAGATCGAGGTCTCGGGTGACCGCCTCCGGTCCGGACACCGCGCCCGCAGCGGGCGCAGCGAAGGCCGCGAAGGGATCGGACTCATCGACGACTGCATCGGTCTGCTGGCCCCGCCGATCCCAGAAGGTGACCGGGGTGTTGGAGTGCTCACACCAGTACCGAAGGATCCATCGGCATTCGCGGATGAACTTCTCGATGTCCTGCTCGATCATCCGCTTATAAAGCGTGATGCGCGTGCCGTCGACGGGCTTGTCGACCCGAACCTTGTCAAACGACCGGTCGGCGTGGAACAACAGCTCCCAGTACTCACCGTGGCGGCCGGTATGCAGCAGCACCGCTTCGGGGTTGATGGCGAAGATCGAGGTGAAGCCGATGCCAAACTTCCCGATCTTGGTCAGGTCGTCCTCTTTGGTCGACGAGAACATGCGGGTCAGCTGCTCGTCGATGATCTTTTCGTCCATCCCCTCGCCGAAGTCATCGACGTGGATCTCAAGGACGCCTTCGCGCTGCCCGGGTTTGGGGGGGGTGAATTGGAGCCACACCTCAACCCGGGGCGATCCGGCATCGATCGAGTTTTGAACCAGCTCCCGCAAAAAGTCCATTGGACGTGCGAACTGGTTGACGAGGTTGTTGAGCGCCTGCTGTGCGAGGTTGGAATTCGCCATGGTGGTTGTCCTTTATCCCGCCGGCGGCCCGGATCCGCCCGTCTTATTCGACGCCCAGCTGCTTGAGGACGAAAGCGAAGATCCAGCTGTAGTCTTCGATGATTCCGTATCGCCCGGACTTACCGCCGTGGCCTGCGCCCAGATGGATCTTGAGCAGCACCGGGGCGCCGGAGATGGATCGTTCTCGAAGCCGCGCCGCCCACTTGGCCGGCTCCCAATAGCTGACCCGTGGATCGTTGAGCCCAGCGGTGATGAGCATCGCGGGGTAGGCCTGCGCGGTGACGTTGTCGTAGGGGGAGTACGACATCATCCGCTCAAAGACCGCCACATCATTCGGATCCCCCCACTCATCGTATTCAGTGACCGTCAGCGGCAGCGAGTCGTCGAGCATCGTGCTCACCACATCGACGAACGGGACCTGTGCGACCACGGCGTTGAACAGATCGGGTCGCATGTTGGTCACCGCACCCATCAACAACCCCCCCGCGCTTGCCCCGGAGATGGCGAGCCGCTCGGGCCGGGTCCATCCAGACGCCACCAGATGTTCCGCGCACGCGATGAAGTCGGTGAAGGTGTTCATCTTATGCTCTTTTTTTCCATGGTCGTACCAGCGCCGGCCCATCTCTCCGCCGCCGCGGATGTGTGCGATACAGACGATGACACCCCGATCGAGCAGCGGCAGCTTCAGGTTGGAAAAATAGGCGTCATAGGTCGAGCCATACGAGCCATATCCAAACATCAGCACCGGCCGGTTGCCGTCCTGGACGACATCTCTGCGCCGGGTGATGGTCAAGGGGATCGCCTCCCCATCGGACGCGACCACCATGACGCGCTCGATGATGAAGTTGTCCTTATCGAATTCTCCACCGACAGGGTTCTCATGGAGCAGCACCCGCTCGCGCGTCTCCATGTTGTACTGGTAGACCGTGTTCGGCTGTCGCGGTGAGGAGTAGCTGAAGAAGAAGTTCTCGGTGTCGTACTCGTAGTTCCCCGCAGCGCCCAGCATATAGCTTGGATCGGGGAATTCGATCCGATGGGTCGCGTTGTCTGCCCGGCGGAACACCTGAAACTGCTCATTTCCATCGGCCCGCATGCCAACGACGAGGTGATCGTTGAAGGCGGCCATACCGGTCAGGGTGATGTCGGGATCGGCGGCGAGCCACTCTGTGGGGGTCGCCTGTGGTGTCTGGGCGGGGACCGTGAGGATCCGGAAGGTCTGCGCCCCGAGGTTGGTGCGAATCAGGTACCGATCACCTGCGAAGGTGGCGTAGGCTTCGACGTTTTCTTGTCTCGGCCAGAGCATCTGGGGGGGCTGTTCGGGTCGGTCGGCGTGCAAAAAATGAATCTCGCTGCTGATCTTCGACGCGCTGGTCACGAAGATCCGCTGCCAGTCACTGCTGGTCGACGCGCTGACGAAGTAGCGCTCATTGAGCTCTTCGAAGACGAGGACGTCGTCTTCGGGCGGCGAGTGGATGTCATGTCGCCAGATCTGGTAGGGCCGCTTGGCTGCGTCTGCGCGGGCATAGAAGATGGTCCGGCTGTCTGCCGCCCAGGTCAGCGTCCACTTCGTGTCGGCCACCTCGTAGTCGAGCATCTCCCCAGTGGAGAGGTCCTTGACGCGGAGCCGGAAGTGCTCGCTGCCGTCGTCATCCTGTAGCCATGCGAGGTGCCGATGATCGCGGCTCACCGATCTCTGGTAGATCCGAATATAGTCCTGCCCCTCAGCGAGGGCGTTGACGTTGAGGATGATCTCTTCAGGGGCGTCGGGTGCGTCCTTGCGCCGACAGTGGATCGGGTAGGGCTGGTTGCGCTCGGTGCGGGTGTAGTACCGGTAGGCACCATTGGGCAAAGGTGGGGTGCTGTCGTCCTCGACGATGCGATGAAGCATGTCTTTGGCGAGCGTTTCTTTCAGGTCGTCGCCGCCGTTGTCCTTCAGCCACGTCTGGCTGTGCGCGTTTTCCTTTTTCAGGTGTTCGATGACGGACGGGTCGTCTCGATCGCGGAGCCAATGGTACGGGTCGGGTCGTGCGCGACCGTGCTTACGATGGACGAATGGGCGCTTCGGGACAGGCAGCGAAGACATGGACAGCGATTTCCCCTCAACTCGATTCCAGTAGACCAGAAGCCTAAGGAGTTCCTCGACCGTTGCACAGTTGTTTCTACGCCCTCAGCCCATCAAGGATACCCTTCCGCTGCCTGAAGCCGCAGGAGGGGTGCTGTGCTCTGGCCGCTTATCTCTGCCGTTGCGTTCGCGAATTCGCTGGATGATCGGGATCTGTTGCTTGAAGCCGAAGCCGGGTGGACCGACGACCCACACGTCGACCTGGGGTGGGAAGAGCCCCCAGCGATCGCGGTTCCCAACAAAGAACCCTGGCGACGAAGAGCCGCGCCGATCGATCTGCCCGGGGCAAGTGACGGTGCGCTCCGTGGAAAGGCCGTCTACCTCTCTCAATGCCATGGCTACATCTGGTACGAGTCCCTGGGCCGGTTCTCCACTCAGCGGCCCAATCTGTTCGACACCGTTGAGGACTTTCACAACCCTGAGGGCGCCAACCAGTACCTCATCCGGTACCTTGAGAACGCAGGGGCCTCGGTGTTCACCGCCCGTGAGCGAGACCTCAACCCTCAGATGGCCATCGTCGACGACGGTGACCCTGGCTACCAGGAAGTCGGCGCGGGGTTTCAGGATGGCCTCGCCGGGTTCGCCGATCGCCCGCCATACCGGTATGGTGTGGATCCCTTCGATGCAGGCACCACGCGACGCTTCCCCGCGGATGGCGGCGGCCGGGCGGTCTGGACCCCGGATATCCCTGAAGATGGCTACTACGCGGTCTATGTGTCCTGGGACGCTGACGCCGACCATGCGACCAATGCCCACTATCGCATCACTCACTCCGGCGGTGTGATCGATCGAAGCGTCGACCAGACCGTCCATGGGTCGACCTGGCAGTATCTGGAGTGGTTGTGGTTGCCAGAAGGGCCAGACAGCCTCACCGTTGAGCTTATCGCGGACAGTGACCAGACCGGACGGTGGCTGTCCGCTGATGCCGTCCGGGTTGGCGGTGGGATCTCTGAGGTGGAGCGGTTCGGGCAGCTGAGCGGACGCGACCGGTGGGAAGAAGGGGCCATCCAATATGCCCAGTTCAACGGCGCCCCACCGATCGTCTATGACCCCTATGACGACGGCGACGGATCGGATCCGGCGGTCCGCTCCCGGTGGGCGGCCTGGGAACACCCCACCGGTGAGCCGGCCGTCTATCTGTCCTGGCACTCCAACGCCGGTGGGGGGCAGGGGACCTCGACCTATATCTATGAAGGCACCTATTCACCGGTTCCGGGCTCTGATATTTTCGGTGCGCTGGTTCAGGAAGAGCTGATCGACACCATCCGGACCCGGTGGGACAGCGGATGGTCGAACCGTGGCGTGCGAACCGCGGCGTTCAGCGAGCTGAGCCCGCTCCACAACCCCGAGATGCCTGCAGCCCTCGTCGAGCTGGCCTTCCACGATCTCGAATCCGATGCGGCGGTGCTCAAGGAGCCACGGTTTCGTCAGGACGCCGCGCGGGCGATGATGCGGGCCGTGGTCCGCTACTTCGCGGCCCAGAGCGGAGAAACGCCGGTGTTTTTGCCGGAGCCCCCGGGGGATGTCGCCCTTCTGCACACCGTCGACGGGGAGCTTGAGCTGACCTGGTCACCTGGACCGTCCGGTGCGCCGCTCGGCGATCCGGCGGTCACCTACCGGGTCTTTCGCTCGCAGGATGGGCGGAGCTGGGACAACGGAACCCCGGTCAGCGGGACCGCTATGATCCTCGACGCAGAGCCGGGTGACGTGGTGTATGCCCGCGTCGCCGCGGTCAACGACGGCGGTGTCTCGTTTCCCTCTGAGGTGATGGGGGCCCGAAAGGCCTGGGACGGCGTCGCGCCCGTCCTTATTGTCGCCGGCTTCGATCGGCTGCGGGCCAGCAACCTGCTGCGCACCGACGTCGGCGGTAGCCTCGGTGAGGTCGTCCGGATGAACCTGCCGCAGATCAACAACTTCGATGGCGTCGTTCTACACGGTGAGACCATCGAGGCATGGCCCTTTGAGAGCGCCGCCGATGAGCGGCTCACGGGCCTCGATCTGTCAGCCCGAAGCCGGCTGGTCTGGTGGATCGCGGGGGAAGAGTCCTCTCAGGACACCACCGTGGATGCCGAACAGCAGGCCGCCCTCGCGGCGTTCCAGGATGCCGGCGGCGTGGTCTGGATCACGGGCGCAGAGGTCCTGTGGGATCTCGACCGGCGCGGCAGCGAGGCGGACCGCGCCTTCGCTGAGCAGCGGCTGGGCGCGCTGATGGAGGCCGATGACGCCGGCACCCTGGAAGCGACCGGGGAAGGGGTGCTCGACAACCTCATCCTCGACTTTGGCGCCGGTTACCCCGTCGAGTATCCCGACGTCCTCCTCACGGACGACGAAGTCCTCGCCCGCTACGGAACCGGCGGCGTCGCTGCCGCCTGGGGAGAGGGGCGTGTGTTGTTCGGCTTCCCCTTCGAGACCATCCAAGACCCGGTCGTTCGAATCGAAGTCACCAGCCGGATGCTCCCCGCGCTGGTCCCCGACTATCAACTGGACGACATCGTCGATGATGACACACCCGATGATGACACACCCGATGATGACACCCCCGATGATGACACACCCGATGATGACTCAGCGGATGAGGATTCGGGCACTGTGACGGAAGCGTCTCCAGGGTTGGGGTCCCGCTCGCAGGACCCTGAGCCTCAGCTGGGGTGCTCCTGTGATGGCGGCGCGACCGGGTGGGTGGCTGGTTGGTGGATCCTGTTTGCCGCCGCGATCCGCCGGCGTCGTGGGTGAGGACTCTCGGTCACGGGACGTAGGGAGGTCATGAGCGACACCTCACCTGGCCGCAACGCGCGCCTTGCCTTGTTCGGCAGCATGGGAACCGTTCAGAACGACGCAGGGTGAGGGTCTACTCTTCGCCGTCGCTCAACAGCGTCTCGAACAGCTCCAGGATGGTTGCTTCCTGCGGGTCGATCTCACCGTCGACGGCGATGGTCGCCTGTGCGGCGGCCAGGAACATCTTGCGATGCTCCATGGGGATGTCCTGGGGATCCACTTCTTCGGGGCGCGGGGGATTGCGCAGCCATTGATCGACCCGCTCCATCCCCACCGGCGTCAGCTCCAGGCTGATGCCCAGGTTTCGGATCAAGGCGCGCTCTTCATCGCGAATCTCAAGGTCAGCCCATGCAAACGAGCATACAAACCGCATCAGGCGGAGCCGCTCTTCGTGGCTTAAGGCGTTCATCATCGTCCAGATCCCCCACAAGGCGTCGAATTAGAACTCCTGTTGTAGCATCAAAGCAGGATTCAGATCGCGCCATCCCTTGAACATCGAGTTTATTGTAAGGTTGAACGTTGTCTATTGTTTTTGATTCGCGGCTGGGCAGATCTGCCGGGTAACGATGTATCTGGACAGTACACTAAACTGAAGTTCTCGGATTCCTTTGGAAAAAGGCATCCTTCACCATGCGCGTGCCTTGCTTCTCCACATGGGCACCGCTGCGTCTCCACCCCCTGACTCCAGTTCGAGGTCCGGAATGTCTCCGATCTTCCTGGCTGCGCTTGTTGGCGCGGCATCGTCGGCGTATGCCGACGGATACTCCACAGACATTGAGCTGCTCAACCCGACGTTCTCCACGGGTTCAGTGCCTGGTGTCGACAGTCCGCTCATCACCGACGCCGGTCGCTGGCGCGTTGGGATGCTCACCCAATACCAGCAGGATCCCCTGGTCCTCTACGATTCGGGCTACGAGGTCGGCGCCATCGTCGAAGATCGGGTCGCCATGCAGTTCGGCGCGACCTACGCCATCGCCCGCCGGGCCGCGATCCTGGTCCGGGCGCCGCTGTTCATCAACGAAGGGACCGAGACCCCCAACCTCGGCGCGGATGGTGCGGGGTTCGGCGACCTCTCTCTGGCCGCTCGGTTCAACCTCGTGGACGGTCGTGTCTTCAACCTGGGTGTACGGGGCGAGCTGATCGCTCCCACCGGCCGTAAAATGGCGTATATGGGGGATTCTTCGCTGCGGACAGGTGGCGCCCTGCTCGCCAGCCTCGACCTGGGCCGTGTCGAGGTCCTCACCGACGCGGGGGGTGTCGCCCGCGCCCAGCTGGAGACGGAAGAGGACATCACCTTCGGCCCTGAGATGATCGTCAACGGTGCCCTCCGCGCCGAGGCGCTTCCGGATCGGCTGTGGGTATATGGCGGCGGGCTCACCCGCGGGGGCTTCTCCAACCTCTACCGCCCTGACTCCGGCGAGAACCCGGTTGAGGCCATCGCCGGGCTTCAGCTCCAGGTCAACCATAAGACGACCCTGATCGATGTCGGCGCCGGCCGTGGGCTCGCCGACGGCTACGGCACCACCCAGCAGCGGTTCTTCGTCGGCGTGACCTTCCAGCCTGCCGAACGTCCGCAGCCACAGCCCCCGTTGGTCACCGGCCCGGTCCCTTCCCCTCCGGACCCTGACATCGACATCACTCGTCTGATCGGTGATCCCTCGTTCGAAGATGGGACGGGGATCGGCATCGAAGGCACGCGCATTCGACTCGATGAGCCGATTGAGTTTGTGTACAACACTGCACAGATCAAGGCCGAGTCGATCCCGATTCTGGTCAATGTGGCGGGCTTGCTCAATGAAAACCGCCAGATCGCTCAGATCGTCGTCGAAGGGCACGCCAGCGATGAAGGGAGCTTCGAATACAACTTCCGGCTGTCTCGGGATCGGGCGAACGCGGTGGTGGATGCGCTGATGGACGCAGGCGTCCATCCTTCTCGGATGGCGGCCCGGGCGATGGGCGAGGTGAAGCCCAAAGCGCTGACCGACGATGAGACGGAGCGCGCCCGGGAACGCCGCGTCGAGTTTATTATCACCCAGTGGTATACGCATGAATCGGATGATCTGGACCCCGACACCCTCGATCCCCGGAGCGGTGAAGCGGGCCAGTTCATCGTCCCCGGTACCCGGACGGCGGCTCCCGTTCAGCAAGCGCCTGAGCCCGATGAGATCGACTCTGGGATGTTTGAACCGGAAGATTTCGAAGATGATGGGCGTGAAGAGGGGGAGCTGAGCCCGGAAGAGTTGGAGCTGTTCAAGGATCAGGAATAGCGGTCCGATTCTGGGGAGCCGTGTGAGGAGGTTACCCTGGGATTATGCAGGTCATGGAGATGAGCGAGCGCCTCCGGGCGCTCTTATTGGCGGGCGAGAAGCACCAGGCCCGTGAGCTTCTGTTTGCCCTCCAGGAGAGCGGATGGGAGCTTCGGGGGGTGGATCTCAGCGAGCTGGATCTCCAGGGGGTTTACCTTGAGGAGGCTGACCTGACCGGCGCCAACTTCAACGGATCGGACCTTCGGGGGGCGATGCTGAGCCGAGCGAACCTCAACGAGGCGACGCTCATCGGCGCCCGGCTCCAAGGGGCCGACCTCACCGGAGCGGAGCTGTTCCAGGCCAACCTTCGGCACGCGAGCCTCGTCGAGTGTGATCTGCAGCGGGCAGACCTTGGCGCGGCGAACCTGTCCGAAGTGGATCTTCGGGGCGCCAACCTTCAGCATGCCGATCTGGGCGACGCGCTCCTTCGGGGGGCGGACTTGCGTGGGGCCGACTATGCGCTGTCGACGCGGTGGCCAGAGGGCGTCGATCCGCGAGAGGAGGGTGCGTATCTGGCCCACGGCTGGGGGGATTGGGTCGAGCTGTGAGCGGGGCGCGTGCGCCTGTCGCCGGTCCGGCTAAGAGTAGGCGGATGGAACCATGAGGTGAGTGGATGACTGCAGTGGTCGCCCCAGAGCTGTTGCCCCCGCACTATCCGACCGATACGCCCGAAGCGCTGTGGCGGGGCGGTCTGCGTCGCCTGAGCGGCGCCAAGGCGGCGTGGTCGCGGTCGACGCCGGCTGAGCGGATCGAGTTGTTGAAGGTGTGCCTCAACGGCGTCCAGCTCGAAGCCCGGGACTGGGTTCGGGCGGCGTGCCGGGCGAAGGGCCACCTGTCCGGTGAGGTGGGGGAGGGCGAAGAGTGGCTCGCCGGGCCGGTTCCCGTCGTGCGCAACATCCGTCTTCTCATCGAGGCGCTGGAAGCGGACGGGAAGCCCGACCTTCCCGGCGTCCGCAGCCGCGCTGACGGCCAGCAGGTCGTCGATGTCTTCCCCGCCACCCGCAAGGAGCAGGCGGTGTTCAACGGGCTGTCGGCGGAGGTCTGGCTGGAGCCCGGGCAGCGAGCCTCGCAAGGCGCGGCGATGCGGCCACTCGACGGCGGCCGGCTGTGCGTCGTCCTCGGCGCTGGCAACGTCTCCTCGATCGCTCCGATGGACGTGTTGTACAAGATCTTCGTCGAGGGTCAGGTCGTCGTCTTGAAGATGAACCCGGTCAACGCCTATGTCGGTCCGTATATCGCCCGTGCGTTCTGGCGTCTCATCGAGGCCAACCTGTTCACCGTGGTCTACGGTGGCGCAGCGCTTGGGGCGGCGCTGGTCACGGATCCGGCGGTCGACACGCTTCATATCACCGGCTCCCACCACACCCACGACGCGATCGTCTGGGGACCGCGGAGCAGCCGGAAGCGGCGCAAGAACACCCGCCCGATCACCAGCGAGCTGGGCTGTGTGACCCCCATCCTGGTCGCTCCCGGTGACTGGAAGGACGATGAGCTCCAGCTTCAGGCTCGCCAGGTCGCCACGATGGTCGCCAACAATGCGAGCTTCAACTGCAACGCCGCCCAGATCCTGGTGATGTCCTCGGACTGCCGGTATACGCCCGCCTTCCTCGCCGCGGTTGAGGACGCCCTGAAGAAAATCCCGACAAGAAAGGCGTATTACCCTGGAGCGGTGGGGCGATGGCGGGCAATGGTCGACCGGTACCCCGACGCGAAGCGGATCGGGTCCTCTGATGAGGAGCGGTTGCCCTGGGCGATCCTCCCCGACGTCCCGGCACAGACGGACGAGTATGCCCTCCAGGCGGAGGCGTTCTGCGGTGTTCTGGGCGTCTTGCGGCTTCCGGGAACGGACGCGGGGCGGTGGCTGTCCGCCGCTGCGGCGTTTTGCAACGCGAACATCTGGGGCAACCTGTCGGCGGGGGTGCTGGCGCCGGCCGCGACGCCGGAGGCGGCCATCGACGCTGCCGTGGCTGAGCTGCGGTATGGAACCATCGGCGTCAACCTCTGGCCGGCGGTGGGCTATGCCCTGGTGTCGACCCCGTGGGGTGCGTTCCCGGGCAACCCGCTCGATGACATCCAGTCCGGGCAGGGGTTTGTCCACAACACCATGATGCTCGACTACCCGCAGAAAGCGGTGGTGCGGGCGCCGTCGGTGCTCGTGCCGGATCCGATCTGGTTGGCCGACAACGACCGCTCACACCGGGTGGGGCCGCGGCTGATGGACTTCGAAGCCAGCCCCCGATGGCGTCGTCTGCCAGGGCTCGCCCTCGCCAGCCTGGCGCCGCCGCCGCTCTTTTCGAAGCTGTTGGGAACGCGGTAAACTCTCCCCCGGGATGGTCGGGAGCGATATGACGGATGCGGTCAACAAAATCCTGGTGGCGACGGACTTCTCAGACGGATCGATGGTGGCGCTCCGCTTCGCCCACACCCTCGCCCAGTCGGTGGGCGCGACCCTCAGCATCGCCCACATCTGGGACTATCGGACGGTGTATCCGTCCGCCATCGCCACGTCTGGACCGCCTGAGGTCGCGGTCCTCTCGGTGAAGAAGGAAGCTTCGGCTCGGCTGGACGCGTTCCTCGATCGGGTCAAGGCAGAGCACATCCCGATCGACCGAAGCCACATCGCCCCAGGCCACCCCGCTGAAGAGCTGGCCAGGCTTTGTCAATCCCATCACTACGACATGATCGTCGCTGGCACCGCCGGCCGCCGGGGCGCCGCCCGGTTCTTTTTGGGCTCTGTCGCCGAACAGATCATTCGTCAGTCCCCCGTTCCCGTCGTCACCGTCCGAACGCCTGCGGACTGACCCTCACCGTGTGGCGAAGATGTCGACGCCCTCGGCGAGTTGATTGGGGAGGATGGGGCGCTCCATCCAGTGCCCGCCGGACGCCGCGACCGCGTCGAGGAAGCCTTTGCGCACCCACTTCGTCCGGTCGCGCACCTGCCGATCGTCCTCGACCTTGATGTAGAGCCCCTCGGCGAGCCGGGTCCGGTCGGTCTCTCGAAGCACCCGATCTACGTCCTGGCCCTTGTTTTCGGCAGCCTGGACGAGCGCATCCCGCCAGCCGGCGGTCCGGTACCGCGACGGACCGACCAGGGCGCGCAGCTGCGCGGCCGTGTCGATGGTGCCTTCATACAGTACCGGGCAGGAGGCGATGGGCAATCCATCCAAAAGCGCCTGCCGCCGCGGGGTGTTCAGAAAGATCTCTTCGACTCTGTCGAAGACATCAAACTCCAAAAAATAGTTGGGGAGGGCATCGTAGAAGATGGTGTGCCTTGCATAGGCCCACTCACCATAGACGAGGAACCGGTCTTGGAGTCGTTCGAAGAGGACCTGCTGATGGCTGGAGGCCCAGGTCTTGAACATGGCGAAGTGGCGCTCTCTGGGGCCGCCGGCGAGGTAGTGGCCACGACTCTGCAACAGCAGCCGTCCCCGGGCGTCAAAGGACAGCCCGGCGTTGGCGCCGTCGATCTTCTCTTCGATGACCAGGGGGCGGCCCTTGAGGGCCCCGATGGGAATCTGGGAGAGGTCATGGTCGCCGATCTGGAGCTTAGAGCCTTCGATGTGTGGGGTCCGGGGATACTTCCGGATGGCGTGGTTTCGGTTCATCGTGCGAAGACGACGATGTGGTTGTGGATGTACGTGACCTGCACCTTCCGGGCACCAGCATCGGAGAGCATCTGCTCCAGGCGCTTGCCGGTGAACAGGTGGATGTGTTCGGGGTTGTTGTCTTCTTTGGACGGCACGGTGATGACGACGTGGTTCCGGCTGACCCGGAGGGCGTGTGCCATCGCGGCGGCGGGATCGGGCATATGTTCCAGCACTTCGAGCATGGTGACGACGTCGACGTGGTCGCCTGGGAGGCGCATCGCCTGCGCATCTTCCTCAACCACGTCGAGCTGTTCGAGGTTCGATGCAGTCAGGTAGAGCTGCTCGGCCCGCTTGGGGTTCACCTCAGCGGAGATGAACCGGGTGGTTGGCAGCGCATCCATCATCGGCCAGAGCGCGGTGCCGCGGCCGGAGCCCACGTCGAGCACCGTCCCCGGTTGGATCGCGCGGAGAAAGCCGAGGATCTTGTGGACCCGGGGGAGGGGAATGCTTCGCTTGAAGCGATGGATACGCGTCCCTTGCGCGCGTGCCCAGGCCAGCAGGGCGCCATCGGGGAGCGAAGGCGCATCGGGATGTCGCGCCTTGACGAAGGCAAGCGCGAATTTATGGTGATACCGCTCGGCGGCTTCTGCGTCGGTCATGACCAACCTTTAGCCCATGGTAAAAATGCGCTCCATGACACAGACCGGAGAGCGGAGATGAGACGGACGAACCTGTTGCTACTGCTGGGAATTGTGGGCTGCACAGGGGGCAACCCGCCGCCGGTGGCGGTTGCTGCCGACCCGCCGCCGCCGAAGATCAAGAACATCATCTTGATGATCGGGGATGGGATGGGCCCGCAGCAGGTGGGGTTGTTGGACCTGTACGCCCAGCGTGCGCAGGACCCCCAGGTGTCGAATCCGACGGCGATGCGCCGGTTTATGCAAGAGGGCTATATCGGCTTCAGCCGGCATGATCCGGCGGAGGGCCTGGTGGTCGACTCGGCGTGCTCCGCCTCTCAGATCGCGACGGGGGTGCCCTCGCTGTCCGAGTCCATCGGCCTGGACGCGAAGGGGATGGCGGCGGAGACGGTCCTGGAGCGCGCCCAGAAGCAGGGGCGGTCCACCGGGCTGGTCTCGGACACCCGGCTCACCCACGCCACGCCGGCTTCGTTCGCCGCCCATGTCCCACATCGTTCGATGGAGAACGAGATCGCCGAGCAGCTGATCGCCGCGAAGGTCGATGTGATGCTCTCGGGCGGGATTCGGCATTTCCTGCCCAACACCATCAACGGGGATGCTGCCCGCAACGAGGCGATGTTCGCGGAGCTGAAGGAGACGATCGCTCCGCTGAAGTCGAAGCGGAAGGATGATCGCAACCTCCTCATGGAGGCGCGCGAGGCCGGCTATACGGTGGTCACCGATCGGGAGCTGTTGCGGGATGCGCAGGGCGAGCGGCTGCTGGGCCTGTTCAGCTACTCCGGGATGCTCGACGGCATCGCCTACCACGCGGCGGGCGAGGAGCGGAAGGAGCCCTCCCTCGCGGAGATGACGGAGAAGGCCATTGACTGGTTGGCCAAAGACGAGGACGGCTTCTTTCTGATGGTCGAGGGCGGTCAGATCGACTGGGCGGCCCATGGCAACGACGCCGGCACGATGCTCCACGAGATGGTGAAGTTCGACGAAGCCATCGAAGCGGTCTACAACTGGGCGAAGGATCGGGACGACACGCTGGTCATCATCACCGCCGACCACGAGACCGGCGGGTTCGGGATGAGCTACTCCCGCTACGACGTGCCGGATTCACGGGTGATTCCGGGAGGGATGTTTGATGAGGGCTCTCCGTATGCGCCCAACTTCAACTTCGGCGTCCCCGAGCAACTGGACAAGATGTAT
The DNA here is from genome assembly GCA_038520555.1 of Myxococcota bacterium. GTDB lineage: Bacteria > Myxococcota_A > UBA796 > UBA796 > UBA796 > JBCBLB01. The sequence continues at coordinate 1,240 of JBCBLB010000003.1, read as the reverse complement.
GCCCAGAAAGAGGCATTTTATCGGATCTTTATGGCGTTCGGCCAGCTGGAGGATGGCCAGAAGACCCCGGCGACCCTCATGGAGATGGTCAACGAGATCAGCGCCTTTGACATCACCCTGGCGCAGGCGGAGCGGATCCTGGCCAGTGAGCCGAACGCCCATCAGGTCGAGGGGCACAAGTATCTCTCTGCAGAGACTTTTCCCAAGTTCAACGACTTCGAGGCGTTCTACGTTTATGGCGAGGACAGCCGGACGGGCTTGTTGGCCCGGGAGCTTGGGGAGCAGCAGAACATCGTCTGGGGGACGGGGACCCACACCCATACGCCGGTGACCGTCATCGCCTGGGGCCCGGAAGCGATGACGCAGCCGATGTCACGGATGATGCATCATACCGAGATCGGTCAGGCTCTCTTCGAGGCCCTTCGCTGAGAGACGGGCTCAGCCCTTCTTGCATGGTGACGCGGCATAACGCTTCAACGATGAAGCATCTATGGTCAAGCTGAAGCCTACAGGGCTTACTTGAGGCAGAAGTTTGCAAAACCCAGGTCGTATCCCTTCGGAAAAGGCCACGTTCTGTACAGGATTCCATATACTTGCTAGGAACATCTTCTGACCACCGTTCAAAGATTCCTTGAGCACGGACGTGTAAGAACTGGGAAGGATTTCGTCTGGTGAAGACAGGCATACCATTCAGGTGTTGAGGATGTCCTCAATAAAACAAAAGGAATCAGTCAATGCTGAAAAAAATCCTGTCCCTCACAATGCTGCTGCTCCTCCCAATGGCGAGCACTGCATTCGCTGCAGATGAGTGCTATAGCTGGCAAGATCTCAGTAGCGGTGGCTTTGAAGGCAATAATTGCTATGGTGTTCTGGGAAGCTATCTTTGCTGCGAATCATGGACCTCGCTCCCCAATGTCTGCGATGAGTATAAGCTTCATGCCCCAGGTGATGACGGCTCTGACCCAGGTGACGACAGCTCTGACCCGAGTGTCGATGATATCGCCTATGAATACGAATTCACTGATTATGGCGCCGTGTTCTTCTTCGAGGACGTCAAGGGCGTGATCGTCGGTGATCTCGATCTTATGGAAGAGTGAACACATTCTGAAGCCCATTAAGGGCACCTGAACACTGTTGAAGAGATATCCGGTTCGTAAAAGTATATTCATTCATTAATAACGATTGAATAACAGAATAAAGACCTGGGTATCTATTTCTCATTTCAAGAATTGTGGTGGAT
>JBCBLB010000397.1:0-9217 GCA_038520555.1 Myxococcota bacterium | reverse complement strand
CGGTTTCAAGTTGATAGAGGTGTTCGATGATTCCGTCTGCCATCGCTCTATCTCCTGATTTGCTGAGTCAGCGGTTGGTTGGCTTGGTTCTCAGCGGGTTCTTATTGGTCGGGTGTGGGTTATCGATCCGTCGCTCATGGCGAGCCGCTCGTATAGGTCGATGTCTGGCTCCAGACCCTCGATGTAGCAGGCATAATTGAGGATAAGGGCTCGCCATGTTCCGTCCGGTATGCCAAGCATCTGAGACGGGGTCTGCCCATATCTCGCCGCCATCGCATCAAGAAGCCGACAGTTCTGCGGAGAGCCGACGAAAGGGGCCGATGTCTTCAGCGTCCCCCTCGATGTGACTCATTGATGCGGACACGATTCGGGCCATGTACTGCATGGGCAGTGCGCCGATCCAGAGCTTCACCATATCTGAGGTTTCGGACTCCTGATTTTTCTCTTCGACCAACTGACACGCCCTCCACGTATTGTCGCGGAGGTCGCATATCCCATTGACGACGTTCATCACGATCGGCTTGATTTGCGCGTAGTATTGCCGGTCAATGTCCTCAACCGACTCGCTGTTGTCCGGTCGAGATGCTTCCGCATCTGCCGCCGCCAGCTCTCCAGCGAGCGGTGCGTATGCTTGATCCTTTGCGTTTCTTGCGGTCGCTGCTTTCTCCCTGAGCAGCCTAAACAGCACCGCATGACGAATCGATGTCTCTGGGTCAAGAGGGGAGACCTTGACCCGAAGGACAACAACACCCTTTCGGGTGAAGTCTACCTGAAGTGATAGGTCGTCATGAATGGCGTTTAAGATGGACATTGTTTTCCTGTGATTTGGCTGGTCGGCTTACGGGTGAACGGTGGTTTTCGTCCAACACTTGTAAAGTTTACAAGTGTCTTCAGTTGGCGGAGTATGAGGACTGTGTGTTTTTGAGTCGAAGTCGGACATCCCCCGTGCTCGACTCAAAGGTCAAAGTCACCGACTGGCGGCCTGGTCCGGAGATGGGTTGAGACATGCGGACCAGTGACGGCTCGAATAGAGCCCACTGCATCTCTACGTTCGATGACTTCTGCCAAGTCCACGACAATTCCCAGTCGTTGGTTTCGTTACTGAAAGACCGGTAACGATCATATATCGCCTCGATATCGGCGGTAAAAGGAACGCGCATCGTCACGGTTACCACCGTTCTCCCGGTCCGACGAATACCGGCGCAGTACCCGTCATCGACCCGGTCTTCACGGGCGATGCCGTGATTGATTGACAGGATGAGTTCTTGCGGCTCGATATGGTAGGTTGTACCCATATCGTTCGTGAGGACCTGAACCGAGAACCCGAGCCCACTGTTTGTGTGGATCCCCTCTCGGCCATACACCGCCCGTGACTGAATCGTGCCGCCCAGGCCGATGGGGGAGATGAGCCCCCGAGCCCCGGTCGCTTGGCGCGCAGTGTAGTCAAGCCTGAGTCTCGCGATCTGTCGGGGTCGGAAGGCGATCTGACCACCACGGACGAACCATCCGCTGAACGTCTCATCGGACCCTGTCTGGCCACGAATTAAGCCAACGGTATACGATGGGTGCGTTGAGCCGAGTCTGTACTCATGGGTGTAAGGGGATGTGCTACCGGTGGTTGACGGTGTATCCGCCAAGAACGCTTCCAGAAGGAAGCCCATCCCCTCATACATCAGGGGGAACTCAGCCGACGATTCGATGACAACGCCCTGGTTGACGAACTCTCGGCTGTATGAGTTGCCGCCCATGTTGAGGACCTGAGCCGAGACCCGTTCTACAACCTCGTGCATCTCGCCGGGGTTATACAGTGGCACCTCACCAGTCAGAGTCACCGCCGTCCCATAGTCGCTTTCCTTCCCGATCTGAAGCGCGGTCCCGTAACCTTCACCTGCCATTTTGATCCTCCTGCTTTAGTCTGAGGTGTCGCGGATCTGGACGAGAAACCGCTGCTCTAAGATCTGACGATTGACCGTCGTGTCATCTGGGGAGACCGTCGCGACGGTTGCCAGAAGGGTCGAGTCATCCCCGTCGGTGCCTCCTGATATCGATAGCCTGATGAGCGTCTCCCCGTTTCGGTACACAAACCGTGTAGCGTCGAACACCTCAATATTATCGGCTACCCCACCGTCAACCGAGGAGACCTTGACGTAATCGACCTCTTCAAAGTCAGTCGCACCATTGAACGTCTCGGTAGCCTTTAGGAGGGATCCGGTCATCGAGAGGTAGAACGTCAACGTTTCCGTCGATATCTTCGGTATCCGGATCCGGGGGGTGTTGGCTTGAGGGGACTCGGGTTGGTAGACGTACGCGGCTTGGGGCTGCTCAGAAATGATTCGACCTGTCAGCGGCGAACTCACCGATCCCCCAGCGCTGTATGCCTCATTCGAGCCCGACTTACCGATGTACAACCACAGCGCCTGAACGCTGTTCGCCTCTGGTGTGAATGTGTTCCGGTCCGCGTCCCCCGAATAGGTGGCGGCCTTCCCGTAGATGATGAGAGCCCCGGTTCGGTTCGTGCTGGAGAACGTGACGGATGGGTCTAACTTCCAGTCCAGCAGGCTGATCCCATCGGACAAGGTGACTTCGAACTCTTCACCCGACGAATCGATCGCATCCCAGATCCGGGAGTTGCCGACTGGGAGGCTCACCAACACATCGACCTGAGACGCGGATGCGCTGGTTGCATCCACGGCGATCATCACTCGCTCTGACCATCCAGATAGACGCGCCATTCAAATGCCCTCTACATGGAGAGTTGAGAACGACAACCAGAGCCCCAGGTTGCCCGGCGTGTTGCGTTGGTCGACATGCCACGGGGTGAACGTCATCTCTGCAATGTCGATAATGTCTGCCGCGATCGAGCCCCCCGGAGAGAGCGCTGTATCGAACGCGGCCCTGACAGCGCTCTCTACCGTGTCATAGTCGGATCGCTTGTCATCGTGGGCCCGTGATGTTGGCTTAGCGATATAGACAACGTTCCAGTCTGTAGAGAACTCTCGGGCCCCAAGTGGCGCTTCCCCGCCCCGGTTGGCGCTTCCCCGGGCACGCCAAATGTAGATGTGCGGCGGGTTTTTGGGTAGGTTGGGCGGCGGAGGTCCATCGTGGATGTTGGCGTCAGTGACGCCTGAGAGGGTCGTCATGGTGGCTCTGATGCCGGACCTGAGATCGGCGGATACACTCATCAGAGCCCCCTGAACTGTGCAGCAGCGAGAACGCGCCGGGTGAATTCACGGGGCATCGTCTGAACCGCTTCTTCGATTGCAGGACGGACCCAGGGGCGCCGGGGGATGGTGACCTGCTTGGCAGACACCCACACCCCAGAAGGGGTCTGGAACGTCAACAGTGGGTTCCCCTGGATGGTCCCACCGTACTCATGGATACGCGCATAGGGCGCATCTGAGGACAGCGTCAGGGTAGGGCGCCCACCGTCGTTCGACACACGAGCGCGGACCGATGCCGCAAGCCGACCCGATCGACGGTTGAGGACACGGCCAGATGCGTTCGCTGCTGCGTATCGCTCCGCAAGGGTACCGACAGCATCGAGAGCAAGCATGGCCTGACGATCGATTTCATCGCCAAACCGTCTCAGCCATCGCGAGTATTGCTGTGGGGTCAGTTTGCCCATACTTCCTCCTCAGACCAGCGCAGAGGGAAGGCGGTACGGGTTGAGCATCCGGACCACATGATCCGGGAGGTCTTCGGGTCGGAAGGTGGTAGTCAGGCTACCTCCGGTTTGCCCGTCCGCCGTCGACTGGCGACCTCTCCGGGACTCAAGGTCATAGAAGAACAGCACGGCCTCAACAGCCGCTCGGTTGAGATCATCGGGCGGACTGTCGGCGGTGAAGCCAGCAGTAAAGGTGATCCGGATGACCCCTTCTGCGGTGTAAAACTCACCGGGGGAGGATGTGGGCTTCAATCGGATGTGATCGGCGAGGTCGCCGCGGATGTCGTATGCGCTCGAATCAATCGCCGTCGTGAACGATTCGGACAGGTCCTGGTACACCGTCGCGGCGGTCACCGGGTACGGCTCGACGAAGAGGAGTCTCGTATTGTCCGGATCCACACACACACCAGAGTCGCCGGTATGGCGTGTGTAGGATGCGCTCTCCATCGTGGGGGATGCGGTGGGGGATGCTGGAGGGTAGCCGCAGTACACAGCAAACAGCGCACCCACAGACGCAATCAGGGCGTCTATGTGAGCTGTCGTCGCCGCATCATCGGGAATCGTATCCCCCTGCGATGCGGTTCTGACCTGCGCTGCGGTGCAAAGGGCCATGGTTCAATCCCCCGATCGAATGGCATCCCACCGCGCGGAGATGGCTCTCAGGACGGATGGGCGCCTGAAAGACAGGCACTCCTCAGACTCCAACTCACCGAGGATGCGATCGTACTGCCCAGCCAAAATGCGGGGAATGAGCGTATCCACACAGGAAAACAGCACTGCTCTATTTGAATTGGTTGACCCAATCCCCGCATGAAGAATGGCGCGATGCATCAATCAGTTCCGGTTAAGGCGAACTTTCACGATGAGGGAACCACCAGCCGTGACACCGGATCCGCTGTCCACTTTGGCGAACGACAGGACGTCATCTTCAACCAGATCGAGCCCGGCACCGGATGCGGACAGGGACACCGCGATGGCGGTCCCTGCGGTCTGGTTGCCCGTTCCACCCGATCCGCTGGTCTCGGTTGAGAAAGTGGCGATGGTCACAGAAACCGTCGCGTTCGACAGGGTGAAGTTGGCATAGTTGGTGTCATTCGCCGTCACTGCGTCATCAGGGACGTATGTGACCGACTCGATGACGCCGTCCTGGGGATAGTCCCAGAGGTCATAGATGGTTTCATCTGCCGCGGTCGCGGGGATGTTGAACTTCAACAGGCGGTATTCGGTTCCGTTGGCCATGGTGGTTGTCCTGTAGTGGAGTGGGTGATGCTGGATGAGGAGGGGTCCGGGTCGGGCGCGCCTATTGAAGACGAACCCACCCCACCGAACAGAGGTCAGATGTTGCGGATGATGCCGACGTTCCTGATGCTGTTCAAATCAAGGGATGCGCCGTGATCCTTGGCGTGAAGCCCGCGACGAAGGCGAGCCACCATGTTCACGGTCCCGTTGCGGATCTCTATGTCAAGCTCAACGACCACGCCCTGACGCTCATAGAAGCAGTAGCGGTCGCGGTTGTAGCCCACCGCAGTCGCGAGCGCTCCGGATCCGGTGTACAGACCGGTGGATGCCATGTCCGATGCGAGAACCGGGGTCTTCATCAGGACCCAAGGACCGATGCGGCCAATCTCACCAGAGAGGACCGCGGCACCCTGGCCGTACTTCTCCAGCGTCACCAGCTCCTCGATGGCCAGGAAATGAGCGAAGTACGCCTGATAGGACGTGGTGAGGATCATCTGACCCTCTGAGGCGTAGGGCGCTGTGAACGCTCCGGCGAGCGCCATACAGTCACCATAGGTGAGGGCGGCTGAAGCGTCGACCTGGACAGAAGAGCCGATATCAAAGGCGCGAGCGCGAAGGCCCAGATAGGCGCGTCGGTGGTCCTTGCCGCCACCCCCGGAGAACGAAGAGCCCCAGAGGTTGTTTGGCGACCACGATGCGATCGCGTCCTGGTGGCTGGCTGCGGTGTCCCCGTTGATGAAGGCGTCTTCCTGACCGAGCAGCAGGGCGCGAGCGATCATCTGCGACATCGCGGCGCGGGCATCAACCACGCTGTCTTCATCGGCGTCCCGGTCCATTTCAAGGCGAACCGCCATCCCCTTAATGTCGACGCTTCGCTTTGCTGTATCAGGCGTGGTCGCGGTGAACGCGGGGGGATTCGTGCCCTGCGTGTAGCCGTAGAGGTAGGGAATGAGACCCGTACCAGCGAAGGGGATCTTCAGGTTGACTGTTGAGGTGGGGCGCGTCTCGATGTTGTTGATGGCAAGGTCGATGTTGGCCAACCGGAGGTCGCGTTCCAGTTCAGGGAGCCGCACCTCACCGGGGATGAACTCACCACCGGTGCCGTTGAGGTTGGTGAAGATCTTATGAGCGATGGACATGTCACCCATCGCACCCCGATAGATCTGGTCCACCTGACCGCGCAGGATTTTACCAGTCTGCCCAGGCATAGACTCAAGCGCGTGACACAGTTTGGCGAAAGACTTTGGCGCAACCTGTGCCCAGGTCTGAGGGTTGGCCTGAGGCTGAGAGACGCCCCGCTTCGTCGAGACCACCATCATCATAGCGGCGTATGCGTCTTTCGCCCTCGCGTGCGCTGACCCGAATGTCTCATCGCAGTCGAGAAGACCGTTCGCTCTACCGATATCGACACCGCGATACCGGACATTCGACCTGAAGAGCTGAACGCCCTCATCGACCGAAGAGCCGTTTGATGTGGCACCACGACGAATGAAGTTGCGCAGCTCTGATGCTGGGCCAGAGTCATGGGTCACCGGCGCAGACTGGCGCGCGCTCAACTCGGCCAGACGCTGCTCCATTGCGTCGATGTCTGCGCTCGCCTTTTCGGCGATTCGCTTGATTTCAGCGGACGTGTGATTGTTGCCATCATGCAACGATTTAAAGTACGTCTTCAGCTTCCCCAGGAGTTCCTGGGAGTTCTTGGCGGTCAGATCGAAATCCATTGTGGAATCCTGCGGATCCCCATTTCACATCAGCATGTTTCCCGTTACCCGTCTCTGCGACCTGTCAACAGCAACTCCTCCCGAACCATGCAACCCCGTCCCAGCACAAAAGGATGACCCCCGATCGGGCAGGGCGATCGGGGGTCGGTGCTGATGAAACGATGGGAGGTTGGGTGTCCCTGCCGAAGTTGAAGAAGGTCAGAAGTTGAACAGAGCCCCAAAGGGGTTCAGGCTCTCACTCGTAAGGTGGGGCGGCTCGCTGTCGGTGGCCTGGAATCGTTTCGAGTCCATCACCGCGGCCTGATTCATGGGGACCGGCGTAACCGAGCATTCCAGAAGTTTATTTCCAATGAAAACCACCCCCCGGCGCCCGTAGTCCGGATCGTCTTCCTTGAGCCCACCGCGCCACTTGACCTCGCGGGGGAGGAACCCGACAGAGACGGTCTTCAGCAGACCATCGGCCAACTGATCACGAACGGTCATCGAGAGCGGATAGGAGGCATACGCCATGGGCTCAAGGTCGCCCTTCAACACCCCATCGCGGACGCTGACGTCAGACCATCGCCCCACCGCGGGCATGCTGTACATGTGACCAAACGGGGCGATCGGGTTCTTATTGAAGTCCTCGACGTCAAAGTCTTGCTTGACGATGTCATAGGCGCGATCCTCATCGGCTGTCGACATCGTAAACGGGTATGTCTTCACCTCATCCGGATCCGGGGGGGCGTCTGCCCGCTCCATCTCGCCATCTTCCATCTTCTCGATGGTTCCGAGGGTTCGATAAGAGAAGGCGTTGACGTGCTGTCCGGAGAACGCAGCGAGGTCGGAGATGAAGTCTCGATGGGCGATGGTCAACTGTTCTTCACCTGACAACACCGCGTCGATGTCCGCGGTCTTGGTTCCGGTGATGGAGGCGAGAACATCGAGGGTCTTTTGGTGGGCGTCGTGGTGGGTGTTGCGGGCGACGTCGCCGAAGGTCTGACCGAACAGGCGGACGACGGCGATCCGGGGGGTGTAGATGATGGTCATTGGGTCACCGTCTCAGAGGGGAATTGAATCAAGTTGGCGAGGGGATCCGGTGCGGCTTTGTCGGCGTCTTCGTCCGCTGCGTCCATCTGTCGAACCAGCTTGGCAGACCATGGCTTTGCAGGGTCACCCCCCCACAGCGCCCATGCGACCCGACCTGGGGAGGGAAACCCGTCTTCGCCGGGTTTGAAGCCCTCACCTTCCTTGTCGGCCTCATGCCGGGCCAACCACGCTCGCATCTTCCGGGCTTTGTCTGGGGTGATGTCGTCACCTTTGGCCAACTTCCGCGCCCATCGCTTGGTTGCATCGACCAGCCCATCTCCACCGTGACCATCCTTCAACCAGCCTAGACCCCGCTGGCACTCATCGCGGACGCCTTTGGGGGGAGTGAAGTTGATGTCATCGTAGCGCGCGCGGGTGATGGTTGATTCGGTCTGGGAGTTGATGGCTGCGCGCACAGCGAACACATCGCTCCGGAGTGCGCGGATAGCCTCCGTCACCGCTTCGGTTGGGTCAACGGTCCCGTTGAACGCCGTGTCATCGATGTCGGTGAAACCCTCGTATCGATACGCAGCGAGAGGATCCATGCCGTTATCAATATGTTTCTTGACGCGGTCGAGTGCTTCGCCCCGTGATGCTTGGAGTGCGGGGACGCGCGAGAAGTCGTGACAGACCATCACCCCTGCGCCGGGGTCCATCCGCTGTGCGATAGCGGTGAGCCCATCGTCGATCATCGCGGCCTTAGCGATCAGTCCCTGCCAGTAGGTGATCATCTGCTCGCGTTGGGTCGCATAGTTCGCAGTCGGCAACCCAACGCGAGATGGAGGGACACCGCAAGCAGCGAGGATGGTTTCTCGCGTCCACGTCCGCTGTGCGACCCCCTCCATATCCTTGGGCGACCACCCCAGCATCTCCAACTTGCCAGCGCCGGTCATTACTGCGACCCCGCCATGTGTGGCGTTCATCAGCCGCTGTGTCTGGACCTGCATCGATTTGATCTGTTTAGGGGACCAGCTCTGGTCAGGGTTTGATGGGTGGTAGACCGCATCAGGGCGCCCCTTCTCTGCGGACCGGCGAGACTGTTCGGCGAGGGCGCGGTCTGCCTGGATGTCCGCATCGAGGGACCGCACGACCCCCTGACCATAGAGCCCCCGTTCATCGTCCTCATGGGAAGGGGTCCGGATGTGGACGATCGCAGACGTGGCATAGCGTCGATACCCGCCCCCGGATCCCCCGTCTGTGTTGTATTCCCATGCGAGGATGGATCCATCCTCGCTGGGGATGGCTTCCATGCGAGCGGGATGGAGGCGATACAGTCCCACGACCTGCCCCCGGGATCCGAACAGTTGAAGGATGTATGCGTTCCCGGTCAGGACAAGGTCTACAGTCAACTGTTGGCGCAGGAGTCGCTCTGTCCTCGATGCTCCCGGTGACCTCAACAGAGTGAGGAACGGGTGAGAAGGCACCGGGTTCTCACCGCCGTCCTTCACCCGGATCGGCAACCCCGCCAGATCCTCAGAGATCGCAGTCAGGCACGCAAACAACCAGGCGTTGGCGGGCATCGCCG
>JBCBLB010000948.1:0-2602 GCA_038520555.1 Myxococcota bacterium | reverse complement strand
GGAGGACTTCCCCATCGAATGGTATGTGTCGGACTATCAGGAAGACTCTGTGCCGGAGAACTACCATATCGAAGTCCTCGAAGAGTCTTATGAGGCGTGGATCACCGAAGCGCCCTGCGCGCAGCTGTCGCACTCCTATCAGGGGGTCCGCACCAACCACCATGACGTGGGACCTTCTGCCGGTGACACCCTCACGACGTTTTACTACGACGATCCCCTCGATGAAGGCGGCGGCGCGGTCCTGGGCTTTGCGCGCGTCGGCCAGGCGCCAGTCCTCGGCCTCGCGTTCAACCGCGACGGGCGGAACTACGTGTACCGTCGCGACATCGACATCGTCTTCGGGAAGAACATCGACTGGGAGACGACCGAAGACATCGAGGAAGGGCGATGCATCAACGGCAACCATCTGTTCAGCACCGCAGCCCACGAGATCGGACACCAGCTGGGCATGGCGCACTCCTGTGAGGAGACGGACGTCAATGCCGGGCTGTGTAACGATGAGCTCCTCTTCAACGCCCTGATGTTCTGGACGTCTCGGGGCACATGCACCATCGACGGTTTCAACCGTGATGACATCGAAGGGATGACGGCGCTGTACGGCCCGTTCGCCACCTTTAAAGCCACCACGGAGACTCGCGGCAGCGTGGGCCTTGAGGTCTGCTTCGAGCTGAGCAGCAACTCTGCGATCAGCGGGGTCGAATGGCGCTTCGGTGACGGCCAGACTTCAGATGAGCTGGAACCCTGCCACGTCTACGAAGATCAGGGACAGTTTACCGTCAACGTCATCATCAGCGGTCAAGACGAAGCGTGTGGTGAGTGGGAGTATATTGAACGTGAACGCGCGCTGGTCGTCGTCTGCGATCAGCCCCGGCCTCTCCCGGGCTTTGAGGGCATGTTCACCTATGAGCGGCTCGCCGAAGAGGACGACGTGGACAACAATCAGCTGATGATTCAGCTGATCAATCAGGCGGACACGACGACCTACGGCTGCATCGAGCAGGCACAGTGGGACATCTACGAGGGGACGGACGCGGGCGGCGAGCTGGTCTTCTCTGCGAAGGCGTGGTCTCCGAAGGTCCAGGTTCCCGGCGCCGGCACCTATACCGCCGTCCTCAACCTGGGTGGTCCGGGTGGTACCTATGCGGAAGAGCTGACCTTCACCGTGGACGAGGCCTCAGGCTGCTCTGCGCTGGGTGGCACCGCGGCAGGCCTGAGCGCTGCGCTGATCGGGATGTTCGCGGTGGGGATGCGTCGCCGCCGCACCTGAACCTGGGGAGATATCGTGATGAGCGTCCTGTTGGCGCTCCTTCTGCTCGCCGGAGCCGCCCAATCAGATGAGGGGCGCGCTCCGGCGTCGGCGTTGGATCGCATCTCTGCAGTGAAGATCGAGTTGCCCGTCAATGACGCGACGGCCCCCCAGAAGATCCCGATCACCGGTCCATGGCGGCTGGTGATGACCCACGCTGGTGTGCGGACCTGGGAAGCGCCCATGCCGGTACGCCCCCGGACGCTGTTCTATCACAACGCGCCAGGGGATATGACCGTTTATCAAGATGGAAGGCCCTTAAACCACGAAGCATTCTTCGACAACAGTCACAAGGACCGTTCGTGGAGCTTCTCCAATCGTGCCCTCCAGGTCCGCCGGCGGATCCAGGATGGCGCCCCGAGCCCCGGCGAGTATGCCGTCCGCTATTCGATGGCCACCACCCGAGAGGCGGATCTGCGATACACCGGCGCTCCGGATGACCTGACCGCAAAACAGTCCTTCGTCGCCCGCTCTGCGCAACTTGATGACACCTCTCGGAGCGGGCTGTATCTGCCCGCCCCCGCCATGGCGGAATTCTCGATCGACGTCCCCAGCGGCGCCGTGCTCGATCTGACGCCGGTGCTGCTGCCACCGGAAGCCGGCGACCCGGTGAATCGATCGGATGGCGCCCGGGTGACCGTATTCGTCAACGATGAGCGGGTCGTGTCCTGGCGCATCGATGAAGGGGTCAGCGCACGAAAACGGGTGCTGCTGTCGCCATGGGCCGGCGAAGATGTACACATCCGCATCGCGTCTGAGGTCGGAAGGCAAGGGGACGCGTCGCTGGATTATGTGTTCGTCGCCGACCCGGTGGTGTTCGTTCCAAGCATGGATCCACGGCGTGTGGTGTTGCTTTTCATCGACACGCTGCGTTCGGATCACCTGTCTCTGTATGGCTATGATCGGCCGACGACGCCGAGGCTGGATGCGTGGGCAGCAGACGCCGCGGTCTTCGAGCAAGCCCGCTCGATCGCGCCGTGGACGCTTCCGTCATCACGGACGATGATGACCGGCGCCATCCCTGAGCGGTGGGCCCGCGTCGAGACCATCCAGGGCGCGCTGTCGAAGGCCGGGTGGGCGACAACCTTCATCGCCGGAAACGTGTATCTGTCCAGCAAGTTTGAGATCGCCCGAGGCTGGGCGAGCCACCGGTGCATCAACTGGCCGCTTGCCAACGTTCAGGTCGATCGGGCGCTCGACTACCTCAACGAGAACAGCGATCGGGACACGTTCGTCATGCTCCACTTTATGGACATGCACCTGCCATACACCGAGCCGCCCGCCTATCGGTATCTG
>JBCBLB010000619.1:0-5794 GCA_038520555.1 Myxococcota bacterium | reverse complement strand
GTTGCCGGACTTAACCGAACATCTCACGACACGAGCTGACGACAGCCATGCAGCACCTGTCACTTGGTTCCTCCGTGAGGAGGCACCCCAACGTTTCGGAAGGGTTCCAAGGATGTCAAGGCTGGGTAAGGTTCTGCGCGTTGCGTCGAATTAAACCACATACTCCACCGCTTGTGCGGGCCCCCGTCAATTCCTTTGAGTTTTAGTCTTGCGACCGTACTCCCCAGGCGGAATGCTTAATGCGTTAACTTCGGCACAGACTCAGTGAATAAAGCCTACACCTAGCATTCATCGTTTACGGCGTGGACTACCAGGGTATCTAATCCTGTTTGCTCCCCACGCTTTCGAACATGAGCGTCAGTACCGAGCCAGGCGGCCGCCTTCGCCACCGATGTTCCTCCTGATATCAACGAATTTCACCTCTACACCAGGAATTCCACCACCCTCTCTCGGACTCAAGATGTACAGTTTTGAATGCAGTTCCCGAGTTGAGCTCGGGGCTTTCACATCCAACTTATACATCCGCCTGCGTTCGCTTTACGCCCAGTGATTCCGAGCAACGCTTGCGCCCTCCGTATTACCGCGGCTGCTGGCACGGAGTTAGCCGGCGCTTTCTTGCGAGGTACCGTCAAAATTCGTCCCTCCCGACAGTGCTTTACAACCCGAAGGCCTTCATCACACACGCGGCATAGCTGGGTCAGACTTGCGTCCATTGCCCAATATTCCCCACTGCTGCCTCCCGTAGGAGTCTGGGCCGTGTCTCAGTCCCAGTGTGGCTGATCATCCTCTCAGACCAGCTACCCATCGTACCCTTGGTGAGCCGTTACCTCACCAACAAGGATTAAATAATGGGCCGCAGGCCGCTCTCTCGGCGCATTGCTGCTTTCACCCTGAGGCATATGGGGTATTAGCTCAAGTTTCCCTGAGTTATCCCCCTCCGAAAGGTACGTTACCTACGTGTTACTCACCCGTCCGCCGGTGGCCGAAGCCCCCGTGACTTGCATGTGTTAAGCTTGCCGCTAGCGTTCGCTCTGAGCCAGGATCAAACTCTCCAGTTTAATCCACTATGAACCAATCTCCCAAGCAGGACACCTTACGACATCCACTTCTCAGGATCGGTTCGAAACTCTATTTTGGAATCGAACAGAAGCTGCTACCTGTTTTTCAAAGATCGAACTTGCGTTCTTCATCAGCGCGGGTCGTGTGCGGCAGTGTGTGCCGCCATCTCCCCGGCGCCCTCTGTATGTATGGTGTGTGCTGCAGACCGTCAAGAACTTTTTGTCGAGACGTTAGTGTTACCATTTAGAGGCACACTTTTCCATCCCGCTCGCAGGGCGAGCGGTCGGGCAGCACCCCGTGGGGCGCTCTGCTGATGTCAGAGAGCAATGTCGTCTGAATTCGATGGGAAGTAGCACTCAGGCCGGTTCCCGCGAAGCCCCACAGAGTTATCGAGGTGGCTGGAGGCCGTCAAGAACATTTTGTTCAGACGGGCTGATGAGTTCGTTACTGTCTTGTGACAGCGCAGAACCCTTGGCTGTTCAACAGTGAACAGTGAAGAAGTTCCAGTCCCCGGGGGGCTTTACATCGAAGTCAGAGAACGGTGTGTTCAGGTTTTTGCCGCCGGTCCGCCGGCAGCCCCAGACATTTATGCTCCACCCTCTCAGGCGTCAACACATCTTGGGAAGAAAAATCGTCTACAGAGAGGATGCCGATGGATTCGCACAGTTCTACCAGGGGGGTAGACCGTTCACCATAAAGACCTTGTACGCCCAGCCTGCCAACATCCCCCCAAGCAGCCCATACGCGATCGGTCCTTCTCGATCATCGATCCAGCTGAGCGCCTTCTTCCACCGCCGCCCTGGTCGGATCAGATCGAGCCCACCGATCACAGCGACGAGCACGGTGAGAGAGAACAGCACCAACCCGAAGGGCTGATTGACCACCCCCTCCCATAGATGAAGGTGCGCGAGATGGGTAAACGTCGTGGTCATCCCACACATGGGACAGGGCACCCCGGTCATGGTGAGGATGGTGCATCCCCCCAGGCCGAGCTGCCTGTGTGTCCCCAGCCCTGCCGGATCGGGCGTCAGCGACAACGCGATCCCGAGCACCGTCGCAGAAGGCACGAAGAGGATCGCACCGACGATCCGATCCTGGACCTTGTCGCTGAACCGCTCCAGCCAGCGCACAGGCGCGAGCAGCGCCTTATCGAGCCGGTCGAGCAGCTCGTTCATACGGGGGGGTCCGTGTCGTCATCCGCGATATCTTCAGCAGAATCTTCAGCAGAACCTTCATCGATGTCTTCGGGAATGAAGGCGTCGAGGATCGCGCTCATGGATGCGAGGTCCCGATCGAAGTCGTCGAGCTGACCGGCGACCTGCTTGCGAAGCTGCTGCAGCTCGCTGGCCAGGTTCAACGCCGTGAGCATCGCGATGGTGTATTCATCAAAGGAGCGGGTGTGGTTGGCGACCTCATCCATCCGGGCGTTGACTTCATCCGCGAGGCGTTGGATGTCCCCGCCGCCGTCGTTGCCGCGCACCGTGAACTGTCGCCCGCGAATTGTAATGGTGACCTGCACCTGACCAAGCTAGCCGAGGCGCCCGCCCCCGTCAACCAACGGCCCCGGCATCGCCGCCGGTTCCGGTGAGCGCATCCACGAACGCGTCCGGGTCGAAGTCGCGCAGGTCGTCGATCCCCTCCCCCAGGCCGACCAGCTTCACCGGGACGCCGATCTCCTCTTTGACGGCCAGGACCACGCCGCCCTTCGCCGTTCCATCCATCTTGGTCAGGGCCACGCCGGTCACGCCGGTCACCTCCTTGAACGTGCGGGCCTGTGACAGGGCGTTCTGGCCGATCGTGGCGTCGAGCACCAGGAGCACCTCATGGGGAGCATCTGGGATGGAGCGCTTGATGACCCGGTTGACCTTTGCGAGCTCGTCCATCAGCGTCCGCTGGGTCTGAAGCCGCCCCGCGGTATCGCAGATGACGACCTCAGCGTTGCGCGCCTGTGCAGCCTCCAGCGCATCGAAGATGACCGCTGCCGGGCTGCTGCCCTCCTGCTGGGCGACCACAGGGACGTCCGCTCGCTCTCCCCAGACCTTGAGCTGCTCGATGGCGCCTGCGCGGAAGGTGTCCCCGGCCGCCAGGAGCACCGAGCGGCCCTCGCTGCGGAAGCGGTTGGCCAGCTTTCCGATCGTGGTCGTCTTGCCCGAGCCGTTGACGCCTACGACGAGGATCACCAGCGGCCCCTCGTCGACCGTCGCGAGCGGCTCGCGATCGCCAATGCGGCTGCGCATCTCATCGCGAAGCAGCGCCCGAAGCTCGTCCGGCCCCGCCCCCCGCTCCGCCCGGTCACGGAGGACCTCTGTCAGGTGCATCGCCGTCTTGACCCCGACGTCCGCCCGGATCAAGGCATCCTCCAGGCCCTCCAGGGCTTCCTCGTCGATGGTCTCTCCGCCAAAGGCACGGGCGAGGCCCTCTGCCAGCGCGTTCCGGCTGCGGGCCAGCCCCGCGAAGAACCGGCTCGCCAGGCTCTCCTGCGGCGGCGCCTTGACCACCGGGACGCCGGCATCCTCCGGCGCTGGCGTCTGTGGGATCTGTTTGGGCTGTTGCCGCTCCCAATAGATCTCGACGCCCATATAGGAGAGCGCCGACAACCCCAACAACGTGGCCAGAATGTACTCGATGGCGATGGCTTCAATCATCGGTGGCGATCCTCTCCCGTTTTTGCTCGACGGGGGAGTATCATGTTTCGTCCCTCAATCGAGGTTGACGCTGATCACCGTCGAGACTCCAGGCGGATCCATCGTCACGCCATAGAGCGTGTCGGCACACTCCATCGTCTTCTTGTTGTGGGTGATGACGATAAACTGCGAGCGCTGCGCCATCTCCTGGAGCATCCGGTTGAACCGGGCGCCGTTGCCCTCATCGAGCGGCGCATCCACCTCGTCAAGCAGACAGAACGGCGAGGGCTTGACCCGGAACAGCGAGAAGATCAACGCGATCGCCACCATCGCCGTCTCCCCGCCGGACAGCAGGCTCAGGCTCTGAAGCTTCTTCCCCGGCGGCTGGGCATAGATCTCCACCCCCGTGGTCAGCAGATCCTCTTCATTGGTCAGCGCCAGCCGCGCCTGACCGCCGCCCACCAGCCGCGGATAGATCTCCTGAAAATGCGTGTTGACCTGGTCGAACGTCTCCCGGAACCGATCGCGGCAGGTCTGGTTCAACCGCGCGATCGTCTGCTCGATGCTCTTCGCCGCCGTCTCCAGGTCCTCCCGCTGGGCCTGCAGCCGGCTGTGGCGCTCGGCCACCTCGTCATACTCCTGCACCGCGATGAGGTTGACCTCTCCCAGACGCCCCAGCGCCTCCCGATCGATCTCCAGGTTGTCCACCCACCGCTGGACCGTCTCCGCGTCACAGAGCATCTCCGCGGTCACCCGCAGGTCCTGCAGATACGGAAGGTCACGGGCGTTGGGCTCGATGTCACCGGGCAACCGCGCGGACGGATCGACCGGGAGGGGAACATGCCCATCCCGCTCCACCTTCTTGAGCATGTCCGCCGCCGTCACCGAATGACGCTCCTCAAGCGTCTCATGGATGCGACGAAGCTCAGACCGGATGAGGTTGCTGCTCTGCTCCAGCTCCATCCGCTCGGAGCGGATCGCGTCCAGGCGCTTCCGGTCGCTGGAGATGACCTCCTCCTGCGTCGACAGTGAGGTCTTCTCCGCTTTGACCTGCGCCCGCTGGTGGTCGAGGTCCTGGCGAAGCGCGCTCTGCTTCTCTCCGATCTCCTGCAGCAGCTGCCCCAGGCGGACGTCGTCTTTGGCCAGCTCATCGCGCTTCACCGTCGCCTGCGCGATCTCCTTCTCGTTGGAGAGGATCTGACGAGACGCCGTGTCTGCCACCGTCTTCGCCCCCGACTCGGCCCGCTTCAGGCTGGAGAGCCGCTCGCGGAGGCTCGCCGCCTCTGTAGACAAGCCGCCCAGGTGCTCCCGCGCCGCCGTCGCACGCTCGCTCTCCTCTGCGAGGCCGGACTGAAGGTCGAGAAGCTCCTCCTCGACCTCTTCCTGGCGCTCCATATCCTCAGCGATCGCGTCCTCTCGGTGGCGGACCTGATCGTCGTGCGCGCGGAGCTGCTGATCGATCTCGTTCAGCTCTCGCGACAGCTGCGTCGCTGCCGTCGCCTGCCGCTGCTGCTCCCGGCGAAGCTCCGACTGATGCTGCTTCGCGCGCTGTAAGGCGAGGGCGCTCTCCTGCGAATCCGACCGCGCCGCCTCGACCGCCTCTCGCGCGTCGACCACCGCGTCCTCAACGACAGAGAACTGATCAGACGCTTCATCCGCCGCATCCCGCGCCTTCGCCGTCTCCTCAGCCGCCACCGCACAGGCCTGCTCCAGCTCCGCGATCTGACGGCGGCGCGCCAGGATCGCCGTGCCCGCTGCCCGCGGTGTGCCCACGATCAGCTCCCCGCAGCGGCTGACGAAGGCGGAGCCCGCTCCGACCACGACGACGCGCTCTCCCGACTGGCGGTGCAGCCGCAGCGCCTCCTCCACCGTCGGCGCCTCCAGGCAACGACCCAACAGCCCCCCCAGCGCTCGCCGCCCGATTTCGGTGCCCCCGATCCGGGCGGCGAACCCATCCACCGGCGGCTCCGCTCCGGCGAGGGAGAACACGATCGCCCGCCCCTGGGTCGCCTTCGCCGCCGCAAGCGCCGCGTCATCGTCATCCGCCAGGATCGCGTCCAGGCGCACCCCGAGCGCCGCCGCCAGCGGACGCTCGACCGCGACCGGCACGT
>JBCBLB010000380.1:0-9482 GCA_038520555.1 Myxococcota bacterium | reverse complement strand
TGCGCTCGTTGAGCCCGGTCGAGAGCCGGATCGCGGGTCGGATGTGTGCGGATCTGCTGATGGAGACCGAGCGGAACTGGCCGGAGTCGACCCCCCCGCGGATCGCCTTCAACGGGCTGTCGACGACGCATCGAGAGCTGGATCCGTCGACGAGCACGGTGCCGGTCTACTCCGCGACGTTTGACTTCGGCGCCGTCGATGCCCCGCTCGGTCTGATGGTCCTGGCCCTGCCGGTGCATGCCCTCGCCAGCTTCGCCAGCGCCGAGCCGGAAGAGGAGAACCCGGAGCCGCCCCGTCGACAGACGCTCGACTCGGTGATGCCGGTCGAGGTTGAGGTGGTGGTGGAGCTGACGCACTTGAAGCTGACGGTGAACGAGCTTCGCGAGCTGATGCCCGGGGATGTGCTCAACCTGGGATCGATGCGCGACGCGGTCATCAAAGTCAACGGCCTCGCGTTGTTCGAGGGGCAGGCGGGCGTATCTGGCGGGGTGCGGTCGGTGAAGCTCCGTCGCCGTCGCATCCCCTGAGGTCGGTGGCGCACCGCTGGCGTGGTGGGGCATACTACCCTGACCGAGATGAACGCTGGAGGAGGCCAGGATGCACCAGACGTGGATGTGGATGTGGCTGTGTGTGGGCGCGCTGCTCACCGGATGTGACGAGGAACAAGAGCCGGTCGACACCGAGCCAGAGGGGTGCGCCACATCAACGCTGATCCTCGACGCGGAGTTTCCCGACATCGGGCCCGGTGAGCCGCTGCCGTATTTCGGTCAGGCGCTCTACCAGACGCTGACCTGCGAGAGCGCGGACAACTGCGTCGAGGATCCCACCGGCAAGCTGAGCCGGGACACGTCGGGTACGATCATCGAGTTCAGCGGGGACATCCTTCGGGTGATTTATCCGTCCATCGTTGCCGCCGACCCGGATTGCGCCGAGGGCTACACGATGTATGTCGAGGCGCCCTGTGCGGACTGGTTCAAGGGAGTCCAGATCGAGGGCATGTCGTTGGCGGACGAATGGATGATCGAGCAGCCCCAGACCGCAGGCATCTTTCGAGAGCCGCAGATCGTGACGACCGGCATCACCCCCGACGACAACGACGTGGTCACCCTGAACTGCGGCGGCGGTGGCCCCGAACTGTTCGCGATGACCATCATCGCAGACCAGCCGGTCTTCCTGGAGGAAGAAGATGGGGGCGGTTTGCCCGAAGATGAGTAGGTTCGAAGATGAGTAGGTTTATGGCGTTGATTCGCCCCTACATCTCGTCGTAGTCGAAGGTCGGCTCTTCATACGGATCGACGTATTCTTCTTCATAGACGACCTCATCGATGAAGTCGTCATCACCATCCTGGCTGTTGTCGCCGTCCGGATCCCAGACGTCATCGTCTGCGACGGTCTGGTTGAGGGTGGTGTCTTCGATGGCCGCGGGCGGCGCATAATCGGAGGCGACCCAGTCATAGGCGGCGTCAACGGTCAGGTTGAACCGGGCGTCGACGTCGAGCCGGGTGATCTCTTCACCGAGGGCGTCGATGGCCTTGAGCACGCCCTGAGCCTGATAGTCACCGCGGTCGATGTCGAAGATGACCTTGATCATGTCCCCATCATCGAGCTCCACGTCGACGATCTTCCGATCAGCGGTCCGAATCTGATGCTTGGACCGCATCAAAAACTCACTGGCGGATTTGACCCAGGTGTTGAACGCGTGCAGGTTGAGCGGCTTGGGATCGACCTTGTTTCGTCCCATGGTCCATGGTGCGACATACACCGGCTCTTCATCGCCCTCACGGGTCATGGTGACCGCCCAACCGCCGCCATCTTCGTTCTCAATGACTTGAGCGATCCAGCCCTGACCACGCCAGGTCCGCACGATCTCAGTGTTTTTTTTGATCTTCTTCCACTTGGGGAGTTTTCGTTTGCCCATCGCCCTCAATCCCTGTCTCTCTGATCATCTATTCTCCATCCTCTACTTTTACACGGTCTATTTCTGTCCGCATAGATGAGAGAGCGACGTCTTTGCCCCCTGAGCGGAACCCGAGCGGGATGGAGTGCGGATGGTGACAACCGGATTCGTTGAAGTCAAGGGTTCACCGGTGTCAGGCATCGTGGGCAGAATTCGTTCTTAAGTGCGCGGGGGAGTGGCCGAGAGGAGAGCAGCAGAACGCAGCACGCAGCGGGAGGAAAGGGATGGGCAAACCTGCAAGCGATATGAGTGACTCCGCCTTTCTCGGTGAGATTCCGGTCGAAGTGGTCGTCGAGCTGGGGCGGCTTCGCCTGGTGCTCCGCGAGCTGGCCGCGCTCACCGAAGATGATGTCATCGAGCTGGACCAGCCGGTCGACCGCCCTCTGGATCTGGTCGTTGGTGGCAAACGGTTGGCGCGGGGAGAGCTGGTGATGGTCGGTGAGCGTGTAGCGCTCCGCATCACGGAAGTCACCG
Source organism: Myxococcota bacterium (assembly GCA_038520555.1). Taxonomy (GTDB): domain Bacteria; phylum Myxococcota_A; class UBA796; order UBA796; family UBA796; genus JBCBLB01. The sequence goes on along the minus strand of JBCBLB010000380.1, from coordinate 7,051 downwards.
GTAAGGAGGCCATCTGATGTTTGCTTTTCTCGCCCTGCTCGCGACGGCCCCCCTTGCCCTCGCCGAAGAGCTGGAGGCTGCGCCGGTCGAAGACGGGGTTGAAGAGTCGGTTTCTTCAGAGCCTGCGATTGAAGAGGTCACCACTGCTGGGCTGAGCGCTTCGCCTGCCGGTGCGCGCACGCAGACTGCCGATCCGGTTGAGCAGCGGCTGCTTCAGGATCCGGTTCATCCTGAGCCCACCGCAGAGCCCGCCTCTGCGGGTGTCTTCGGCTCGCTGTGGATGTGGCCGCTGGCGCTTCTTGGCCTCGCCGGCCTCGGCGGTGTGGCCTACCGAAGCCGGATGACCGATGGGGTGGACAGCGGGATCAAGGTCCTCAGCCGTGCCGCATTGAGCGCCAAGAACTCGCTCGCAGTGATCGAAGTCCTGGGTGCAGACGGTCAGATGCGGCGGATGCTGGTGGGCATCGGCGGCGGTGCGCCGCGTCTGGTCGCGGACCTGACGGCGCCAGTCGCTGTTGCGCCGGTCGTGGTCGCGACCCCGGGGGAGGCGGTCGAGGCTTCAGATGTTCGGGCTTCGGATGTTCGGGCTTCAGGGGTCCACGAACCAGGGGTCGCCAAGACGGAATCGGTCGCGGTGGTTGAGGAGGAGGCTGCTGCGCAACCGAAGGTTCGCCGTCGGAAGCGTGGTGCAGCTGCTTATGAACAGGAGCAGGAAGACGCGATGCGTCAGCAGCGACTGGTGGCGCGTGAGCAGCTGCTGGCCCAGGTGTTGGCGGAGCGTGAGCGTGAAAACGAACGTGAAGACGTAAGCAGCCGGAAGGAAACATGGGCGCGCAACTTCGAAGCGTTGCTTGGCCAGCACAGCGGCTCACGTTGACGCTGCTCATCGGGGTCGTTTTCGGGCTGCTGTTGATGGTGTGTCCATCTGAGGCGCTCGCCCAGCAGGCTGATCTGGCGGGTCCGCTGGCGCAGGCTGCCGATGAGGCCAGCCAGGTCCCGGTCGCCTCGACCATCCGGCTGCTGGTCATCCTCACCGGGCTGACCTTCCTGCCGGCGATCCTGTTGGTGATGACGCCGTTTACCCGGTTTATCATCGTGTTCTCTCTGCTTCGGCAGGCGCTTGGGCTGCAGCAGTCTCCCCCCAACCAGGTCCTCATCGGGTTGGCGTTGTTTTTGTCGATGCTGGTGATGCAGCCGACCCTTACCGAGGTTCAGGAGACGGCGCTCGATCCGTTTCTGGCCGGTGAGATGGAGACCACGCAAGCCATCGAGATCGGGCTGAAGCCGATGCGCGGGTTTATGCTGGCCAACACCCGCCAGACGGACATGGCTGCGGTGATGGAGATGGGGCGGATGCCCCGGCCGGACTCCCTCGACGCCATCCCCACGCCAGCCGTGGTGAGCGCGTTCATCCTCTCAGAGCTGACCACGGCGTTCATCATCGCCTTCAAGATCTACATCCCGTTTCTGGTCATCGACATCGTGGTGGCCAACGTCCTGCTCGGGATGGGCATGATGGTCTTGCCGCCGGTGGTCATCTCGTTGCCGTTCAAGCTGATGCTGTTCGTCTTGATGGACGGCTGGAACCTGCTGGTCCGCTCGATGGCCGCCAGCTTTATGGGGATCGGATGAGTCCGGAGAGCGCGCTATACTGGGGTCAGCAGGCCCTCATCGCCTCGGCGGTGATCGGGGGGCCGATGCTGGTGGCGGCGCTGGTCGTCGGGGCGACGGTCAGCTTGCTCCAGGCGGTCACCCAGGTCAATGAGATGACGTTGGTCTTCGTCCCCAAGATCGTGGCGGTCTTCCTTGTGATCGTCTTCCTGGGCGGTTGGATGCTTGAGCAGGCGGTGTCTTTCGGCACCCGCTGTTTCGTCTCGATCCGCGACATCGATGAATGAGGCGCTGCTGATCGCGCTGGTGACTGCCGGGCTGGTGTTCGCCCGGATGGCCGGCGTGTTGAGCGTGATGCCTGGCGTCGGCGCAAATGGGATCCCCACGATGGTCCGGATGCTGTTCGCGATCATCCTGACCTCGATCGTGTTCCCACATGTGCCGGCGTACCCGACGCCGCCGACGATCACGGTCCTCATCGCCGGGATGGTCAGCGAGATCGTGCTCGGGGTGCTGATGGGCGGCGCCCTCACCCTGGTCTTCGGCGGATTGAGCTTCGGCATGGAGATCATCGGCGCCCAGACCGGCCGGGCGGTCGCGTTGCAGTTCAACCCGCTGCTCGAGGTCTCTCAGGGTCCGGTGGGGGCGATGGCGGGGATGATGGCGACGCTGGTGTTTCTGGGCCTCGATCTCCACCTTCTGGTCCTGGTCATCCTCTCCGAGAGCTTCCACGACGTCCCGCCTGGGGCGGTCACCAACCTCTACGCCGTCGCAGAGTTGTTTACGTCTCTGATGGCGCCGACGCTGAAGGCGGGCCTCCAGCTCGCTGGGCCGGTGCTGACGATGGTCTTCCTGATTCAGTGCTTCATCGCTGTTCTCGCGCGGCTGGCGCCGAGCATGAACGTGTTCTTCAGCATCGGGTTTCTGCTGACGATGATCGCCGGGCTGTTTCTGGTGTTTCTCTCTTTCCCGCAGCTGATCGACGCGCACATTCGCGATGTCCAGCTTTTGATCGACCGACTCGGGGAGATGATCGCGGTCGCGGGTGAGGGGAGGTGAGCGGTGGCCGACGAATCGGATGAAGAGAAAAACTTAGACCCAAGTGAGAAACGAAAACAGGAGTATCGAGAGCAGGGCAAGGTCGCCAAATCACAGGAGATCAACGGCACGGTCGGGCTGTTGGTCGGGTTTGGCGCCATCATCGTGTTCAGCCCGCAGATGGCCGAAGAATCGGTGAGCCTCGCGCGGTGGTCGTGGCAGTGGACCAGCCAGGTCACCGCGATGGAGGAGCCTGGCGTCCCCCATACCATCCGCTCCGTGATGAATTCGTTGTCCATCATCCTCGGTCCGCCGATGCTCGCCATGTTCCTGGGGTCTTTGGCGGTCGGCGCCGCCCAGAGCCGGCTGATCATCCCCAAGGAGCCGCTCAAGCTCGACTGGAACAAGATCAACCCGGTCACCAACGCCCAGCAGAAGTTCTTCTCGTCTTCCCCGTTCGTTGAGGCGGCCAAGGGGATCGTGAAGATCTTTGCCATCGGCGCGGCGGTGTGGTGGGGGGTGAAGCCGCACCTGGGGTTGTTGCCGGCGCTGACCTATGCCGATCCGGCTGAGGCGCTGGAGCAGATGAGCAGCTTCGCCCTGCTCGTCCTCTTGCGGGCGCTGCCCATCGCCATCATCATCGCCATCGCCGATTACAGCTACCAGGCCTGGAAGCTGTACGAGCAAATGAAGATGTCTCGGCAGGACCTGAAGGATGAGCAGAAACAAAGCGAAGGCGATCCGCAGCTGAAGAGCGCTCGACGTCAGCGTCAGATTGAGATCTCACGCCGCGCGGCGGCGCTGAAGGCGGTGCCAGATGCGGACGTGATCATCACCAACCCGACGCACTATGCCATCGCGCTTCGGTATCGAAAAGATGAGGCGCCGGCCCCGATCGTGCTCGCCCGAGGCCTGGACGAGCTGGCCTTGAAGATGCAGCAGGTCGCCCGGCGGCATGATGTCCCACGCATTGAGAATCGTCCGCTGGCGCGCGCCCTCTATGCGCAGTGTCGAGAAGGTCAGATGATCCATGAGGATTTGTATGAAGCGGTCGCCCAGGTGCTGGCCATCATCTACCGCCGTCGGGCCGCGCGCCGCGATCGGTGACGCTCGAAGGCAACGACATTCCAACCCTTTCGCCGCGCTCTCGTCTCCCGGATCGGTCTGGGGCCACCCTTTTAAGAGAAGGCGCTGATTGTCTTGCTTTGAGGTTTATTTTATTGTTTCATGTAAGAAAATCTGCGTTTCGGTGTAAGTCTCCTCAAGTCCAGTGAAATGAATCCGAGTCGTACGGTTGTCGAAGGTCCATCCACACATCGGCGAGCGTGCGCATGAGTCATCGTTTTTGGCGACTTCGAGAGATGTTGATGTCCAGGCTTGAACAGCACCCGGTCTATGGGTTCGGTTTTCTCGCGTTGCTTGTGGTGTTGACCTTGACCGCCACCGCCATCGTCGACACCCTCATCTGAGGTCGGCGGTCGCGCGTCGCATCGGCCCCTCGACCATGCCGTAAAAGATGACCGCGTCCCCGACGGGGTTGCTCCGGCGGTATCGAAGCTGGCCATCGATCCGCTCTGGTTCGGCCGTTCGCTCCAGGGCGCGCATCAGCGCCCGGTGCCAGCGGTCATCCTCAAAGGACCGCGCCGCCACGATCGCCAGCCCGCTTGAGGCTGTGCTCGCGCCGAGGATGGGGACGATCTCTCCGGCGTCTACGTCGACATGGTTCTCCTGGCCGACCGGCCACTCCAGGGCGTAGCCCATCCCCAGCAGCGTCCGCCCCAGCTCATCTCGGGCGCGATCGTACTGGTCCTGGGCGAAGATCGGATCGATGAACTGCAGCATATGGGACGCCAGCCAGATGGTGCTGCCTTCGGGACCGTCCTTCCGTTCACCTGCCCAGGTTGTGCTTGAGACCAGCAGGCCGGTCGCGGGGTCGAGCTGCTCCGCCTTCATCCGCTCCACCCACGCATCCACAAGCGTGGTGTGATCGGACCCTTCCTCCAGGGCATCGTAGACGCTCACCGCTGCCAGGGCGACGGTGTTGCAGAACAACCAGGTCTCGTCGGGATAGCTCTCGCCGAGCATCGAGGGGCTGCGCGCGATCTGTCCCACAGCCGATTCGATTCGGGGGTGGTGGGCATCATTCCACCGCCCGTCGTCCTTGACCATCCGGCGGGCGCCGATCATCAGCGCGATCTCGCCGTCGATGAACAGGCTCTTCTCGCTGGGATCCTTCCAGGGGCGGGCCTGGGCGTAGCTGAGGAGGAAAGACGCCTGCCCGAACGAGGCCTCGTATCGGATCGTGTCCTCGATGATGGTATCGATGACCGGGAGGAGCTCGACCGCCCGGTCGGGTTGGGCGAGGGCGACGTTGCTCAGCCCGAGGACCACGAAGGTCCGCGCCATGAAGTCCCACTCTGGGTTCGTCGAGCGCATCGGGGTGAAGGCGGCGCCTCTCCGAGAGGCGTCCTCCCAAAGCGAGAGGTGCCAGCGCATCATCGCCTCTGCGTCCGGGGTGATGGGATCCGCTGCGAGCGCGGCGGTAGCGGTCATGAGCAGGAGCGTCGTGTTCATATGAGTTGGGTATGGCCCTCTGGGGGGGGCGCTCCGTCGATGTTGGGCCGAGCGGTCGGTCGGCGCGGCTGAGCGGTTAGATCTTCGGCCTGAACGGGAGGCGACGATGCGAGCGCTGGTGCTTGAGCAGTCTGGACCGCGGTTTACCCAGGACTTTCCTGCGCCCTCCAAGGCGGGTGAGGCGACGATCCGGCTGTCGGTGGGCGGGATCTGTGCGACCGACCTGGAGCTGACGAAGGGCTACATGGGGTTCACCGGGGTGTTGGGGCATGAGTGGGTCGGCGTCGTGGAGGATGCGCCCGACCCGGGCTGGGTCGGCGCCCGGGTGGTCGGTGAGATCAACTGTCCTTGCGGGGTCTGTGAGACCTGCCGATCGGGTCGCGGCAACCACTGCCCGCACCGGACGGTCCTGGGGATCGACGGTCGGGATGGTGCGTTCTCGGAGCGCTTCTCGTTGCCGGTCCGCAACCTCAAGCGGGTCCCGAGCGGGGTCGCGGATGAGGCGGCGGTGTTCGTCGAGCCGCTCGCCGCAGCGGTTCGGATCGTCGCGCAGATCCATGTCCGCCCGTCCTCGACGGTCATCGTGATGGGCCTGGGGCGGCTGGGCCAGCTGTGCGCCCGGGTGCTGGCGCTGACGGGGGCGAAGGTCATCGGACTGAGCCGGACCGCGACCAAGCGGTCGCTCGTGCCCGCGCACATCGAGACGATGCATCCGGCGGATGCTCCCGAGGGTGTAGATGTGGTGGTCGATACGACTGGGAGCCCGGCGGGGCTGTCACAGGCGACGCGGCTGGTCCGTCCGGGGGGGACCATCGTGCTGAAGACGACGGTTCATGATCCACTCCCGCAGCCGCCGACGCCATGGGTCCTCGATGAGGTTCAGCTCATCGGATCCCGATGTGGTCCGTTCGAACCGGCGCTTCGGTTGTTGGCGGCGGGGCTGGTGGATCCGACCCCGCTCATCACTGCAGCGTGTGCCCTCGCCGATGGGGTAGACGCCCTTCAGCTTGCCGGCCAGCCGGGGAGCCTGAAGGTGTTGCTGCGTCCTGACTGAGGGCGGCCTATAGTGTGAGGGATGGCATCGTCGGTGAAGAACGCGCTGCTGGGTTTTTGGGGGGCACTGCTCGTCGGGTGTTCGCCGACAACTGACTATGAGATCGCCCGGGACGCCTGTGGGATGGATCCGGGGCTGGACATTCCGATGCCCTACAGCGAGCAGTACACCTTTTACCCGATAACGGACGCCTGCGCGGCGCACCTTGCGGAAGATATCGGGATGCGGTGGGACACCTTCCAGGCGCAGCCTGGCCGATTCCGCGCGGCGGAGAACACCGCGGAGCGGGTCATCGGTGGCGTGTTCACCCTGATCAGCGCGGACACCGGCACCATCGGAGAGACGCTGACAGATCCTTCGCTCCCGGCGTGGCTATCCAACGATCTGTTCGGCTTGAGCTGGCTGCGACAGATGCATGAGGACGATCCGGCTGGGGCGTTGTGGTACGCCTACCTGACCCGGCGGGCGTGGCGGGTCCTCTATGAAGCGGAGCTGAACGCACAGATGCGGATGGGTCGGAACCATGCGATCGAGGTGGGGCCGCTGGACGCGGCGTTTTCACCGGCGATGATCTCTTCGTTTTTGATGCATGAGGCGTCTCATCGGACCTCAGCGGTGCATGTGGCCTGCGACGCTGCGGGTTCGGAGGACTGCGATCTGAATTCCAACGGGGCGTATGGGGTGGGCATCTTCTGGATGCATCGCTGGCTGAGCACGTCTGCGGCGCTGCTTCCGGTTGAGGAGTGTGTCGCGGTCGAGCTGATGATGTGGGAC
>JBCBLB010000722.1:0-4750 GCA_038520555.1 Myxococcota bacterium | reverse complement strand
CCTGACGCTGTACGACCTGGTTGTCGTAGGGCACCGGGATCGTCGCCTTCGCTTCGAAGCGGATCGTCACATCGTCGCCGGGGCTGACGGGCGTGGGCGGACCACTGATCGATCCAGTCTGGGAATCGATCGTGTACAACGTCGATGGGACCGCGTTAATCCACAGCTGGCAGGTTGCCTGCAGTACGGTGGGCGCCCCATAGATGAACGCTCTGACGTTGGTTAGGGAACCCAAAATGCTCAGCTGTCCACCAGAGACGTTGAGCGTGATGATGGGGGCGAAGTCATCACCGGGCCACTGGCCGTTGTTTGTGCCATTTGCGAACTTTGGGGCGGGGATGGCGATGTTCATCAGAAACCTCTCAATATAAGTTCAACGCGCCCCAGACATGTTCTGGGATACCCGCTTTAATGAGGGATTGTATACCATCCCGGACCCAGACTGCTGGGTTTGGGTGGGGCCATGTGGACAAGAGGACCTCCGCGGCCTGCTTCGCGACTTCATCACGGACTGACCACCGGTAAGTGGCCACGGCGGAGGCGTTTGCCTGGAGCAGCGCAGATGCGAATGAGAGCTCGACACCTCGAAGGGTGGCCTGGGCGGCAGTCGTGCAGCCGGACAGGTAAACCACTGCCCCACCGAGATCCATCGCTGCGAGCTGTTCAGGATAGACCGGACCGTCTGCCAGATCGAGATACCGGCCGTCTGTGCTGGAGCGGGTATGAACACCTAAAACCAACAGGCCACCATGAACTGCTGAGAGCGCTTGGCGGGTGGCCCCTGCGCCTCGCAGGTGGGTCTGCGCCATGCATGGGGAAACCTCTGCTGCTGCTCCAGGCAAGTCGCCGTGCGGGTCAGCCAGTGAAGTGATTGGTCCAGGCTTCGGTGTCACGTCCAAGGATCGACGGGGCCCGATAATCTCTCGGAACGCGGGCAGCGGGACACCCCTGTGGGCTGCATAATGGGCGGCGTAGAGGGGTGCTTCTGTGAGCAGGCCATCAGAGGCGACGAGGACCTCTCCAGAGAGTGGCTCTGGGAAAAGCAAAGCCCCCAGGCGTGCGCACGCCTCGCCACACTGGTCGCGCCGAAGCTCTTGAGAAGCGGCTTGGATCAGTTGTTGAATGAGGGTCACCCCATCCAACGGACGCTCTTCGAGCCATAGAGCTTGAGGAGACAGCCACAAGAGGCGCTCCGCGCCTCGAGCTACCGCGAGCAAAGGACGGTCCCCACATGCAACCGCGGTGTGCAAGAACGCCAGCCGCAACAGTTTTCGCCCTGCTTCAGGCTCACCAAGTCGCTCTGCGGTCAGGATGAGATCGCGCTGCTCCCATGCTCCGAGGAGGTTTCCGTCATGGGGGCGTAGTTGATTGTGTGCGCCTTCCAAGAGGCGTACGTGCAGGCCGGAGTGACCCATCAGGGGACCAGCTGTTGCCATGGTGAGCAGCCATCTTGCCCCGCGGTGAGCGGGTGACACCTGCTCAAACAGCCGCCGCAGTTCTGTGTAGTCGTCCTGAATTCGCCAAGGGTCGTCATCGGCTGTGAACACTCGGCGCTCTGTAAGGAAGCGCTCTGCCTGAAGCAGTCGCTGTTGGCCGCTGCGAAGACCTTGGAGCGCCTCAAGGTGAGCCTCGATGTAGTTCAGGGCCTCATCAAGCCGATCCTCAGCCAGAAGCAAACGTGCGTACCTCTGATGGTATTGAGGAGCATCAGGCGGGTAGTCGACTGCTGAAGTTTGCGACAACCAGCGTCGAGCGTCTTCGGTATTGCCGTAGTTGAGGTAGTGATCGGCCATCTCTCTTGCTACCCAGGAGGCCCATCGGGCATCCAACGGCACGCTGCGAAGGAGCTGAATCAGGACCCTTTCTGCCGCCTCCAGGAAACCCAAGTAGTTCAAGGCAATGAACAAGCCCATCCCGGCGCGAACGGAGCCCCCAATATCTTCACGCTTCTGTGCCTTATTCCATGCTTCCCGGTAGACGGTTGCTGCTTGAGCAAATTGCTGTGCTCGCCCATGCTTTTGGGCCTCTTTTAGAGGCTGACGCAGTTCAGGGAACGGCTTCGGGATCTTCTCCCCTCGTCGGATCATGTCCGGCCGGACTCGGTGCGCCGCCGCCTCCGCCAGCTCCCACCGCCCCTCCATTCTCGCTTCGATCATCTCGACGGTATCGCCGGCCTGAATGGCATGGTAGATGGTGTCAGCCGCAAGGATCCAGAAGATCGCGTCCCGATCGTGGCGATCTCGATAGACCTCCGGGAACCAGAGCGAAGACACCGCCACGGCGATCACGCGGTCGGTGTCTGGGGGCAGCTTGACCTGGTGTTCTACAGGTGGCTCATCGGCGCCCTGGACAAACGTCCCCGCGACCCGCATCTGCTCTGCTGAGAATGCGAGTACAGCGATGTGCCGGGCAGGCTCGCAGTATGCGTGCGCCCAGACCACACCGGATCGCTGCTCAAGACGGAGCTGGAGCAGATGTCCTCTGTGGGAACTCATGAAATTTTCGCCACGACGACCATAGCGGACTGGCGGGAGCAGCGCGGCGCTGAAATTGATCCTGGGTGGGATGCCGCGATCTATGTCCTGGAGATTGTGTTGGATGTACCTCTCCAACGCTTTCTTGCGTCGATGGACCGTCTGGACTGAGACACCGCTGTTTTTGGCGATATCTTTTGTCTTGGCTCCCCATATGGCCGCGCGCAGTAGGGTGTTGGCGTCCTTCACACCCGCGATCTCTGCTTCCTCGCTGACCTTTGCGAGAAACCACTCCAGGGCGATCTGAGCGTCCGGAGATTCTTCCCGCGATTCCATCTGGTCCGACAGCTGAAACCGCTCATTTTCCCGGAAGCGACGCGCCTCCTTGATTCGCTCATGAAGCGCAGCTTCAAACAGCTTAATCAGATCGTCACCATCGCACCATGCCGATGCGGGCATTCGGCAGACATCATCGAACGCGCTGTTCAGCAGGTCTTCGTGAAACTCGGGGGGAAAGCGCTTAGAAACCTGTGTTGTCCAACGGTCATGATGGTCGCGGAGCGTGGCGAGGACAGCGTCGCGCCACGCAATAGTATTCGTGTAAAAGGCCATGTGTTCAGGGGAGATCGGGGTGTGGCTGCATCTTAGGTCGAGATCAGTGCAAGCGCACGGTCAAAATCTTACAATAGGGGATTCGTCACCACGACAGGTCATTCCAATTTATAACGGTCCATAACGGCAGATTACAAACGATTACAGTCTGCAATCATCGAATGAAACCCCATGAAAGCATTGTGATCCCATCATACGGGCAGGAAAGATGATCACGTGAGTTAAGGTGTAATGTTATTTACATCGTTACATTTCTCGCAAGCGAGTTCACCGACCGGCTGGCCAGCGAATGAAGATGGCTCGATGGCGGTCGATCGCTCATCTCCAAAGAAGGGGCCGCCGCCACCTCGGATCGGGGAGAAGAAGTCGAAAGGAGACTCCCCGATCCGGGTGGCGCGGCGCATATCCGGCGCTCCGGTCCCGTCAAGCGCCTTCAGTCGGTCTAAGGACCTCCTTGCAGCCGCAGACCCCGGCCTGCGCATAAGCGCATTCCGCGGTTGACTGGCCCTCCGACGCCTCGAACATCTGCTATCAGGCCCTTCTGGCACCCCAGGCAGCTCTCAGGCGAGCCCGCCGATCCTGCCTGGGGTTCCAGCAGGGCGAGAGGAGGGGAGCCCCCTCCCGCCCCGGGGGCGGGCCCCTCAGAGCCTCCCCGTCGCCTTGTTGTCGATGTATTCAAGCATCTCCTCCGCGTAGGCAAGCCGGGCAAGCTGAGGCTCTCCCAGCGGCTCATATCGGCGAGAGCGTGCGATGATGCGCTCCAGCCGGATCAGGTCCCGCTCCACCTGAGAGAGCAGGGCCAGCAGATGGCGATCCTGATCATCCATCAGGGAGTAGTCCCAGACCGGCAGCGACCGGCCATCGTCACCGACAATGAAGCCGGTAATGGTACTGGAGAGGATGAATTTACGGGTCCCGTTCAGCTCCTCCCGCAGGTCGAGGACCCGGCGGCGCTGAGACAGGAAGAACTTGGTGCGGCCTTTGAACTCACTCATTGTCGGTTTCTCCTTTCGACACATACAATATATAGTAATCAATCAACTCAGGCCACCATTAAACGGACGTTTTTTGGTATTTAAAACCCTCGACACTGTCTCCGTATCTGCATATATTATCAACGTCGGAAGGAGAGAACGATGTCTGTCAAGCTGCCACCCACGAACATCAACCACCGTCACCCCCTCGAAGGGACGGAGACCATGCGACAGTACGTCCTCGCGGGTCGCGCCATGGTCACCCTGGAGAGCCTGGCGTCAGGCACGCACCACACCTATCTGGTCAGCGTTACGCCCACTTTGGAGGGGTGGTGGGTGTACCATTTGGTGGATGGTGGCGTCCGCCGTCCGATCTATTTGCGCCGGGTGAAAATATCTAGGATAGTATTCGACAGGAGGTGCATCGATGGCTCTGTCGAAGGATCTGCGTCAACGTGTTGTGACAGCCTACCACGATGGTGAGGGAACCTATGACGAACTTGCGGAGCGTTTTGATGTGAACCGGAACACGGTGTGGTCGTGGGTGAAGTTGGAGAAGGAGACCGGATCTCTGGAGCCGCGCACCGCCAACAACGGTCGTCCGAAGAAGCTCTCTGATATCAGAGAGCTTCTTCGGACGACCGTTGTTGGCGGTGCGCGGCTCCAGAGATCCGGTCTCCTTCTCCAACT
>JBCBLB010000950.1:0-2562 GCA_038520555.1 Myxococcota bacterium | reverse complement strand
GTCCCACCACGCCACCCTGTAGCCCTTCTCGGAACACCACGCGGCTTATCGTCCCAGGACCTGTACGGAGACATCGACCGCATGAGACCAGTCCTCTCATGCGGTTGTTCTCTGCTTTGTACCAGAGGGATCAATGGACCACCGACAGTATCGGGGAAAGTGGGTCTTCCACCCCAAGCCGCCACCAGGCTCCGCAGCGCTCGCGGCCCTCACTACAGCGGTGGGTGTGCCCCTCCCCGATGCGGTCATCGACTTCTTGAACGCGACCCATGGGGGGGGCCTGGAGTACGCGATCCCGATCCCGGACTTCGAAGAGTATGGGCCGATGGTGTTCAGCGAGCTGTCCACCGTGACGGACATCCTGGATCATCACCGGTGGATGATGCGCTTCTGGGAGACCCCGCAGACGCTGCTGCCGTTCGCTCGGGATGGGATCGGATCGGTGGTATGTGTGGATCTCTCTATGGCCGACTGCGCCCCGATCGTGGCCTATGTGAAGCCATACCCCATCTGGAAAGATGGAGAACCGGACGGAATGGGGCGAGGCGGGTGGACAGTCGTCGCACCGTCGATGGACGACTATCTCGATCGGCTGTTTGTTGACCTGGATACCGAGAAAGAAGTGCTGGAGGACCTGATCGCCGACCAGGATCTGGACGGGTTCCAGCGCGCCAGCGCGCGTCTCGATCGGCTCGCGCCGGGGTGGCGGGCGAAGATGCCCCTCACCCTGCCTGAGGGGTGGTGAGCGGAGTCTTCCGCGCATGACAACAAAATGCGTGCACGAACGCATCGCATCGCCCAATATTACACCACAGCCTACACTCACGAACGCTGAACATATCGCTTCGAACAGACGGATCGGTTCAATGAATATTCCAGGAACGTTGCATTCAATTCGTGTTCCCGATGGCTGGGCCGCGACGCCGTTGGAGCGCACAATTGTGATTCATCCCCCAGGGGTGGGTGGGATGGGGATCCATCATGATGTGGTCACCCCCTGGGGGGATTTTACCGTGCTGACCCACCCTGAATCCCTCGATTTTGACCATGCGGCTCATCGGCTCGCGATGGATCGTGTGGGGCGCCATCTGGAGTATTCGGAGTCCCACATCGGGAAATACACCGGGATGTCTGTATGGTGGACCGATGGGCGCGTTTGGATCCTCACCTTGTTGTTTGCGATTGAGGAGATGGTGACCGAGATCCAGTACCGCATCGGCGCGCAGATGGAGGCGGCGCTGGGAGAAGACGAGATCTGGTCGTTGATAGAGACGATCCTCACGCCCCATTGAGCCGCGTCAAATCCAGGCGATGGCCTCCTGGGGCGTCGACCAGGAGGCCATCGCTGAGAACAACCGGGCCGCATGACGATGTGGCCGTCGGTCAGGTGGCCCCCCGCGAGACCGTCCCGCCCACCAACACGGTCTCGATGGATGAACGCCTCTGAAGGTTTGACGTCGCCGTATGGCTCTGACACGATGGCGATGTGTTGTGGCTGATTCTGTTGACCGCTACGGCGGCGCCGCCGGAGACCATCTCCACACTGCTGACCGAAGTCTCGGCCGCGAACGCGTCATTGCAGGACGCGACCTATACTGTTGAGCGCAGCGAGTGGGTGGGCGGGCGTCAGCTGCCTCCGCAGACCATCGCGGTCCGCTATCGCCGGCCTGAGGCGCTCTGGCTGCAGTGGGTGGACGCGGTGTACCCCGGGCGCAAGCTGCTGTATCAGAAGGGGTGGAACGGCGGCCAGCTTCGGGTGCGGCCGTCTTCGTACCTTCCGCTGCTCAACCTGAGCCCGACGGGCATGATCGCGATGCGGGATTCTCGGCATCCTGTCTGGATGATCTCGCTGAGCCGCATCGTGGACAAGGTCCTGGGGGTGACGGCGCTGCTCGCGCAGCGGCCCGAGCTGGTGGCCGAATACACCGATGAAGGAACGCAGCGCGCGGGGGGGACGGACTCACGCTGCTACCGGGTGACGCTGCCCTATGAGCGGGAACCTGCGCTGTATGCGCCGCAGGTGCGGGTCTGTGTGGGCCTCGACAGCCGGCTGCCGACCCGCTTCAGCGCATGGAAGAACGAAGACGGCGCGATACGACAGGTCGAGGACTATGTGTTTCAGGATCTGGTCGTGAACCCGGGACTGACGGATGCAGACTTTGATCCTGGGGCGCTGTAGGGAGAGAGGCACCCCTCCCCAAACTCAGGCGATCACTTGCCCTGCTGCAGCCACCGATCGATGTCGTCTTCCGTGAGCATGGGGGGAAGGGGAAGTTGGCGACCAGGCGTGTGACTGTGCATGGGAGTCTCCGTTGAGAGGTGACAACAATCCAGTATACCGGTTGCCCGATTACAGGCCATTTTCAACGATTACAGCCCCGTTGAAATCCAACAGGTGACCCGGGATAGGCTGGCTCAGACGGCTCGACCATACCCCGATCCGATCGAAATCATATGCCGATAGCCGCCATGCGTCGGCGATCGGCTTCTCGATCACGATACCCTGAGAGATAATCACCCTGATGATCCTTCCTCAAATTTAGAACCTGGAAACACAGATAT
>JBCBLB010000076.1:0-20776 GCA_038520555.1 Myxococcota bacterium | reverse complement strand
GGACGGAAGGAAGACAAACGGGTCTTGAAGCACGCCGCGGACGTCATGATCGAGGACCTCCGCGACCACGGGATGCGACTCAAGTGCTTCGGCCTGACCCAAGACGGCCATCCGAGGCATCCGCTGTACCTGTCGGCGGACACGCCGCTGATTGAATGGGAGGGCTGAGCGGTGGCCGCAAAGAAGCTGTTGACCTCGCAGGAAGCCGCTGAAGCGCTGGGCATGAGCTACGATCACCTGCTACAGCTCGCCGCGGAGTGCGAGGCTGAAGATGGCCCCCGGCCGCCGCGAGAAGACATCTCCAAGCTCCACGCGAGACGGGCCGAGTACCGGTGGGTGGAGAGTAAACTGTTGACCTGGCTCAACGAGAGGACGAAATGGCTAAGGCGAAGGCGTGCATGCACCAGGGAAAACCCAGCGTTCGGTGGAGAACGCTCGCCGGAAAGCAACGGCTCCGGCGCTGCCCCAACCTCCGGGCGGCCAAGCAGCTCGCCAGCAAGATCACGTACCTCCTCAGCCAAGGGATCGACTGGGACCCGGCGGCGCCCCAACCTGAAGATCCTGGGCCGACCGACCTCTGGAGAGTCGTAGAGCGTTACACCGCGATCAAGGTCGCGGACATGGCGCCCACAACACAACGGCTCGCCACCATTCATCTGGAGAAGTTCAACGACTTCCTCGACACCCGGGCCGACGACTGGCACGTCTACCACGACGGCGCCGCGCCCCCGGTCACCATGCTGTCTCTGGCGCTCCTTGAGGACTACTGGATCTGGTTGCCCAACCACACCAGGTGCAAACCGCACGTCCGCGCCGACTATGTTGAGATCGTCGAGCGGATGTGGATCTGGGCGGAGGAGAGCGATCGGTGGCCGGACATCCCCCGCCCTCGCCGCAAGAAGGACCTCCCCAAGCCCCCGAAGCCAGACCCGGTCGCTGCCACGTACGCCGACTGGTCTGCAATGCTCGCGGAGCTGTCGGCGCACACCCGGCGCTACATGCACCGAAAGCCCAGATCGCGATCTGGGGACTACGATCCGCTGTGGACCGAAAAGCTCGGGCTGCTGGTCTACTACACCGCCATGCGGAAGACCGCGGCGCTCTCGATCGAGTGGTCGGCCATCGACTTTGAGCAGGACCGTATCAACGTCCGCGCCGAGATCACCAAGGGCGGCTACGGGGGCCGGGTGCTGCCGCTTCACCCCGACCTCCGGGCGCGCCTGGCGGCATGGGGGGTTCGGGAGGGCCGAATCATCAAGGCGCCGCCCGCCGAGTACCCGCCGAAGCGCGGCCACGCTCAGCGCAACTTCAACCGCGCCTGGAAGCGCGCGGGCGTGCCGCCCCTTCGCTACAAGGGCCACCCCATCCACGGTGCGCGGCACACCATCGAGACCGAGTGGGCCGTCGTCGGCGTCGCCCAGCGGGTCATCGACATGTTCACCGGCCACGCCAACCAGGGCACCGGCGAGCGGAACTACCGGGAGCGGATCCGGCTCTGGCCCCAGCTCGTCAAGGCCGTCGCCACCATCCCCGCCGTCCGGCTCCCTGACGAAGAGGGCTACACCCAGCCAGACAAGAAGGTCCAGCCGCTCCGGCCCGATCTCCAATCCGAACAGGCCGCGTCCCAGAACACCGCACAGGGCGCCGCACGGGATGTCACCCCGGCTCTATATAGAGGACAAGGGTCATGATGACGCGCCAGAAGCAGGTGCAGGGTTTGTGTAGTATGTGTGTAGTGGAGGGCGCTACACACCCCAGCCTACCAGCAATCACCGCAACAATAGAAGATTTGGCGGTAGACGATGGGAGTCGAACCCACCGAGCAGCACTTTTCAATACGCTCCACCGGCTTTGAAGGCCGGGGCCGGCACCGGCCTGGCAACGCCTACCATTTGGGACTGGTATCTCCGTCTGGGGTCGAGCACCAGTGGGGGGACGTGTTAGGAAAATGGGGCGGCTTCGAATACACGACTTCCCCCCTTGAACGAACCCACAACCACCCCCTCACCCGAACTGGCAGTGATCGCCCTGACGACCTCTGCGGGGATGTGCTATGGCACGGTTCAGCAGATGCGGGCAGACGTCGCCACGTTGGAGATGGAATCTCCGCTGGAATCCGGGGCGGTGTTGGAATGGCAGATGATCCACACCCACCGGGACTCGGATGAACTGCTCACCGGACGGCTGAAGGTCATCAACGTTCAGCTCAAGCAGCCTGCGGGGACATATCGGGTGAAGGCGCGCCTGCTGGATGTGCCGCTCCATGAGCGGGAACGCATCGACGAGTGGTTGCAGAGCCGGGACGCCAGCCTGGCGACCCGCCGCTATGAGACCAGCGTGGACTCTGTGGTCAGCAGCTGGACCCAGACCGATCCGATCTACGACAGCGACAGCACCGGGCGAACGGCCCTGGGGCAGCTGAACCAGCGTCGCTGGCAACGCACCGGCAAGAAGGTCGCCGAACCCCAGATGGTCGAACCCCAGATCGGCTCATCACAAGGGCGGCGGACCGGGCGCCGGGCGCTTCGCGACGCCCTCCGGGCGACGATGGCCCGCAAGCGCCGCCGGGCAGAAGCCACATCAAACGCGCGCTCTTTGCCTTCCTGGGCGATCGCCCAGCAGGCGCGGGACACTCGCCGGGCCGATCCCGAAGTGCAGCGGGTCCCTCACATCACGCCGCCGCGGGTGCGGGTGCGCTACCGCGACCAAAGCGTCTACGCCCGGGATTATGAACGCCACATCAAGAGCGCCGCCCTGGAAGTCCCTCTCCGCGATCTGGGTGAGGACGGTGCGCGGCTGACGGTCTCGCTGATTCCGCCGGGGGGCGCCCCGGTCCTCTGCGATGCAGAGATCAAGGTCCAGCTCCCTTCAGGCGTGGGGGTCGCCCTGATGCTCAACCCCGACCAGAAGCAGGCGCTCCAACCGCGCCCGGGCGCCGCACCGACGACGATCTCCTGACGCGGCTCAGCCGATCTCCCATCGGCCATCGCGGAGCACGACGCGGGTGGTGAGCGTCGCCGGCTCCGGGACGCTGTGGAGCGGATCACCGGGAAGGGCGATGATCAAGCGGCCCGCTTCATCTTGATGATGCACCGGCATGATCGGACGGACCGGTCGAGCCCGGGCGGCGGCAACCGCCGCGGCGGCGGTCTGAAACGGCAGCAGCTCCTTGAGGGTCAGATACGTGGGCGGCGCCAGAAAGAAGTCCGATGCGTTCAAGGCATCTTCAGGCCGCAACCACGCGCTGTCGACCGTCTCTACGGCGTCATGTGAGACGGACACTTCCAACTCATCGGGGCGGAGGGCGGTGATAAAGAACAAGGTGTCGTACCGCTTGGGCTCGACCTCTGGCGTAATCCACCACGACCACTGCTCCAACCGATCCAGGTCGGCGACCAGCTCAGGCGCATCCCGCAGCGTCGCGTTGCGCGCATTGAGGGCATCGCGCAGGTCTGCGCCGGGGCTGCCATCGCCCAACCAGACGCCGGCTTCTTCGAAGCACTCTCGAACCGCAGCGACCGCGAAGGGCGTCCGCGCTTCGGGGAGGTCATCGACGGCGCCGCGGACACGGACGGCTTCATCTGCGGCATCCACCCGCCCGCCTGGAAAGACCCAGGCATGGGGGAAGAACGTAGACTTGCGGGATCGGCGAAGCATGAGCAGCTCCGGGCCCTTCGGGCTGTCCCGAAGGACCACGACCGTCGCGGCTGGCCGAGCCGGGGTGTGGGCGCTCACGTCAACGTCTCGGGGAGGTGTGATTTCAACAGATGCTCCATTTCTTCCACCATGAGTGGATCGTAGCGACGGTTGCGCTGGGTGCGCAGCCAGGTCAGGGCTTCGCGGGTCGACAGCCGCTCGCGCCAGGGCCGATCAGAGACCAACGCGTCATATGCGTCACAGACGGCGAGCAGCCGGCTGAACGGATGCAGCTCCGGCCAGACCAGCGGCACGGGATAGCCGCCGCGATCGAACCCCAACCGCAGCTCATAGGCGACCAGCAACATCCGCCGCACCGTCGGCGACAGAGCCGGCGCCGCCATCAGGATCTGGACGGTCTGGAGCGGATGGTGGTGCAGGGTCCGGTGGTCAGAGACCGAGAGCATCTCCTTCTTGTGCAACAGCGACTCGGGGAGCTGATACAGCCCCAGGTCTGCAGACAGCCCACACATCCCCAGCTCAACGAGGGCGTCGCTGGCCATCCCCAACCGCCGCCCGATGGCGAAGGCGAACAGGGTCCGCCGCACCGGATGGCTGAACGCATACGGCGCCACCGCGTGTACCGTGGTCAGCGCCAGCGCGCGCGGCGGGTTGTTGACCACCAGCCGGGCCAGCCGCACCGCGGCGGCGCGCAGCAGGTCAATGCACGCGGTGTCGAAGCTGCCCGCGTGCAGGCGGTGGGTCGCCCGAATGGCCTCAAGGTTGCTGGCCATCGCCTCCCCTTCCAGCGCGAGGGCCGCCTCCTGCTCCGCGGAGCGGATCCAGCGCACGCCTGGAGGCAGCAGCTCCGGCGTCCGGAACATCCCTGCCAGCTGTGCCGCATCAAGGACTTCAGAGAAGACAACGCCCTGGCTGCCCTGCTCCTGCATCCACTGAAACAGATCGCGGAGGATGGGCAGAATGGCCGCCGTCGGGCGCACCGCTGCATCATCGATGATCAGCCGGTCATCCATCATCTGGATCGACAGCGGCTTCGAGAGCGGCAGCGACTGGAGGACCCCCGCGGCGCGCTGAAGGTGGTAGCGCGTCTGCGGCGCCTTCGGCGGCCCACGGTACGCCATGGCCAGCTGCTGCACCATCCGACAGACCGCAGCGACGGTGCGCTTCATCGCGACCCTCCCATCATGGCGCGGATGCGTGAGCGAAGCACAGGCTGGGCCAGGCCGACCTCATCGAGAACCGATGCCCCCAGGCTGCCCGAAGCAAACAGCCCGGTCAGCACAGCCTCAGCAAGCTCAGGGCGGCTCGCGATCTCCGGCTGCATCGCCAACGTCTTGAGCGTCGTCAGCCCCTCCACCGGGCGGATGTGCACCAGCGCCCGCGCCAGGGCGTTCAGCTCTCGCTGGGACACCTCTCGGAGCGTCAGCGAAGACAGCCGCAACGCCACGATGGCCGCCCCCTCTGCGTCCCGGTACACCGTCAGGTAGCGGAGCGCCTCCAGACGAACCGCCTCAGTGGGGTCGCCCAGCGCGTTCCGCGCCGTCTCCTTGATCCGGGGCGACTGCTGCCGCCGAAGCGCCACCAGCACCGCCTCTCGAACCCGGGGATCGTCGCTGCTGAACCGGGACAGGATGTTCTCCACCACGGTCGCATCATCGCTGCGAGACATGGCGAGAAGAGCGATGCGCATCCCGACATCAGAGGCGGTCAGAAGCAGCGTTCGCAGCGGACGGTTGGCCCGGCGCAGGCTCACCACCAGCCCATCCGCGACCGCCTGCAAGAGGGCCCGATCGGGGAGCGCACCGGCTCGCTCGGCGACGACGCCGGCGTCTTCTGAGGCGATGGCGCTGGCCACGGTAAACAACGCCCCCCGCCACGCCTCCATGTCCGCCGTGCCCCGGAGACCGCTCAGGATGGACGACCACAGCGCTTCGCCAGCCAGGCGCCGGAGTGCTTGCTGCAAGGTCGCAACATAGGGCCAATCTGGAAACAGTGTGTTGTCTAATAAGAGCAACGGTCGACGGAGAAGTCCCACACCCGACGGCCGACCCATCGCCAGCTCGTGACGGACATGGCGGATGGTGTGCTCGATCAGAGCGTCAACCTCACCGTCAAAGGTCGACAGCCGGAGCGCCTCGAACAGCACCCCGTTGACCGTATCTTCCATCACGTCAAAGCCGCCGCGGATCGACTCCAGCTGCCGATGCAGACGCTCAAACTCGCGAGGGTGCGCGGCAGCGCTGGCGCTCTCTTCCTGCGACGGGCGCCAGGAAGTCGCCCGACCCGCCACAGCCTTCAGCGCTTGCAGCCCCTGGCCGATGGCCAGCGCAGCGTCGGGATCCGGCTCCGGAACCCGCTCCACCAGCTCGCCGATTAAGGAGGCAGAGCCCACCAGAATCGAGGAGCCTTCGACCGTGGGCTTCGGCAGGATGTCCAGCGACGCCGCGCTGAGCTGGCTGTTTACCGCGGCTGTCACCAGATTTTCTGTGCCATGACCGGGATTGAGCCAGTCCCGCCCCAGAAGCTCGACCAGGCGAATCAGCTCGGCCTCGCTGACATCGACCTCGACACGGAGACCACGAAGACCAGCGGCGAACAGAGCATGGCAGAGCAGCAGGTTGGCGGGCTCCTGATCGGTCAGCCGAGCCCCTCCCGGCGTGCTGATCGCCTCATGCGCGACCTCAAGGATGACCGCATCGCCGACATCGATGGCGCGGCGCATCGCCTGAACGAAGGCGCGCGCGTGCGCCTCAGGGGAGCCCTGCCGCAGACGCCGAGATTGCGCCAAACGACCCAACTCACCGAGCGCTTGCTTGAGGATCTCATTGTATGCCAGCGGCAACCCCACCTCCTGTCTGCGGAAGTGTACCCTCTCGCACACGCGTTGTGGCACCCTGTGCGATGACCACTCAACACCGCGACCCATACAAACCCGCGAAACCACCTGAAGAGGGACACAATCCCTCAAACAACGGCGTTCAAAGCCCGTCATAGAGTATAGAAGAAAACGTCACATATTTTGTATACAGTCTGCCCATAGATGAAGCCCATCCGAAGGGTTTATACCTGACAATGTCGTCGTCATCGTATTTTATGATTGGGCGGGCTTGTCCACAGGCCTTAACTACGTTTTTGTAGGCCAATAAATTACTTACCTCACATCTGGGATATGCGGAACTTTTGCTCTTGACGTCCCCCCCAGACCGCCGCTAAATATAAAACGTCGGAACCCTGTGCAAACTCATCACAAAACCAATCCAGGTTGAGATGAGCAGAGTTACGAACACAGCTTCTCAGGAATCGACCCCATCTGGAACCCTGCGCAGCTGCCAACTCAGGAACAGTCGTTCAATCGGAGCAATCATGAACAAAGCAGATCTCACTGAAGCGCTTGCATCAGAAGCGAACATCCCGAAGGTCCACGCCGCCCGCTACATCCAGATCGTGACCAACGCCATCGCTGGCGCGCTCATCTCTGGCGAGAAGGTCACCATCTCGGACTTCGGCACCTTCACCATCTCTCAGCGTCGCCAGTTCAAGGGCTACAACCCCCGCAACGGCCAGGAGATCGACGTCCCTGCTCGAAAGATCCCGGTCTTCCGTGCAGGCAAGGCGCTCAAAGAGTCCCTGAACCCGGAATGAGCCTCGGATTGACGTCTTGTACGTCATCTCCGAATCCGCCACCCGTCTGATGCCCGTCAGACGGGTATTCTATACGTCGGCATCGTGGGGTCTGGTCGGCTCCTTCAGGTCCCATCACGTTTCTACAGATTCGCAACTGTACCCGTATCCAATTACCAACCGCCGACGTCCGGTCCAATGTACAGACTGATTCGTCGGTTCTGGTTCTGTCCTTCTGGCGTCGAGTTATCCGCGATCGGGTCGGCCTCTCCCCGACCCGCCGCGGTCAGCCTTGATGCAGCCACCGCATGCCGCTCGATGAGAACCGTTGCGAAGGTGGTGGCCTGGGCGGCAGAGAACGTCTGATTGTCCGGATACCCTTTCGGCGGGCGGCGATCATCGGTGTGTCCGACCACAAGCACCTGGGTGTCGGTGTGGAGGTTCAGCGCAACCGCCAACAGGTCGAAGACCATCGCCGCTTCCTGGCGGACGCTGATCTGGTCGGCGCTGAAGACCACCGCGCTGGGAACACTGACCTTCACCTCGCTTCCGCGTCGTTCGACCGTGACTTCGCTGTCTGCGAATACCTGAATCAGCTGCCGATAGACCTCAAGCCCTCGCTGCGCGCCGGCCTCATCACAGTCAAGCAGCTGCTCTTCTAGATTCTTTTTATCCAGCTTCAAGGCAAGCAATTCTCTTTCCAGCTGGTAGATGATCTGGTCGGAGGGGGGCCTGAAGAGCGCACACCCGCTCATCACAACGGCCAGCAGGGCAGTCATCTGCATCTCCGGGCGCACCTCAGGACCAGGTCGGCGGGTCGATGGTCCAGTCGCTGGGTCCCTGGCTGCGTTGGGAGCCCCGTCCCCGTCCGGCGGTCCGTGCACGCAGCCATCGGGCAGCCCACTGACGGACCGAGTCTGGGAACTGGTGCCGCCACTCGCCGTCCCGGCGCTGCAGCGCGATCAGCATCCACTGCAGATAGTCGGGGTGTTGCTCGACGGTGGCGCCCTTGTGCGGTCCAAACATGAACCGGGCGACGCCTTCTTCGCCGACCTCCAGGTGCCCGGTCTCCGGCGGCAGGCCGACCGCGACCGCCCAGTCGACCATCCCCTCCAGCTCAGGCGGGGCCCCGAAGCGCCGCGCCAGCTCGACAAAGACCCGACCGCACGCCTCCGCATCATCGGATGCGCGGTGCGCATTGTCGAGGGAGACGCTCAGTTCATGGGCGACCTTTGCAAGCTTGTGCGAGCTCAACTCCGGCATCTTCCGCTGGGACAGCGGGAGGGTGTCCACCTCGGCCCGGGTCTTCGGCCAGAACATGCCACAGCGCCGAAACTCAGACCGCAAAAAGGCAAGGTCAAAGCCAAAATTATGGGCGACCAGGATCCCATCCGTCAGCACGTCCCGGATCTGCGGCGCAAGCCTGCTGAAGATCGGCGCGTCTACCACCATGTCATCGGTGATGCCGCTGACCCGGCTGGCTTCGCGGGGGATGGGCATCTCCGGGTTGATCATGAACTGGTGCTTCTTCGTCCCGGTCACCTGCATCTGGTCATTGACGAGGATCTCGACCGCACCGAACTCGATGATCCGATCGCCCTCAAACGGGCGGAGCCCGGTCGTCTCGGTATCAAACGCCACGACGCGGCAAGAAGTCCAGCGCATCTTCAGTGCTCCTGAATGAGACGAGAGGGTTCAGCGACGGGTGTGTGCTGGTGGAGGCGTGCCGGCTTCTTCTTCCGCAGCTTCCTTTGAGCGCACATACTTCACGGAAATCCAGGCGATCGCAGCGACGGCCCCCTGCCCGAGGAGCACTGCCCCCAACCCGGAGAAGGCCAGGCCCTGAATGTTGTCCAGCGGCGTGATCCCCGCCTGGGGCATCAGCGCGGCATAGATCGCGATCGCGGCGACGTCACCGGCGTACTTGTCCAGGCCCTTCCACACCTCAAGGTACAGTCCCAAAAGCGCAACCACGCCGCTGAGCAGCCACAGCAACCACAGCGGCGGCGGGCCCTTGACCACCTCTAAAATCAGCGACTTCGCAGCTTCGCCCTGGTAGTTGGTGACGATAATGTCGACCGGGCCGCTGCCGAGATCGAAGCGCTCCTGAAGATCTTCGCTGAGCTTGCCCGCACGACGTCGCCCGCCCTCAGAGATTTTCTGGCCATCGATCTCGATCACGTCGTCGTTGCCACCGCCGGAGCGGTTGACGTTGCCGGTGACGACTTCGGCCCAGCCGTCGCCTTTGACCCGCATCGCATAGGAGGTCTTGGTCTTCTCTTCGTCGTCGCCCAGCTCAGCGGTGACCATCAGCGAGTGGCCGGGCGGGAGGGTCAGGCTGACCTCATCCTTCATCGCTGCGACCGAGGCGGTCTCGATGGGATCGCCCGGGACGAGCAGGGTGTATGCGGTGTAGCCTGGCAGCACGACAGAAAACAGCAGCACCACCCAGGCCAGCGGGGTGAGCCCACGGATGTCGAACAGCCGTTGTGCGGTCGGCACCGCGATGAGCCCCACCAGCGCTGCGATAATCAGGATCCCATAGATCATATCATTCCCTCGATCCGGACCACCTTAACCGTTCTCCAGACAAAGAAAAACCCGGCAGCGGGTGCTGCCGGGTTTGAACGGGCGAAGCCGAAGCTCAGTCGGCGATGCGCTCACGCAGGGTCTTGCCCGGCTTGAAGACGACGTGCTTCTTGGCGGGGATCTGGATCCGGTCGCCGGTCGCCGGGTGGGTGCCGGTCCGTGCAGCGCGGGTCTTGACCTGGAAGGTCCCGAAGCCGGGGATGGTCACCTTGCTGCCGCCGTTGAGCTCGTCAGCGATGATGCCGTCACCGTCAGCCGAGAAGATATAGTTGATGATTTCCATGGACTTGACCTGGCTCAGGCCAGCCTTCTTCGCAAGAGCTGCCGCCATTTCCTTCTTGTTCATCTGCGATCTCCATTGATTGGGAGGGACTAGTTTCAGACGCACCGGGGGGTGAAGAGAGTCCTGCGCCGACCCCATCGGCGCTTCAGGCCCACGAGCCGTTACAGGCCGCAGGTCAATACAAACGGGTTTCTCACAGAAATTCCAGAGGAAACGGCGCAGACCACGCCATCCTTGGCAAATATCAATGCACTTACAGACCTAAAATCCAGCTCAAACGCATACAATTAAACCCATAGCCCCCGATGATCCCCACGAGCGCGGGGTCTAAGATTTTTTCTTCGTTACGCTCGTGATCAACGGCGAGTGGCGCGCGCGACGCTCACCCGGCCGCGCTCCGCCGATCCATCGTCCGGATCACCAGGGCATAAATGCCCATCCCGACGATGCTTCCGACCCCGATCAGCGAGATCCACAGCCAGATCTCCGCCGGGTGATACATCTCAAACAACATCCGCTGAACTTCAAGTGCGTTCATCCCGAGCCGTTCGCCCAGCTGGCCCACCAGCTCCGATCGCGGGATGGCATCGACTGCGATGGGGTCCATCCCCAGCTCATCGACCATATACCGCTTCACGAGGTTCTTCTTGTCACCATTGGCTTCATACCACTGGCCCGCCCCGATCGAGCCCAGGATCCACCCGATGGCGACGGGCATGTTGGCGTAGCCCATGAACGTGCCCTCCTGACCGGGGCGGGCGAGAGAGGCCAGAAACTCCATTTTCTTGGGAGAAGAGAGCATCTCCCCCACGGAGAAGATGGCGATACCGGCGAGGCAAGCGAACCCCAGGGTCGCCGTCCCGGCGACATAGGCTCCCACCGTGGCCACGACCATGCCCAATACGATCGAAGTGAGCGGCCGAACGAACGAGGTCAGGTAGCCAAACATCACCATGGTGAACACGATGAGGCCGGGGTTGATGTTGATCATCCACTCCGGGTTGATCTGAGCACCGGCTGCAGCCATCTCGGTCAGCGACGTCGCGCTGCCCCGCAGCGCCCCCCAGGCCATCCCGCCTGCCGGGATCGCTGCAAACAAACCAGCGATCGCGGCGACGGCACGCGCAGGCGCCTGCCCGGCCCGCGCCGCACCGGCGACGCCTGCCCCAATAACCGCAGACACCGCGATCGTCGGCAACGCCGAGAGCCTGGTCGGGACGAGGCTGACGGTGAACAGGGCTCCCGCCGCGAAGCTGAGGGCGACGATTATATAGGACGACATCGAGACCTGTTCCGTCGTGCGCCGGTCCGGCCGCATCGCCAGCCAGACACCGGCCGCACAGATGAACCCGATGACCGCGGCGAAAAACAGGGAGAGCAGACCAGGAACCAGCGGCGTCGAGAACGCATCCCCCAACGTCGCCAGAATGCCTGAGGTGTCCACCCAGTCCTCGATGACGTTGGGCAGCAGGTCGAAGACCTGGTTGAACATCAGCCAGAAGCCTGCGAACAGCAGACAGAACCACAGCACCCGCGGCTGGAACAGCCCGACCACCGAGACGATGAAGGTGCTCCCCCACCCGGTCCCATCGCGGTCGAAGGACGACTTCTGAGGCAGATACAGGGCGAAGGCGACCGCGAACAGCGCCGCCCACATCGTATACATCCACTCGATGAGGACCTCACCCTTTTGTGCAACCTGCCACCAATGCCAGCTTGAGTAGATCAACGCGACGCTGGTCGCCACCAGCCAGAAGATCGCATTGGGCACCGTGACCGCCTGTGACAGCGCTTTCACCCCCAGCGCCTGTTGCCGAGCGGCTTGTTGTTGATCGCTCTCCTGGGAGGGGTCCGTATAGAACGGCAACCACAGGTAGTTGACCGCGACGATGAAGGCGCAGGCGTAGAACACCCAGGCCCAACTGAATTCATTGCGGAGGACGCCGGCGAGGACCGGTCCCAGGAAACCGCCGATGTTGACGAGCTGGTAGAAGATGGCCCAGCCGACGCTGGCGTTCGAGGTCTTCATCGTCGCCGCCAGGGTGCCCTGTACGCCGGGTTTGAAGACGGCTGTGCCGCCGGCGAGGAACATACACCCCAAGAAGAAGCCGCTGTAGGACATCTGGGAGGCCATCAGCAGGTAGCCGACGATCTTCAGGGCGATGGCGATCGCGATGGTCCGCTTGTGGCCATACCGATCGGCATATCCACCGGTGAAGACCGGGAGGACCGACTGCACCGAGGCCCAGGCGGCGAAGATGGCGCCCTTCTGGATGTGGGTGAACCCCGGCCCGCCCTGCTCCTGAGGGAGGACGATGTAGATGGCCAGGACGGCACGGACGCCGTAGTAGGCGAGGCGCTCGAACATCTCCATCACGTTGACGATCCAGAACCGGTCGTCGAGGTCGCGGATTTGTTGGCTGAGGCCGTGTCGAGTGTCGTCGTGTCCAGCCTGGGTCACTGGCGATGCCATCGGCGCGCTCCTGGTTGTTCTCACATCATAGAGATCAACCATACTAGCGTCTGCGATGAGCGGGGCCTCGATTGACCTTATGCGGGTATTCGGATATCCGAATACAATGTAGACAGAAGGAGGGGGTTTCGAGGTGACCTCATTGGAAGGCGCGACCATGCTCTGCCGGCTCCTGGGCGATCAAACCCGGGTTCGGCTGTTGTCGCTGCTTCGCGTCGATGAGCTGACGGTCGCCGAGCTGGTGCGGGTGACCGATCTGCCCCAGCCCCGCATCTCGACGCACCTGCGCAAGCTTCGGGAAGCGGGCTTCGTCCGCGACCGTCGCAGCGGCGGCTCATCGTATTACGGCCTCAACGACGCCTCCTGGCCGGCAGAAAATGGCGAACTGCTCGACACCCTGTTGTCTGCGACCGACGATCCGCTGCTCGCCCAGGACCAGGGGCGGGCCCGGCAGGTCATCGCTGCCCGTGGGCAGACCTGGGCAGAGAGCGTCGCCGGAAAGATGGCCCGGCACTACTCACCCGGGCGAACCTGGCCGGCGCTCACCCAGGGACTCGTCGGCTTGTCCCGGCTCGGCCAGATCGTGGATATCGCCTCTGGCGACTCTGCCTCAGCAGAGATCCTCGCGCCGCACGCCGACCAGGTCATCTGCGTCGACATCTCGGAGAAGGTCGTCCAGACCAACCGGCGCCGGCTGGAGCACCTGGAGAACGTTCGATTCGTCCAGGCCGATATGCACGCGCTTCCATTTGAGGCCGGCCGATTCGACCATGCCCTGATGATGACCAGCCTCTCTTATACAGACCGGCCGCTGCGGGTGCTCCAGCAGGTGCGGCGGATCCTGCGTCCTGGGGGGCGGTTGTCCGTCGTCGCGCTCAACCGACACGCCCATCTGGACGTGGTGGACAACTATAACCATCTCAATCCGGGCTTCTCGCCTGAAGAATTGAAATCGCTTGCCGAAGAAGCAGGGTTAGAGGTCCGCCGATGTGCGGTCAGCGGACGAGAACAGCGACCACCCCACTTCGAATTCATCACCCTGTATGCCAACGCCCCGACTCGATGAGGAGATCCTGACCATGCACCGTGCCGAACGGATCCAACGACTGTATGACACCCTCGATGAGCGCATCCTGCTCATCGACGGGGCGATGGGGACCATGATCCAGCGGTATGGCCTTGAAGAGAAGGACTACCGCGGCGACCGGTTCAAAAACCACGTCACCCCGGTCAAGAACAACGCCGATCTGCTCACCTTGACCCGCCCCGATGTCATCGGCGGGATCCATCGGGAGTACATCGACGCTGGCGCGGACATCATCGAGACCAACACCTTCGCCGCCACCTCGATCGCCCTGGCGGACTTCACGATGGAAGACCTGGCCTATGAGCTGAACCTCAAGAGCGCGCAGCTGGTCCGCGAGCAGATCGACGCCTCAGGCCGGATGGCGTGGGCTGCGGGCGTCCTCGGCCCCACCACCCGGACCGCGTCCATCTCGCCGGATGTCAATGATCCCAGCTACCGGGCCGTCAACTTCGAGCAGCTCACCCAATCGTACCTGACCGCCGCCCGCGGGCTGGTCGACGGCGGCGCGGACATTTTGCTGGTGGAGACGGTCTTCGACACCCTCAACGCCAAAGCCGCCCTGTTCGCCATCGAGACCCTGTTTGAAGAGATCGGCCAGAAGCTTCCGATCATGATCTCGGGGACGATCACCGACGCCAGCGGGCGGACCCTGTCCGGCCAGACCGCCGAAGCGTTCTGGTACTCGGTCCGACACGCCCAGCCGCTGAGCATCGGCCTCAACTGCGCGCTCGGCGCCCGGGAGCTGCGTCAGTACGTCTCTGATCTTGCCCGTGTCGCCAGCGTCTCCGTGTCAGCGCACCCCAACGCCGGCCTGCCCAACGAGTTCGGCGGCTATGACGACTCCCCCGAGAGCATGGCCCGGCAGCTCGGCGAATGGGCCGACCGCGGCTTCCTCAACATCGTCGGCGGCTGCTGCGGCACGACCCCGGACCACATCCGGGCCATCGGGCAGGCGATCGAAGGCAAGGCCCCCAGAAAGCAGCCCGAGCTGCCACCGGTCACCCGGCTGTCCGGCCTCGAGCCCGTTGACCTCGATCGGAGCGGCCGAAACTTCGTCAACATCGGTGAGCGCACCAACGTCACCGGCTCCCGACGGTTCCGGGACCTCATCAAATCCGGCGACTATGAGACCGCCCTCAACGTCGCCCGCCATCAGGTCAACAACGGCGCGCAGCTCATCGACGTCAACATGGATGAGGGCATGCTCGACAGCGAAGCGGCCATGACCCGCTTCCTCAACCTCATCGCCAGCGAACCCGACATCAGCCGCGTCCCGGTCGTCATCGACTCCTCGAAGTGGACCGTGATCGAGGCGGGGCTGCGCTGTGTCCAGGGCAAGGGCGTCGTCAACTCCATCTCCCTCAAAGAAGGCGAAGAACCCTTCATCGCGCAGGCCCGCCTCGTCCGGCGCTACGGCGCCGCGGTCATCGTCATGGCCTTCGATGAGCAAGGCCAGGCCGACTCGGTGGCGCGCAAGGTCGAGATCTGCAAGCGCAGCTACGACATCCTCACCCAGCAGGTCGGCTTCCCCCCCGAAGACATCATCTTCGACCCCAACATCTTCGCCATCGCCACCGGCATCGAAGAGCATAACGGGTATGGCGTCGCGTTCATCGACGCCATCACCCAGATCAAGGAGATCTGCCCCGGCGCCAGGATCAGCGGCGGCGTCAGCAACATCTCCTTCTCATTCCGCGGAAACAACCCGATCCGTGAGGCGATTCACAGCGTGTTTTTGTACCATGCGATCCGCGCCGGGATGGACATGGGCATCGTCAACGCCGGGCAGCTCGCCGTGTACGAGGACATCCCCGCAGACCTCCGCGAGCGGGTCGAGGACGTGGTCCTCAACCGCCGCCCCGACGCCACCGAGCGCCTCCTTGAGGTCGCCGACTCCGCCAGGGGCCAGGCCAAGAAGCGTACAGAGGACCTCTCCTGGCGTGAAGCCGACGTCAACGCCCGTCTGGCACACTCGCTGGTCCATGGCATCAACCGCTTCATCGAGGAAGACGTCGAGGAAGCGCGACAGGGCCTGCCCGCCGCGCTGCATGTCATCGAAGGGCCCCTGATGGACGGCATGAACGTCGTCGGGGAGCTGTTCGGCGCGGGCAAGATGTTCCTCCCGCAGGTCGTCAAGAGCGCCCGCGTCATGAAGAAGGCG
Organism: Myxococcota bacterium; assembly: GCA_038520555.1. Taxonomy (GTDB): domain Bacteria; phylum Myxococcota_A; class UBA796; order UBA796; family UBA796; genus JBCBLB01. Next base: position 4,905 of record JBCBLB010000076.1, on the reverse strand, counting down.
GTCGCCTATCTGACCCCGTTCCTCGAAGAGGAGAAGGCTGACGGCGCGGAGACCAAGGGCCGCATCCTGATGGCCACCGTCAAAGGCGACGTCCACGACATCGGCAAGAACATCGTCGGGGTCGTCCTCCAATGCAACAACTTTGACGTCATCGACATCGGGGTCATGGTCCCCGCCCAGAAGATCCTGGACGAGGCCAAAAAACACAACGTCGACATGATCGGGCTGTCCGGGCTCATCACGCCATCGCTCGACGAGATGTGCCATGTCGCCGCCGAGATGAAGCGTCAACAGTTCGATATTCCCCTGCTCATCGGCGGTGCGACCACCTCACAGATCCACACCGCCGTCAAGATCGAGCCCAACTACGACCACCCCGTCATCTACGTCACCGACGCCTCCCGAGCTGTCGGCGTCGTCACCAGGCTCGCCAGCGAGGAGCAGAAGGCCGGCTACGCCAAAGAGATCGCCGACCATTATGAGCACCTCCGCGTAAAGCGCGCCAGCCAGGCGCGCGTCATCAAACGCGCGCCCATCGCCCGCGCCCGCAGCAACCGATTGAAGATTGACTGGGAAGCCCAGCCGCCGGTCAAGCCCGACTTCATCGGCAGCAAGGTCCTCAACGCCTACAACCTCGAAGAGCTGGCCCGGTACATCGACTGGGGGCCCTTCTTCCGGACCTGGGAGCTGGCCGGGCCCTTCCCGAAGATCCTCGACGACGAGATCGTCGGTGTTCAGGCCCGCGAGCTGTATGCGGACGCTCAAGAGATGCTCGCCCAGATCATCCGCGGCCGCTGGCTCGAAGCCCGCGCGGTCTTCGGCATCTTCCCCGCCAACGCCGCGGGCGATGACATCGAAGTCTACGCTGATGCCGACCGGACGCAGGTGCGGGCCACGTTCCACTCCCTCCGCCAGCAGAACCTCAAGTCATCGGGCCGACCGAACCTGGCGTTGGCCGACTATATCGCTCCGAAGGACAGCGGACATCCTGACTGGATCGGCGGCTTCGCCGTCACCGCGGGGATCGGGATCGAGAAGCGGGTCGCGCGGTTCGAAGCCCAGGGCGACGACTACCGCGCCATCATGCTCAAGGCGCTCGCCGACCGCCTGGCAGAGGCCTTCGCCGAGCGCCTCCACCAGCGGATCCGAACCGACTACTGGGCCTACGCTGGCGTCGAAGACTTCACCAACGCGCAGCTCATCGCCGAGCAGTACCAGGGCATCCGGCCAGCGCCCGGCTACCCCGCCTGCCCCGACCACACCCAGAAGCCCATCCTCTTCGAGCTGCTCAACGTCACCGAGCGCATCGGCGTCCGCCTGACTGAGGGCATGGCCATGACCCCCGCCGCCGCGGTCAGCGGCTGGTACTTCGCACACCCGGAGGCCAGATACTTCGGCGTCGGAAAAATCATGGCGGATCAGGTGGAAGACTACGCCCAGCGCCGCGGATGGTCCCAAGCAGAGGCCGAACGGTGGCTCTCACCCAACCTCGGATATGAACCGACCCGTACCTGAACCGACGGCATGAGAACAAGCGTCGATCAGGTCCTGAGGAGAAGACGCTCGACGATTGTGGAGGCAGCCGCTATCCTCGATCTCTAGCTGACCTCGACGAATTGTCGTCGACATATCCTGTCCGCAGGGGGCCAGGTCGATGATGTTTTATCTTGGGGAGCAGCGCGTTGACCTGGAGCAACGGCGCATCGTCGGCAAGACGAACAGCGCATTGTTGACGCCCCTCGAAGTGTCCCTGTTGCGATACCTGGCGTCTGCACAGAAGCCGGTATCGATCCAGGAGTTGCACCGAAACGTCTGGGAGTATCATCCCAAGATTGAGACCCGCGCGGTGCGATACACCGTCAACCGTCTGCGCCGAAAAATCGAGCCCGAGCCTCAACGTCCGCAGTATCTGATCACCGTTCGGGGGATGGGCTACCAGCTCCACGTCGCCCCCCCTCCGGCCCCCGCCGCCGAGCCCGCGCCGCCTTCATCCAACCCGATGACGCTCCCGCTGGAGCGCAACAAGTTCGTCGGCCGGGCCGCGGAGCTGTCTCAACTCGCGTCGCTGCTCGACCAGCGGCCGTTCGTGAACGTGGTCGGCCACGGCGGCACCGGAAAGACACGCCTGGTGACCCGCTTCGCCCATGACCAGTCCGCGCGATTCGAGCAGCGGGTGTGGTTCTGTGACCTCTCCGAGGCGCGCTCCGACGACGAGATCCTGACCGTGCTCGGTCAGGTCCTCGGCATAAGCGCGCAGCACAGCCAGGCGTCGTCCTTCATCGGCACCTACCTCGCCCAGCAGGGACGTTGTCTGCTCATTCTCGACAATATCGAGCAGATCACCGAGTGTATCCGCCCGCTCATCCAGGACTGGCTCGCGCGCGCGCCAGAGGCGCGGCTGCTGGCGACCAGCCGAATCGTGCTGGGGATCCCCGAGGAGATGCTGCTGGAGCTTCCGCCGATGCCGGCAGAGGAAGGGGTTCGCCTGTTCATCGAACGCGCCGAGCAGATCCGCATCGGAAGCACAACCGACGAACCCGAGACGATCCGCGCGCTGGTGGAGTCTTTGGACGGCCTCCCGCTGGCCATCGAGCTGGCAGTGGGGCGGATGCGCATGATGACGCCGCGACAGATCCTGGAGCGAATGGACCAGCGCTTCCAGGTGCTGCGCTCGATGCACCGAAGCGGTCGGCAAGCCACCATGCGGGCGACGTTGGATGGTAGCTGGGAGCTGCTCACCCCGACAGAGCGGATGGGGCTGGCCCAGCTCACCGTCTTCGAGGGCGGCTTCTCCATCGCCCAGACCGAAGCTGTGGTCGAGGTCGGCCAGTCGTGGTCGGTGGACATCCTCCAGAGCCTCATCGACAAGAGCATGGTCCACATCCGGGATCCGGAGCGCTTTCACCTGTTGCTCAGCGTACAGTCCTACGCTGCCGAGAACCTGGGGGAGCACCGACAAGACACCGAGCGCCGACACGGCCGATGTTTCGCAGCGTTTGGCCAGCGCGCCGCATTGCGGACGCTGCGCCATGACGGAGACGCCGCGGCATGGGGACGCATCACCGCAGCGTTGCCGAACCTCCGGGCGGCCTGCGCGCGGGCGATCGCCGTGGGGGAAGCCGACATCGCCGCAGCCTGTGGCCTCGCCGCCGCTGCCGTGCTGCGACGCATCGGTCCGATTCAGAGCGCCATCTCCCTGCTGGCGCGCACGTCCGCGATGCCGCGTCCCGCGCGACGCGCCGAACAGCAGCTGGCGATCGCCGAGCTGTACAAAGACATCGGCGACAAACGCGTCATCAACGCCGCAGAGCAGGCGCTGCGCTACGCGGAAGAAGATCAGGACGTCCAAAGTGAGTTTGAAGCCAACATTCTGATGGGCCACCACCTCAGCGAGTGGGGGGACATCACTCGCGGTCTCCAGCATCTGGAGCGTGGGCTCGAGATGAGCCGCGAACATCCCGATCCCATCAACCGCGCGTTGGCCCTGTATCTGTATGCGATGCGGATTCAGCGAACCGGTGAGATGGAGCGGGCGCTGACGTTGTTGCATGAAGCCCGCGATCAGATCCGACATCAGGCGGCGTCCTACCTCGAAGGGCGAGTGATGGGAGGGATCGCATATATCCTCCAGCATCTCGATCGCATCGACGAGAGCCGCACGTATGCGACTGCCGTTCTGGCCCGGTACCGGCGGGCAGGCGACCGCCTGCGAGAGGCGATGGCCCTCAACGGCCTCGGGACGCTATACCAACGCCAGAAGAACACCGAGCAGGCTCTGTCCCACTACCAGAAGGCCCTCACGATCTTTCGCGCGATCGGCACGTTTCAGCGCGAAGCCATGGTCCTCTACCATATGGGACACCTGCTGTGGACGCAGGGCGACTCTGCGCAGGCCTTTGACTGCTTCACAAAGGCCGTCGACAACTGCCGAATGCGCAACGATCGCCGCTGGGAAGGGATCATCCTGGAGTTGTACGCGATGCATCGCGCGGAGCAGGATCCGGACGACGCGCTGCCGGACGTGCTGCGCGCGAAGATGCTTTTAGAAGAGACAAACTCTCCGCGCTCGCTGCTCAACGCGCACTGTACCCACATCGAGATCCTTCTCTCGCAGGGAGAACACGCGCAGGCTCAGGTTGTCCTCGCCGAAGCCGCGCAGCTCAGCGCGCGCGCCCAGATCCCTGCTGACTCCAGCCATGGGCAACGGCTCCAGCGATGCCAGACGGCCCTGAACGACTCAGAGTCCGCCGCTCTGTGACCAGGGCAGCAGAATGAGGTTGCTGTGCACCTCGATCGCACCCAGATCACACACCGAGCTCCGCATTCCGCCGTTCTGATCGACCGAAGGGCACCACGACAGGCCGTTGTTCGTCGCCGGAGAGCCTGACGGCGCACGGAAGAAGCGCTGTGTGTCTTCATCCTGCTCCAGTCCCAGAAGTGCAAGGGTGGCGCTCTTATGAATCCGAGCGCTTGAGGACGCGCCATTGTGACAGCTGATGTCTACCATCTGCGCATACAGCCCCTCCACAATGGAGAGCGACGGTACGTCACAGGATTGCTTCCAGTTGCTGTCGAAGAGGATGCTGTTCCGCACCGATACCTGACCGCTTTCAGCGTACAGGTTGGTCCCTGACGGAGATGAAGTTGTGTTGCCCACGAACGTTGTATGGAGGAGAAACAATTCCGCACTGGACGAGCCAGGGTCAAAGCCCAGTCCGCCCCCTCTGAATTTCGCTCCAGGGTGGGTCACCTCGTTGTTCAGCACGGATGTGTTGAAGATCCCGACGTCCTGAGTCTCATGAAGGAAGATCCCGCCCCCGTCCAGAAACGCGCTGTTCAAGTAGAAGGAAGACTGTACGATCTCGATACAACGTTCGTGGGCAACACAACTTCATCTCCGTCAGG
>JBCBLB010000320.1:0-10774 GCA_038520555.1 Myxococcota bacterium | reverse complement strand
GTGCTCCGGCCGGATGGGCTGCTGCTGTTCTGTGAGCACGGACAGGCGCCCGATGGGGACGTCCAGCGCTGGCAGCGGCTCGTTGAACCGGTCTGGTCGGCCTGCGGTGGTGGCTGCCGGCTCACCCGCCCGATCCCCACACTGATTCAGGCGGCCGGCTTCCGGATTCAGGATCTGGAGACCATGTATCTGCCGAATACGCCGCGGTTCGCTGGGTTCAACTATTGGGGCTCGGCGACCCCTTGACCGTCGCGCCCCGCGCCAGCCGCAGCCCCACGCTGGGATGGCGGAAGTCCGGCTCGCGACCGTTGCGGAACGCCGCGCGCAGGTCGTTCGCTGCGCTGCGGTAGGAGCCCCCGCGAAGCACCCGAAGCGCGCCCGCCGATGCGCCGGCCGGCTCCAGGACGTCGTCCGGCTGGTATGCGCCCAGCCGGTCGAAGCACCACTCATAGACGTTGCCCAGCAGGTCCACCAGCCCCCAGGGGTTCGCCGCCTTCTGGCCGACGGGGTGGGTCTGCTCGTTCGAATTGTCGGCGTACCAGGCCACGGATCCAATGGGCGCAGACGACCAGCGCGCCTGCGTCGTGCCCGCGCGGCAGGCGTACTCCCACTCCGCTTCGGTCGGAAGGCGAAAGCCGTTCGCCGTCCGATCCCAGCGAACCACGCCGGACTCGAAACGATAAGCCGCCTTCAACCCATGCTGCGCAGACAGCTGGTTGGCGAACCGGATCGCGTCCAGCCAACTCACCTGCGCTACCGGGCGGTGCGGATCGTCGGGGAACGCGGAGGGGTCAGCGCCAGTGACGGCCTCCCACTGCGCCCGGGTGAGCGGCGCACGCATCAGCGAGAACCCCGACAGCGTCACCTGCCGCGGTGGGCCCTCATCATCGTGACGGTGGGGCTCGTTCTTCGGGCTGCCCATCTGATACGTGCCCCCTGTGATGGGCAGCAGGACCAGCTCCGTCCCGCCAGACAGCGTCCACCGCTCCAGCGGATCGGCGCCCTCCTCGACACGCGCCAGAGGCGGGGGCGGGCCGCCCGGGGCGGTCGGAGCGTGCTCACGCAGCCACGCCTGGAGCCGGTGCTCTTGCTGACGGATCCAGTGCTCATCCGGATCTTCCGGCAGCCACCAGCGGTGCGGCAGGCCGTAGACCTCGACCGCGCGCAGCAGCCGACGGGCCCGACGGTATCGCTCCGCTCGGGCGGCCGCTTCCAGCGCATCGATGAACGAAGCCGCGTTGGGGAGACGCGCAGACAACGCCGGCGACAGCGCCGAGGCGATCACCGCCGTCAGCGTCTCCGGAACCGACGAGCCCGGCGCCGTATACCGCCCCTCGGTGATGCGCTTCATGATGTGGAAGTCGTTCTCATCGTCGAACGGAGAGCGCCCCACCAGCATCGCATACAGCAACGCGCCCATGGCGAAAATGTCCGTCCGCTGGTCCACGCTGGAGGGCTGCTCAAGCTGTTCGGGGCTCATATACAGGAGCGTCCCCATCATGCCCCCGTCCGGCTGGGTCAGCTCCCGCTCCCGCTCGCGAACCTTGGCGATGCCGAAATCCATCAGCCGAACCTGCACCGGCCCGCCACGAAGCGGGCGGGACAAAAACAGGTTCGAAGGCTTCAGATCGCGATGGACGACCGCATTTTCATGGACGAACTGCAGGGCCCGGAGCGCCTGGAGCGTCCAGTCGATCGCCGCAGCGACCGGCACGCTGCCCTCTCGATCCAGGTAGTCGGCCAGGTCTTCGCCCTGCAACAACTCCATCACCAGACCGGCCACGCCCGGCTCGTTGATCAGATCGGTGACCGGCAGGATGTTGGGGTGGCGCAGCCGCGCCTGGATCTTGCCTTCTTCCAGAAAACGAAGCCGGACGTCCTCTCGCTGTGCAAGGTGCGCATGCAGGACTTTGACCGCATGCATCGAGCCCAGCGTCACATGGCGGACCTGATACACGCTGGCCATGCCCCCTTCACCCAGGGGGGCCTCAATGCGGTATCGCCCGCCGATCACGTCGCCTGTTTTTCGTCCCACGAAGCCCTCGTATCCTGTCGCGCCCCGCTGCGGTCGATCCGCCGATCTGTTGGAGGTGAACATGGGACAGGCTAATGAAAGATCGGGTGAACACACAACCATGCGGGAGAAAACAATGAACAACAATCCCTGGATTCGACGCGCAGTGGTCGGCGGCCTCCTCCTGGCGCCCGGCCTGGCATGGGCCGCGATGGAGATGAGCGGCGGCGGCGACGGCGGCACGCTCTGCTCGATGATCAGCAGCCTGTTCTCCTGTGGCGGCGGTTGCCCCTACAGCGGCTGATCGTGGCCCACCGCGCCCTCTGCAGTAACCCTGGTGAGGGTGCAGTCGGCGAACGTGGCCCCGCCAAGGTTCGCGTGCGATAGGTCGGTATCGACCAGTGTACACCGATCAAACTGAACGTTACGCAGATCGGCGCCGCTCAGATCGGAACGGGACAGGTCCACCTGTGCCAGCGTGGCGCCCATCAGGTTGACGCCGTCCAGCTTCGCATTGCGCAGATCTACTCGGTGAAGACGCGTATCGCGCAGGTCTGCACCCCGAAGCGATGCAGACAGCAGCCCACACTGCGACAACTGCGCGCCGCGGAGGTCGAGCCCGATCAGGTTCATGTCGTCGGCGCGGACGCGCTCCCAGACAGAGCCAGCCATCGAGCGGACCGACCACGTCTCGGTCGCCGACAGGCGGAGCCGCTCCAGGTGCGCCCCGCGAAGGTCGACATCTTCGAAGCATGCATGCTTCACGTTGCACTCAGAGAGGACCGACTCTCGCAGATCGACGTTTCGCAACGTCGCGCCACCCATTCCGGTCCGGTGGAGGGTCGCCGCGCGGAGGTCGATGTCCGTCAGCAGGGCGCCATACAACCATGCACCCTCTCGGAGGACGGCGGCATAGAGGACACAGTCGCGCAGGGTCGCCGCGCGCAGGTCGACGCCGGTCATCCGCGCACCGCTCAGATCGCAGCCTTCGAGCACTGCACCATGAAGCTTCGTCGATGAGAGGTTTGTCTCGCGCAGCGAGCTGTTCACCAGCTGGAGGCCGGGGAGCATTGCGTGGCTGAGGTCACATTCGTCGAGGGTGCGCCGCTCCAGTCGCGCACCAGGTTCGATCGGCACGCCGTCGCGGGGGGGGACGCCAGGCCATTGGGTCTTCTTGTCATAGAGACACCCGGTCAGGTCGGCGCGGTCGAGGGTGGCGTCGGTGAGGTCCGCGCCCATCAGCTGCGCCCGCCGGAGGTCTGCGCCGGAGAGGTTCGCCCGAATGAGCGAGGCCCGCCGGAGAGAGGTCCCCACCATCGAACAGCCGGCGAAGCAGGCGTCGTCGAGCATCGGGCCCAGCGTTCGCCTGTTGAGGTTCATCCCGGTGAAGTTCGCGCCGTGTCCATGGAGGCGGTCGATGCGGACGCGATCGAGGGGCAACGCCGTGAAGTCTGCCCCATCGACGCGGACGTTTCGCAGGGTGGTCCCTCCAAGCGTCGCGCGGTGAAGGGCTGCGTCGACGATGTAGAGCTCCGCCATCGTCGCGTCGCGGAGGTCTGCATCGGCGAAGCGGACGGTGTGTGGGCCTTCTCCGCCCATCATGATCCGCGCCCCCCGGAGGTCCGCACCGCGGAAGTCGACGTCTCCATAAACGCATCCCCGGAGGTCGGCGCCCCGAAGGTCTGCGCCCCGGAGATCGACGTTGGACAGCGTCGCCGCTGTGGCGCGAACATTGACATTGCGCAGGTTCACCGCCTGGAGGTTCGCCCCCCCGAAGTGGGCATGGTTGATCTTCGTCGTGCGCAGATCAACGCCGACCAGCTGCGCGTTGCGCAGGCTGGCATACGACAGATCGGTCTTCTGGAGGTTCGCACCGCTGAGATCGACGCCGCTCAGCAGGGCGCCGTTCAGGTTTTTGCCGGACAGATCGAGCCCACGCAGCGACAACCCAATGAGCCGGAAGTCACGCAGCGTCTTCACCCCGCCCAGGACAAACTGGAGCGCTTCTGGACCCAACGCCTTCAGCAGCTCCCGCCCCTGAGCGTTGACGTCAGGATCCGGATGGCGGAGCAGCTTTCGGATCTGAACGGCGTCCTTCTTCTGCAAGCGCGCTCCGTCAGGTCATTCAGTCGTGACCCCTTATCGAGATGACACACGGGTTGATGGACAACGCCCCCCAGATGTCCTGGGTACAAATTGAAGCCCGGTACCCATCGCAGATCCCATGTTCTCGTGTTGGAAAGCATTGGTTAATAGTAAAATAAACTGATTTTCCAGTGTACTGGAGTGCTGTGAAGGTGTCAGTCTTGTATCGGATGAGAAATCGATTTCTCATCCGGTTTTCATGAAAATCCAGGTTCTATTGTTTATCAAAGGGTGGCACGGGGTGTGCACTAAGAGGATGCGACGCTGGCGGGAGCCGGTGGCAACCAAAAAAACCGCCTCGAACCTTTTGGAACGGGGCTCGTTCTTTGACGTTGAAAACCTCTTACCTCCACTCACATGAAGACTGGCGACAGTTTGATGTGAGACGGCAGACACCTATGGACTGTGTTCGTTGAGCACGGGTCGTACCGGGGAGACCCTTCAGGGTTGCTCCGAACGTCTGTCCCAAAGCAGGTCAGAGAAGCCCATGAGAGCATCGGGCCGGGCGCATTGTGGAGACACGGTGTGGGTCGGCAACGGATTTCCCAACGGCTCAATCCCTTGGGGTCGCGGACGGCTGCGGGTACGCCAAACCACTGGCTGCACAGTGAATGGCGGATCGGTCGACGGAAAACGACGAGAAGGGCACCCTGATCAGTGATGGTTGGGGGGCAGTTGGGGAGGGAAAGGCTCTGAAGGGCATGGCATCGTTGAGAGCCATCCAACGGAAGGGACTCCGCACGTTCATCGCAGACGGAGCTGTGGCAACACAGCAGACGAGAACGATGTGAATCGGGTCATTCCCAACGATGGAAGAGGCGATGAACCTCATGATCGGCGCGCTGCTCCTCGCGAGCGGCAGCGGATTTGCGGAGCAAACCGCCAGGGTCGTGCAAACGGCGAAGGTGGAAGATGTCTGGCGTGTGGCAACGCCGGGCCGAAGGCCAGACGGCTGGGACCGGACGCAATCCCGCAGTCGATGGAGAGGCGATCTTTGAAACCCCAGGAAAGGCCGCTGTGAACGCTCGACGGAGCCAACACAGCGAACCGAACGCGGCCACACGGGAAACCGTGACGGTCTCTGAAGACGAGTGTGTATGCAGCGCAGACGCGGGAGTGGTGACGGCCAGTCTCGAACACCCGCTGAAATCTTCATCCCGAATGCCACAGGACGGGTGAAGCGCAGACAACGTCATGAGAGGCCGCGGCGACGCCCATCTTCGATGGGTTGAACCGGGCAGCGAGCGGTGAAGCGCCTTTGAAGGGGAACCATCAGCTCCCAAGCGGTGTCACACCCCCCGGCAGGAAACTGTCGGGGGGTGTTTCTGTCTGGTTCAACGGTCATCGCTCATCCATCTCGTATTCCCCACAGTCCTCTCCGGCTGGCGGTGAAGAACAGCCAACCGTTCCACACAATACGCCTCAGGCCAGCGCTTCGCACATGCGCTCGTTCTCCCCTGAAGCGGGCCGTGTTCGCACTCCTCAACGGGGAGCCACATCTCTCGCCGCCGTCGGCCGCCTCCGACAGCCCCGAGTCCCGCCTTCCCTCAAAATCTTTGTTTATGGCCAGCTTTTGAGCCACTGAGAAGTTCGACGCATCGTCACCGCGCAGGGCGCACGATCCCGAGCTTCTTCATCCGGAACCGGAGGGTGCTGGGGTTCATCTCCAGCCGCTCCGCTGCGCCGCCGGGCCCCGCAACCTGCCAGCGGGTTACCTCAAGCACCGCGTGGATGTGGGCCGCGATGGCCTGATCCATCGTCAAGATGTCTGCGGGGGCCGTCGTGGCGCGAGGCTGGACGTGCTCCGCCGTCAGGGACGGGAAGTCGAGGGTGTCGCTGCGAGAGAGGATCAGCGCGCGCTCGACGATATTCTGTAGCTCCCGGACGTTACCGGGCCAGTCGTACCGGCTCAGCCGCTCCAGGCCCGCCGCCGAGACCTGGGGCACGCGCGCGAACCCCATCTCCTGCGCCTTGCGGTGGATAAAATGGTGGACCAGGGAGGGGATGTCCTCGCGGCGGAGCCGGAGCGGCGGGATCCGGATGGGCACCACGCTGAGCCGATACCAGAGGTCCTCCCGGAAGCCCCCGTCCCGGACCATGCCCTCCAGGTCGCGGTGGGTCGCCGCGACGACGCGGACATCCGCGTCGATTGTCTCGCTGCCGCCGATCCGCTCGAAGCGGTGCTCTTGGAGCACCCGCAGGAGCTTGACCTGCGCCTCTGGGCTCAACTCGCCGATCTCGTCGAGGAACAGTGTACCGCCGTGAGCACGCTCGAACCGCCCCCGCTTGCGCGCCACCGCGCCGGTGAACGCCCCCCGCTCGTGTCCAAACAGCTCACTGTCCAGCAGCGGCTCAGGGATGGCGCCGCACTGCATCGAGATGAGCGGCCCGCTGCTCCGAGGAGAAGCCTGATGGATGGCGTTGGCGATCACTTCCTTTCCGGTCCCGGTCTCCCCGAGCAGGAGCACCGGGCTGTTCCACAGCGCGACCCGGCGGACCCGCGCCATCACATCCCGGAGCCCGAAGTCAGCGCCGATCACCTCGACGCCGACCGCGCGCTTGATGTCTGCGGCCAGGGCGCGGTTGTCGTCGGCGAGGCGGTCTTTGAGCGTTTCGAGCTGCCGATAGCGCATGGTGTTGAGCATGGCGATCGCGAACGGCTCGCGGATGGCGTCGAGCAGCCGGGCGTGCTCTTCGGTGTAGCGGCCTCCTCCCGCGGCAGAGACGAGCAACGCCCCGATCTCTTCCCCGCGAATCTCCAGCCGCTGAAAGATCGCAGACTGGGTGGCAAGGCCCGGGAAGGCCTGGTGCATCTCAGCGGGCTGCTGCCCGGGGCGGTTGACCACGAGTGTCATCGGCCGATCGGTCGGGCGAGCGCGGATGTAGGCGACCATCTCGGGAGAGAGCGCGATCTCATCGGCTCCCTCCGGCCACAGGTAATCCGCCCCAGGACGCGCGATCCGCGCCACCACGCGAATCCGCGCGTTCGAGAGGTCATTGAAGCCCAGGCCCATCGTGTCAGCGGGGATATGGGCGCGGAGAAACGCAAACGCGTGCGCCAGGGCCTGCTCGATGTCCAGGCTGCCGCAAATGCGGAGCGTCATCTCTCGGAAGAAGACGTTGTAGTCTATACCCACTGGCTTCCTCGTGACGCAGCATGTTGCGTCTGGCGCAATATACCACACCCTAAAGCGCAACATACGGCGTCTCGGAGTGCTGCGCGCTGTCTGGTGGGGATCTCCAGGGGCTGGCATGCTGTCTGCACAAGGAGGGTGTGCTCCACCTTCCATTGAGGACACCCATCCCATGAGCACTCCTGACACGGTTTCTTTCATCGAGGCGTTGGCCCGCGGGCTGGTCTTTCCCCAGCGGACCCCCATCCTCCGGCGGCCGGATGATGTCGGCCTAGCCTATGAAGATGTCTTCTTCCCGGCCATCGACGGGGTGACGCTGGAGGGCTGGTTCATCCCGGCCGACTCGGACCGCCTCGTCATCTGTAACCACTTCGGTCCGGCGAACCGTCAGGGCTACCCGGGCCACCTGGAGGGCTTCCCGGCCAGCAACGGCGTCAGCGTCGACTTCCTGCCCAAGTACAAGGCGCTGCACGACGCCGGCTACAACGTGCTGGCCTACGACCTCCGCAACCACGGCATGAGCGCGTCCTGGGGCGGGGGCATCAGCGGCTCGGGCATCTATGAGTGGCGGGACGTGCTGGGCTCGCTGCGGTACGCCCGCGCACGACCGGACACGGCCGGCATGCAGATCCACCTCCACAGCCTGTGCATGGGCTGCAATGGCACCTTCATCGCCATGCAGCGGCAACCGGAAGCCTTCGCGGGCGTCGCCTCGCTCATCGCCATCCAGCCGCTGGTCGGGGCGACGCTCATCCGCAACGCCTGCGCCATGGTGGGCATCCCTGACGGCGTCGCGCAGCTCGATCCCGTCCTGCAGCGGCTCGGCTCTCAGCGGGTCTCGGATCACGACGTCCGACCCTTCGCCGAGGCGGTCTGCGTCCCCACGCTCGTGCTCCAGGTCCGCCAGGACATGAACTCTAGCGAAGCCGACGTCCAGGAGATCTTCGACCGCATCCCCGTAGCGGACAAGGACATCCACTGGATCGAGGACACCCCCATCCGCCACCACGGCTACACATACTTCTCAGAGCACCCCGAGCGCATGGTCGCATGGTACGACGCCCACTCCCGGTGACGTGGATCCGCGCCATCCCCTCTCCAGGCTGGAAGGGTTCAGTGTACATCCTCTCCCTGAAGCTTCCCTGAAGAATGCAGTGAGGGGCGACTTTACCTCAAGGCGACCAGCAGAACATCACCCCGCTACGCCCCAACCCCCACATCGGGTTCCGTTGGGCGATGTCCCGATCCCGACGCATACACCGCGCCCGGAAAGCCGCATCCCCGAACAGGTTGAGGACCCCCTCCAGGTAGGCGGTCAACGACAGACCAAGGTCGTCAAAGCCGCTGTCTGTGCTGACGTGATACACCCGGGTAAATCGTGGGTCCTGGGTCGTCAGGATCGCTGCTTTCGCATCGTCGGTGTAAGCGTCCAGCGCCCGCAGGCGCGCGTAAAGCGCGCGTGGCTCCAACACCTCGGTGGTCCCGGCAGGCAGATCAACGATGGCGACTTCAGTGGGCAGATCGTCTGCAGGTGGCATCGGCGACGAGAGCACCGCTTGTAGCGGAAGGATGTTGATACACCCTGCGGTATCTCCCATCTGCCAGCTCAGCCGGATCCCGTTCGCCTGTCGGCACAGAGCACGTAGATCGGCGTTCACGGCCTCATTCATTGCATCCATCTGTGCGTCCGTCAGCGGATCGCCAAGGGTATAGTCGCTCACGGTGACGTCGGGATGGGCGCGAAGGATCTCGACGAACGCGCTCAGCCGCACCACCCAGTCACCGATCGTGGAGAGCTGGGGGGTTCCCTTACAAAACCAACGAACCCCCAGCAGCTCGAACAGATCCCGAGCACCGTAGACGTTGCCGGGCCATGTCGGGTCCGCCGCTGTGTCTCGGGCGACAAAGATGATGTCTGCGTCCTCGGGGTCGACCAGCACCGCGCCGAGGAACCGCGCCCGTTGAGACAGATGGTGGAGGTACACGCGGGTCTGATCGAGTGAAAAGCGGCCTTCGAAGAACTGGTCCCCGACGAGCGCGATTTTCTGTCCACGGAGCCCCCGCGCCCGTCCGCGCTGGCCGACCTGCGCAGAGGCACGCTCGCAGGCTAGAATGGCGAGGTCGAGCTTGTTCTGCGCTTTGGCGTTCGATTCCGTGGCGCGGGCGGCCTGCAGCGGCGCGAGGAGCGCAGGCGATGCGGCGAACATGAGGATATCGGCGATCTCTGCCCGTTTCCTGGCGCTCTTTGTCTCGGTGAGGAGGGCTACGGTTTGTTGGAGCGCAGCGGGAGACGCCCGATACCGGGCGATGTCTTTGGCCATATCCACCTGTGCGCAGGCCGGCGCCAGGGCGAGCAGGGCCGCGACATCCGCGTCCGCGGCCACCAGACGCCGAGCGTACAGGAATCGCCCCTGACGGACGATCCAATTGGACTGGGAGACGCCCTGTAGCCACCCCAGGATCAGGGCCGCATCCGCAGGAGTAGGAGGGATCGCGTCCAGGACGGTGGCGTGGTTGCTGCCATACCAATCTTTACCAAGCGACATCGCCCAGAGCAGAAGATCCAGATGGTCCACCCGCCCCACCAACGAAGCGGCGACCTCGACCAGGCGGTCCGCAGCCTCATACTGTTCGGCGGACAAGGCGTATTGGGTCGCGCCCCACATCAACACGTGAGGCTCTGTGTCTGTGTTGAGCACACCGCCCGGATCGGCCAGCGTCGTGGCGACACCTGTCACACGTGATTCGTCGGGCCGGTTTGATTTCAATCGTTTTTGAAGCGCTTTATGGGCGGTCTGGTAGCTCTTCTTCAGTGCGTTTATGCGCATTATTGTAGGGTTTCCAATGAAGGTGGGTTGGATTGTGTTCGATGGATCTGGCTTACAAAAGCCCAAGCTTCTTCATTCGGTTTCGGAGGGTGCTCGGTTTGATCCCCAACCGTTCCGCAGCGCCTCCCTTTCCCCCGATCTGTCCGTTGGTAAAAGAAAGCGCCAGTCGGATGTGAGCCGCCATCGCTTCGTCGAGGGTGGCCAGCCCGGGCGCCTGAGGGGGAGCTGAGGGGGTTGGCTTTTCCTGAAGGAGCGGGAACCGGAGCGCATCTCCATCCGAGAGCAGGAGTGCACGTTCCACGACGTTCTGGAGTTCTCGGACGTTCCCCGGCCACGCATACGCCGAGAGCCGGTCCAGATCTTCGCGCCGCAGGTGAGGTTGGTGCTTTCCAAGCTCCCGCGCGCGCCGCCGTAGGAAGTGTTGGACCAGGGAAGGGATGTCTGCCTTCCGCTCTCGGAGCGGGGGCAGGTGGATGGGAAGAACGCTGAGCCTGTACCAGAGATCTTCTCTGAATCTGCCCTGGGCGACCATGGTCGGGAGATCGCGATGGGTCGCGGCGATAACACGAACATCGACCGGGATGGTTGTGCTTCCCCCGAGACGTTCGAGGCACCCCTCCTGGAGGACGCGCAGCAGCTTCACCTGCGCCCGG
>JBCBLB010000572.1:0-6466 GCA_038520555.1 Myxococcota bacterium | reverse complement strand
GTACCGTTCTCGTAGTTCGTCGTGATGCTGTTCGACTCGGTCTGGTCGCCGGGGGCCGGGGCGGGAGCCTGCTCGGGGAGGTTGTTCTCCGCGCCAGGGATGCCCTGCGCCGGCTCATTGCTCTGGCTGCGCTCCTCGTTGACCTCCTCACTCTTGACGACCTGAGACTCGGGGTCAAAGAGGTTCTTCGTCCGCTGCATCTGCGACTGCTGGATGTCCAGCCGTACGTTCGCCCAGATGTGATCGGGCGAGCCGAGCACCCGGGCGGCGGCGCTGATGAGCGCGCTGGCCATCGCCTGCTCTCGCTGCGCCGCGAGCTCGATGAGGGACGAGCTGGCCGAGATGAGGTCGTCTTTTTCTGCACCGGGTTCCGGGTGAAGGAGCTGGCCCTCTTCGTCCGTCAAGGTCACATCTTGCGGATTCAAGCCATGAACCGCGCCAGAG
This sequence comes from Myxococcota bacterium, assembly GCA_038520555.1. Lineage (GTDB taxonomy): Bacteria > Myxococcota_A > UBA796 > UBA796 > UBA796 > JBCBLB01. Next base: position 6,022 of record JBCBLB010000572.1, on the reverse strand, counting down.
ACCAATCGGACGATGCCCTTGATCTGCCGCCCGGACAGCGCGCCGCCGGTCTGGATCGTCACCGACGCGCTCGCCTGCTTCTCCTGGCCGATGAACGAGATCCGGTTGAGCGGCACGATGTGCACACGGCTCCCCTGGATCTCCGTCAGGGAGTTCAAGGTCTTCTGGAGCTCAAGCTCCAACGCCCGGGTGCGATACTCTCGCTCCATCGACGGCGATGTGCCCATATCGATGCCCTTGAGGATCTCCAGGCCTTCGGTATGGTTGGACATCGCCGCCGCGATCATCGCCTCGCCCTTCTGCGAGGTCGGCACCTGGACCTGGTTGCCGTCGCGGGAGATCCGATAGGGAATCCCCGCTTCGTTCAGATCTTCGGTGACCGCATGGAGCTCGCCAGAGCTGCCGGTGTAGATGGTCGAGTAGGATTCGACCGATGACCACCACACCACTCCGACGATGGCCAGGATGCTCGCGACAATCGAAGCGAGCAGACCGAGACGCTGTCCGTTGGACAACGCTTCATAAAAGGTGCGGGTCTGTGCCAGGATTTCATTCACGACCAAGGCTCCTGTCGCTCACCAATCGGTGCGGCTGACCCCCTATCGGTACCCGGAGGCGTTCTTTAAATCGGAAGTTGGATACTTTCTGCGATCTCATCGTGATATCGGGCGAGCCGACCGAAATTGACGACCGCCGCGGGGAGCCCCCACGGCGGTCGTCATTGTCGGTCGTGCGTTTGACCCGCTCAGATGCTCATGTTCATCACGCGTTCATATGCCTCGACCACCTTATCCCGAACCGAAACCATCGAACGAAGCGAAATGTCGGCTTCTTCCAATGAGATCATGGCGGTGTGCAGATCGACGTCTTGACCGGCAGCGACGGCCTTGAGGTAGCCATCTGCCTCGACCTGCTCCTGGTTGACCGACTGGACCGCTTCCTTGAGCCGGTCGGCGAAGCTCGGCCCGGCGCTGCCATACGCCTGCTCCAGCGCCGCCTTCTGGCGGACACCTTTGGCTTGAAGCTCCGGTGCATACGTCAGCATGGGCGGCTGGATTGATTTCATCATCGGGCAAGCTCCAGGGCGTTGCGCGCCATCTCGAAGGTGGTCTCCACAACGCTCGCGTTGGCCTCATACGTCCGTGACGTGGTCATCATGTCCACCATCTCCTCGAGGATGTTGACGTTGGGCATCAAAACGTACCCCTCGAGATCTGCGTCAGGGTGACCGGGATCGTGTACCCGGATCCCGGGGTCGTCATCAGAGACGACGTCCACCACATCGACCCGCGCCAGGTTGCGCTCGACCATGTCGCCAAAGCGGTTGACGTCGTTGGCCTTGAAGACCGGCATCTGCCGCTGGTATGGCCCACCTTCTTCGCTACGCGTCGTACGGGCGTTGGCCATATTGGAAGCCACCGCCTGCAAGCGGACCCGCTGAGCGGTCATGCCGCTCGCCGAGATCAGAAGCGTGTCCAGGATGTCCATGCTGCTCTCCTGTTTATTCAGCCAACACGTCCGTTCGAAGCTGCAAATCGCATCATCGCCATCCGCTTCGACAGTCCCTTGGAGACCGCGTTGTACATCATCGAGTTTTCGGTGAGTCGCGTCGTCTCTCGCTCCAGCTGTACGGAGTTCCCGTCCGCCGCCCAGGGCGGCGCGTCCATCTCTTCGATGGATGGACGGTCGATGTCACCGGCAGAACCCGGCATATGCATCGCATCCGTTCGTGCCAGCCCGACATGCTCGCTGGTCCCAACAACCTCGCTCAAGATCCGGTCAAACTCGATATAGCGAGCCTTATAGTTCGGCGTGTCCGCGTTCGCCAGGTTCGATGCCGTCAGGGCATGTTGCTGCGCGCGGAGATCCAGAACCTGGCCCAGACCTTGATGAAACGAATCGAAGAGAAAAGTGCTCATCCCTACTCCAAGGCTGCCCCCCTTTCGGTTCTGCCCTCACCCCGTTTAAAGGAATTTGTTCAAAAAAGTCCAAAACCAACCACCAACCCCCAAAAAGAAAACCAAAATAATTCTCTCCTCAACAAGATCCCGACTCCCATCCGATAACAACTGTTTCGTCGATGCCTCCCCACCCAACAACGAGCGACGCCGCGGAGAGTCAACTCTCCGCGGCGTCGATGTGCAGGGGTCCGGGTCGATTCAGCGGTTCTTCAGCCCGCCCTCAAACTCGATCGTCGCCTTCTCCTCTCGGACCAGGGCGGTCCAGATGTCATCGGACTCTTCGTCGGCTTTGACGGTCGGATCGCCCGAATACATGGCCACGAGATAGGCCGCGTAGCGTTTCTGCTCCGGGCTGATCGCCCGCTGCGCAGCAGCCTCAGCGGCGCGCGCTGCCAACGCCATGTCTCCGATGGTGTCTGCGCAGCGGGTCAGGATCAGGTACGGCGTGAATTGCGCCCACCGCGCCTGGCCTGCCTCGCTCAGCAATAGCCGCTCAAGGGTAGAGGTCGCTGCATCACACCGGCCCTCCTCTGCGCTCACCGTCGCCATGAACAGCTCGGCCTCGTCACGCTGCTCTGGATCCCGTTGGGCGACCTTCAGCTCCTGAAGCCCATCAGAGCGGCGATTGAGTTGAAGGAGCATCCGACCGGCCGTCAGCGCGATCCGCCCCTCCATCTCTTCAGGGACGTCCAACGTTCTCAGGTAATTGATCGTCTTCAGGCCGTCCTTCGGCTCCCCCTGCAGATCGTACAGCTCGGCGAGCTTCAGGGTCATCTCCACGTTCGGTTCGTCGCGGTCGATCAGGATCTTGAAGCCGTCGGCGAGGACTTCGACCGCTCGCCCTGGGAGGCCGACGTTCTCGTAGCCCTCAGAGACCTTCCAGAGGATCGTGGGATCATCCATCACCGCGAACAGTTCGTTCCGCCAGCTCGACTCGTGGAGGGCCGCCATCGCGTACCACTTCTCCTCTTCATGGAGCTGGACGGCCCGGCGCGCATACAACCGCCACAACGACGACGGCACGTCTGTCTTCAGCGCCAGACGCGGATTATCATCGATAAACGAGACCATCTCGTTGATCGCATCCACCTCGATGCCCAGCGACTGATCGATCTGAAGGAGGAGATAGTGTGCTTCGGCACCCAGGTCGGGATCTTTGTTCTTGACCTCTTCCAACAGCGGCACCAGCCGAACCCAGGCGTCGGGGCCCATCCGGTACATCTCGCCATAGATCGCCCGGAACTCGGACAGCGGTGAGGGCGCGGTCTGCCAGGCCCGGCGCGCTTCGTCGATCTGATTGTTGATCAGCAGCGCGTCCCCCAGCCGAAGCGACGCCAGCTGCTGCGGCTTGCCCTCCAGAGTGGCCAGCAGCGGCTCCAGGATCGGGATCGACGCCGAATACTGCCCATCGATCTGCATCAGCTCCGCGGCCAACAACTGGGCCATCGGATCCGCCGTCGAGCTGGAGAGCAGCTGGGCGGTGGGGGTCCGGGCGGGTACGCCGGTCTGAAGGCTGACCAGGGCAAGCCCTTCAATGATCGTCGCCGTCGACGCCCCTCGCAACCAGGCCTCGCTCAGCAGCGTCCTGGCGTCCTCCCATCGCTGATTCTCAATCGACGCCCGTGCCCGCGCTTCGGTCACATCCAGCGGATTGATCAGGGCGGGGTTATCGGTGGGCAGCTGGTTGAGATAGTGGCTCGCCTCCCGAGACCACCCCATGTTCAGGTACCGCCAGCCCAGCTCATAGGTCTTCTCTGCCTGCGCTTTCTGGCAGGGCTGTCCACACGCCTTCGCCTCGAACATCTCCAGGCGGGCATCATCCAGCCGCCGCCAGCCGCCCTTGTCCTCGGCCAGCCAACCGGGATTGCCAAGGGTCAACGGGTATTCATCAGTGGGCAGCTGCATCGATGCCGCCTCGCCATGCATAAACCGCATCGCCGGCAGCGGCTCCGGCGCCGGGCCCTGCACCGCGTTGGCCAACAGCTCCTCGATGGTCGGGGTGTCCTGAGGAGGGAGGCGGCTGCGCGCCGAGCCGGGCTTCACCGACAGCTTCAGCTGGCCGTCCTCGATCACCGCCTCGATGTGGGTGTTCGGATCGCGAAGACGGATCCGCAATAACCAGCTCCCACCACCACGAAACACCGGATCGACCTCTGCGATCTGGCGGGTGTCTCGTCCGCCCAGGACCGACAGGTCGCCCTGGGCATCCTGCACCATCAGCTCCACGATGACCGGATGAAGCCGGGGGAGGTTCACCACGTGTGCGCGCACCCCCACCGAGACTTCAAAGTCCGCGAGCCGATCCTGGGCGCGCGCAGACGGCGGCCCTGAAGACAGGGCCAGACCAAGAAGAAACACCCATGCACGTCTCATCGCCGAATCACCACTCCCACGCCGACCCGGACCGCTGACAGATCCAGGTGCCCATCCCCGTTTTCGGGAATTTCAGGCTTCTGTTGGAGCGCTTGTTGCAGATTCAGGATCGCGTCTGGGGTCCGCATATGCTGCCGGCGCCCCACCATCAGCTCAAGGTCCATCCGAGAGAAGGCCGGCTTCGGATACTTCGGGGGGTTGTAGAAGTTCGTCGCGATGCGAACCCCTGCCCGCATGTCCACTCCGAGCTTGACCCCTGCCGTCGCCTCCTGACCGAAGCTGCTGAACGGGACCAGGGCCGGACCGAGTCCTGCAAACATCTCCATCCGTTCCACGATCTTCCGGGCACAGATGTCGATGGCGATCGGGCTCATCTCATGCGTGTTTCCAGCCGTCGTCCCCATCCGAAGATACGACAGCTCGACGTCTGCAGACAACCACGAGGAGAACCGCCACGAGACCATCCCCGCGCCAGCGAAGTAGCTCGACCGGTGCGCGGTAATCAGGGCCGGATCCTGCCAGATCTCGCCGACCCCGCGGACCCCCAGAAGCAACGTGATGTCGTCGGTCTGTCGGGTCTTCTCCTGGTCTTTCGCGGTCTCTTCCGCCGCTGGCTCCGCTTGTGGATCAGCTGCAGCGTCAGAGGGGTCATCGGGGGGGTCATCGGGGGGGTCCTGTGCGAAGGCCGACGACAGTCCCAACAGGGCGAACGCGGTGGTCAGACTCATCAAGGCGGGCTCCTGAGTGTGGAGGCTCTCGCCCCGTATCGGCCCCCGGTTGCCGCCCTGAAGGAAGCCGAGCCGGTTCAGGCTTCTCGCCGAAGGCGCTGAGAGACCTTCGCGGAACGCAAGCTGCTGTAGCCGCGCATCGCCTTGCGCCCTTCCCGCAACCGGGACAGCTCGATGGCCATCTCATCGCGACAGGCCTCCGCCCACACCGACAGCCGGTCGAGGGCGTCGACGACGTCTCGGGCGTCGGATCGTGGGATCTGACGCGGATCGGCGCGAAGCGCGTCACACAGCGCCTCCAGCACCGACGGCTCTGGCGGATCGCCGGCCTCAATGGATGCTTCCATCCGCAACAGCTTCTGGAGGATGCTCTGTTCGTTCATCACTCGTCACCGGACGTCAAGGCGCTCTTGAAGGCCGTGTACAGCTCCTGGGTGCGCTCCAGGCACTGCTCGACATACATCGGCTCGATCTCCTGACCCGCCCGCAGAAGCTCTTTGATGCTCCACATATACAGCCGATGGAGGTTCAACGAGATCTCGGGAGCGGCCTCATGATCCAGGGCGCTCGCCAGCTCGACGAAGATCTCTCGGGTCCGCCGCAGCGAATGCGATGCGTCCATCGTTCGCTTCTCCTGAAGCGCCACGATGGCCAGCTGCTGCTCCTGAATCGCACGCTCATAGAGCATCAACAGAAGCCGTTCCGGGGGCGCCGAGTGCGTGCTGACTTTCTTGTATGCCGCGAGGCCGCGCATGCCATTGTACTCCGTTGACGACAGGTTGCTGTTCGGTGCTCAGCCGTTCGGACTGAAGAAGAAGGCGTTGATAAACTGCGCGGTCCCCTGAAGCGCACCCGCAGCGCCCTCGAAGGCGTTGAACCCGCGGCGAAGGCGCTCTTCATAGCTGGTGATCCGATCTTCCCATCGGACGACCTGCTGCTCGAGGCTCTCCACGGTCCGGT
>JBCBLB010000976.1:0-1280 GCA_038520555.1 Myxococcota bacterium | reverse complement strand
GACGGTCACGGCCTCCGCGTCGATCCTGCCCCGCTGAAGTCCTTCTGGACCGGGCTCAGCCACGTCGTCCGCAACGCGATCGATCATGGCATCGAAACCCCCGAGGCGCGCCGCGCCGCGCAGAAGACCCCCTCCGGCCGACTGTCGCTGGTCGCCCGCTCCACACCTGGCAAGCTGATGATCGAGATTCAAGACGACGGTGCGGGGATCGCGTGGGACCGCGTGGCAGAGAAAGCCAAACAGGCCAGGCTCCCCCATGAGCACCACACGGAGCTGGTCGACGCGCTCTTCGCCGATGGGCTGTCTACGCGAGAGGCCGCCACAGAGACCTCCGGCCGCGGGGTCGGGATGGCCGCGGTTCGCGCGATCGTTCAAGAGCTGGGCGGCACCATCGAGGTGGAGAGCTCGCCCGGAGCCGGCACCACCTTCCGGTTTACCTTCTCCGCTGAACGAATCGCGTTCGGAAACGAACACGAAGAACCAGAACCGGTGCGCGCTGCGAGCTGAGTAATCGTAGGGTTCGAAGACGTGTTCTTCGTCCGAGACATGATTGATGCGCGGAGGACAGCGCTGGAGCGCCGAAACGCGCAAGGCGTTCTTTCACGGGCCTGCGGACACGATGTGGAAGTCGAAGGGGCACATTGATCGGGCGTATCAGAGTCCCGCCAACGTCGACAGTGTGCTCGATGCAGAGGATCCGGTCGGCCTCGTCCGAGAGCTTCAGGAGGACTTCAGGAGTTCGTTGGATTATGCGGCGGAAGAACAGTCCAAGCAGAGCCTTGTTGGTTGGATGAACCTGCTGGCGGAGGCAGATCTGGGGACAGTCTCCAGCGGCACGTCGCCGCCCCTGGCGCTGGACGCCCAGCTCCAGCATGCCTCCCCCCTTGTCTTTCAGACTCTTACCTTTCAGACTCTTACAGGCGATGTGCAACGGTGTGGAGAGCCGCTCAGTGACGCTGTTGTCATGACACAGGCTGCTTCACCCGGGATCGGGCTGCCCGCTATGGTGCAGGGTGGGGTGTGCTCTGGTCACCTGTCTTGTCACCAGGCAACCGCAATATGTCTCAAAGAGGCAAGACATTTGTCGGATAGGGGCAAGACGGTTTGTTCCTGATTTCGCATACTGACATTATCGCGGGCTGATGCCCATCTCCAGATCAATCTGTGTAGATTATCAGATATTTTCATTTTAATTCACTTAAAAACACATTTTCGGCGGCATAGTTTTTCATAGCTGAGCCATCAACGCAACCCAACATTTACCACAAGGAGCAGGGTAT
>JBCBLB010000557.1:0-6625 GCA_038520555.1 Myxococcota bacterium | reverse complement strand
TCGTTCCGTCGATGATTTTCAGCCGGATGAACCCTTCATAAACGGGGCGCTCCTGTCGCATCATCCGAGCACCATCACGGCCGCGACAATGTTGGCGAGCCCTTCCTCCATGCCGCGGACAACCGCCCGGCGGTTGAGGCGACCGGCCACCCGGCCGAACGGGCCAGACATCCCAAAGCGATAGCGCAAGCGGGTGTGTCGCCCACCGTCGAGGGGCTCCAACTCGAAGATGCCCTGCGCCGTCACCAGGCCCATGAAGAATTGACCGGTCCAGACCACCCGACGGGCATGGGTGACCGCCGAACAGACGATGGTCGTGGACAGTCCCCGCGTCATCCGAACGTCGAACCGTCCCCCGTTGTCCAGGGTCCCCCGCACACCGGATACGGCGAGGATGTCCGGGTCCCACTCTGCCCAGGCGGGGAAATGGGCGAGGTACGACCAGACCGCCTCAGGCGTAGCAGCGACATCTGCAGTTCGTTCGATAATGGGCATTATTATTTCCACATGCGCCGCTGTGTTTCCATGAGCGTGATGGGATCTGACGCCGAGGCCCTCAACCGCTGATCCGACGCATAATCTGCGGCTGATGCTTCCTCTCGACGCCAGATGTGCTGGATCCCCGAAGTGGTATACTGAACGACCCATCTATCTACGTCCAGAAAAGGAGCATCCTCCATGGAGAAGAATGTCCTCACCTTGCCGGGCGGTCTGTCGCTGTCATATATCGAAGGCGGATCGGGTCATCCTCTGGTGATGTTGCCGGGGTGGTCTCAGACCGCGTCTGGGTTCGCCGCCCAATTTGGCGCGTTCTCCAAGGTCGCGCGGGTGATCGCTGTGGATCACCGGGGACATGGGGACTCGGAGAACGCGCCAGCGGGCTACCGGATCCAGCGCCTGGCGCGCGATCTGGATGAGTTCCTGGCCGTCATGGGGTTGGGGTCGTTCGACCTGCTCGGGCACTCGATGGGATGTTCGGTGATCTGGTCGTATATGTCGATGTTTGGGCGCGCGCGCGCGCCCCGGAAGATCGTGCTGGCCGATCAGGCGCCTGCGGTCGTCGCTCAGGCCGACTGGACGGAACAGCAGATCGCCGATGCGGGCTGCCTGTTCCCGAGCTTTGACGCCCTGAACGGCTTTGAGCAGGCCGTCCGGGGCGCAGAGACCCCGGACGCCCACAAGGAGCTGATCCGGGGGATGTTCAGCGCGGAGACGCACGATGGGGTGCTCAACCAGATCGCGTCGGAGAACCTGAAACTTCCGCGGGCCCATGCAGCGCACCTGCTGCACGATCACTGTGTCTTGGACTGGCGGACGGAGATCCAGCAGATTCGGGTCCCGACCCTGGTCATTGGGGGCGAAGCCAGCATCTTCTCGGCGCAGTCCCAGCGCTGGATCGCCTCGCAGATCCCTGGGGCCCAGGTGGAGATTTTCGAAGCGGACCAGGGCGGCTCACACTTCATGTTTGTCAACAACCCGGAGCGGTTCAACGCGCGGGTCGCTGCGTTTTTGAGCGCATAAGATGAGCGCCCGCCTGCTCGCAGCGCTCCGGGAGCGCCTGCCCGCTGACTGCATTCAGCACGACGTTGACGTCGTGGCCACGTATGCGCAGGATCGCGCCCTGTTCGAGCGCCCCGGTCAGGCGGCGGTCCTGGTGATGCCGCGGAGCACGGCAGACGTCGTCGCTGCGGTCGACGTCGCCAACGCGCTCGGGGTTCCGATCGTCGCCCGCGGCGCAGGCACGGGCCTGACCGGCGCCGCCAACGCGGTCGACGGCTGTCTGATGTTGTCGATGCATCGGATGAACGCCGTCCTGGACATCGACACCACCAACCGGATGGCCCGCGTGCAGCCCGGCGTCATCAACGCCGACCTCAAGCGCGCCGTCGCAGCACAGGGGTTGTTCTATCCTCCTGACCCGTCCTCCTACGAGATGTCCAGCATCGGCGGAAACGTGGCCACCAACGCGGGCGGGCTGTGCTGCGTCAAGTACGGCGTGACCCGGGACTATGTCGTCGACCTGGAGGTGGTGCTGGCCTCTGGTGAGGTGATGCGGACCGGGCGGCGGACGCTCAAGAAGACCACCGGCCTGGACCTGACCGGCCTGTTCATCGGCTCTGAGGGGCTGTTGGGCATCATCACAGAGATCACCGTCCGGCTCATCCCCCTCCCCGCGCCGCCCGCGACCGCGGTGGCGGTCTTCGATCGGCTCTCCGACGCCGGCCACACCATCGCGCAGGTCTTCCAACGCGGCCTGGATCCCAGCCTGATGGAGATCATGGATCAGGCCAGCCTTCGGTACGTCGAGTCGGCCTACCGGATGGGCCTGGACGTCGACGCTGCCTGTCAGCTCATCATCCAGACCACTGGCGACCGCGCAGGCGATCAGATCGCGGCGATCTCCTCGTTGTGCGAATCGACGGGGGCGAACTTCGTCTACCATGTCACCGACCATGACGAAGGGGAGATGCTCATCGAAGCCCGGCGCCGCGTCTGGCCAGCGATGGAGAAGACCGGCCGCTCGCTGCTTCCCGAAGACGTCGCCGTTCCCCGCGAGCGCCTCGCTGAGCTGCTCGCGGGCATCACCGCCATCGGAGAACACAACGCCGTCTCCCTGGCCACCATCGGCCACGCTGGCGACGGCAACATGCACCCGATCTTTTTGCTGGATGCGCAGGACCCCGACGAGCTGGCACGGACAAAGCGCGCCTTCACGGAGATCCTGGAGTTATCCCTGTCGTTGGGGGGCACGATCGCCGCAGAGCATGGGGTGGGCACGCTCAAGCGCGCCTTTATCGAACGCGAACTCGATCCCATCGCCCTCAGCGTGCAACGCCGGCTGAAGCAGACCCTCGACCCCCACAACCGCTTCAACCCTGGCAAAGCCCTGTAGGCCCAACGACGCACACCACGTCCCGTTTTGGCCGGCGGAGCATCGAGTAGACTGACGGTATGCGATTTGTACCGGGCAACCAGTTCGGGGTCTATACGCTCCAGCACCGCCTGGGTGCGGGCGGAATGGCTGAAGTCTGGGCGGCGACCCATGCTGTGCTGAAGATCCAGGTCGCCCTGAAGATCCTGTTCCATGGTCACCCCGCGGTACAGGCGCGCCTGCTCCGCGAGGGGCGGGCGCAAGCGGCGATGGACCATCCCAACATCCTGCCGGTGCGCGATCTGATCAGCGTCAACGGCGCGCCTGGGTTGGTGCTGCCGCTCATCGAAGGGCCCTCTCTCGATAAAGTCCTCGCGCTATACCGGCCCACCGAACCTGAAACCGTCGCGTTGATCCGAGCGATCACCGCAGGGGTCTATCATGCGCATCAAAAAGGCATGATCCATCGCGATCTCAAGCCGGGGAACGTATTGTTGGAGACGCGCTGGGGCCAGATCGTGCCTCGCGTCAGCGACTTCGGACTCGTCAAGATCACAACCGAAGAGAGCCAGACCCGAAGCGGTGCGATGATGGGCACCTTAAACTATGCCGCCCCCGAACAGATCCTCGACGCCCGAGCGGTGGACCACCGCGCAGATCTGTTCAGCCTCGGCGTGATCCTGGTTGAGCTGTTGACCGGCAGCCGTCCATTCCAGGGCACCTCTATCCGGGAGCTGCTCGCGGTTTACCAGCAGGGCCCCGACCTGCAAACGATTCCGCCCCCCTGGCAGGGACTGTGCCAGTCGCTGCTCGCGGTCGAACCGGGCCATCGCCTCTCAGATTGTGGTCAGTTGCTGTCCGATCTCGACGAGATTCACCCCCCGATGCCGCGCACTACGCTGACGATCGGCGGTGGGCTGGCGCAAGCGATTCGCCGCGTCTGGCAGGGCGCCCCATCGCTGGTTCCCGTTCCCTCAACGGATGCAACGCCCACAACACCGCTGGTCCTGAGAGACAACCATGTCAGTGAATCCCAGACCTTCAACAGCAGCCTGTTCGCGTCAGCGCTCCCTCCAGCGCTGAGCCACCACAACCTGCCTGCAGAGATGGACGCGTTCATTGGGCGGACTCCAGAGCTGGAGGCCCTCGCAGCGCTGCTCCACGCCGGCCGTCTGGTCACGTTGCTGGGTACTGCAGGAACAGGGAAGACCCGATTGGCCCTTCGCTATGCCCACGACGCGCTGGACGGCTGGCCTGGCGGTGTGTGGTTCTGCGATCTGTCAGACGCACACACTGCAGAAGACATCGCGTTCATCGTATCCAAAGTCCTTGATGCGCCCATCGAACAGCACGATCCCTTCATCCAGATCGGCCACGCCATCGCCGGCCGGGGGCGGTGCCTGATGATCTTCGACAATTTCGAACAGCTCGTCGATCATTCCACAGAGACAGTGATGAGATGGAGATCGCGCGCGCCAGACGCACGGTTTTTGATCACCAGCCGAACCCTGCTCGGTGTCCCTGGTGAACAGATCCTCTCACTCACCCCGCTCCAGCCGGCAGATGCGGTGGCGTTGTTCATCGCCCGCACGCAGACGAAGCGCCCCAACCTCGACTTTACCATCGATGAGCGCGAAGATATCGCTGATCTGGTGAAGCTGCTCGATGGCCTTCCCCTCGCCATCGAACTCGCCGCGGCCCGAATCCGAATGATGAAGCCCCGCATCATGATCCAACGCATGAACCAACGCTTCCAACTGCTCGGCGCCACCCGACAGAGCCGCCGCCAGTCCACCCTCCGCGCAGCGATCGACTGGTCGTGGAACCTCCTGGAAGGCTGGGCGAAGCGTGCGTTTATGCAATGTAGTGTCTTCGAGGGCGGCTTCACCCTGGACGCTGCGGAGTCCGTCCTCGATCTCTCCGCCGTCGAAGATGATCCAGACCACCCGCCCCCATGGCCGATGGACGCCATCCAGTCCCTGGTGGATCGCTCCCTGCTGATGCCATTGGCCGACAACGCTCTTGGGGAGCCCCGATTCGGGATGCTACTGAGTCTCCAGGACTATGCTGCTGAGAAGCTTGCCGCCAGCGACCCAGCGATTCAAGACGGCTGCCATCGCCGTCATATCACCGTATATGCTGCTTATGGCCGCTCCGCTTCCGCAAATCTGATGGGTCACGCGGACGGAACAGCGTGGTGGTGGTCACTGATGGCTGAATACGACAACCTGGTTGCTGGAGTCCAACGCGCAGAACGACTGGACACGCCCATCGCGCTCGCCCATCTCGCCCTGGCCATCTCCGAGGTGGTGCGTCGCCGAGGCCCCTATGCCGTTGGACTCGAGATTCTCCAGCGCGCATTACGACGACTCCCCTCGCAACGACACCCGGCCCTCGCCGCCGCCCTGATGGTGCGATTGGGCATCTTCTACAAGAACCTTGGGAAGCTCGAACGGGCCGAACAACACTATCAGGCCGCCCTGCAGGCCTGGCAGACGATCGGAGACCCCGGTGGCATCTGCGATGTGTTGGGTGGGCTGGGCCTGTTGCATCTTCACCGTGGGCAGAAGAAGCCCGCGATGCTGCACCTGGAACGGGCCCTCCAGATCGCCCGCCAGAACCGCGATGGCCATCAGGTGGCCAATCTGCTCAACAGCCTGGGCTCCGTCCAGTACACCCGAGGCCAGCCTGCTCAGGCTGAGGCCCTTCTACAGGAAGCCCTCTCGACCAGCCGCACCCATGCAGACCGACAGACTGAAGGGATGGTCCTGAGCAACCTCGGAAACCTCTACTACTCCCAGGGCGAGATCCCGCGCGCGCTGCGGAGCTATCAGCAGGCCCTCATCATCCATCGAGAGGTCGGCAATCGAAGCAGTGAAGCCACCGCCCTCAGCAACCTGGGAATGAGCAGCTACAACGCCGGCGCGATCGAAGAGTCCTACCAATACTATCAGCGCGCCCTCGACATCGCGAAGCGGGTCGGCGACCGCAACGCGCAGGCGCGTGCGCTGAGCAGCATCGCCACCCTGATGCTCGAGCAAAGCGACTTGGACGCCGCAGAGATCCGCTTCGAACAGGCGCTCGCCATCGCCCAGGAGGACAAGCGGCGCTTTCGAGAGGCGATCGTACGCTACAACCTCGGACGGCTCTACCAACAGCAAAACCGCCTCGATGATTCCTGGGAAACCCTCGCGCACGCCCTCAAGATCGCGAAGCGTGTCAAGAGCCCCCACCTGGAAGGGATCGTCATGGGCCATATGGGCATGCTCTGCGGACTTCAGGGGCAGCGCGCCGAAGGACGAGACCTCTTGATCCGCGGAGAACAGATACTGGACGCGCTCAACGACCAGCACAACCTGGGACTGTTGCTCTGCCAACGCGCAGCGTTTGAGCAGCGCGCCGGCCAACCCGATGCGATGGCCAGGGCCCTGAAGCGCGTCCGCCAGCTCACAGAAGCCCTCCGCCTTGGGCCCGACGCGGTGCTGATGAAACAACTGACCGCACTGGAAGCCAACGCATCATAAAACAACGAGACCGTCTCTACATTTCCACATACGTTCTCCACCTCCTCGATCCACAGTCACATCATGTCGACCAGCGTCCGCCCCTGGGCGCTGCCATCAGAACACCCAGAGTCGCGATAACAAGCATAATTAGCCTGAGCACAATAATAAACCTGCTCCTTTCAGTTATGACTCAATCATATTGAAGTAAAATACTGGTATAAATAATAAATAGTTTCCTTATTCACCC
>JBCBLB010000550.1:0-6750 GCA_038520555.1 Myxococcota bacterium | reverse complement strand
GATTGCGCGAGCGCGCTTGATTGAACGGCCAGCCCGAGCGCCGCAGCGATCATCCACTTCATAGAAACCCTCCTGGTTCGAATCTGTCGAGCGCTCCGCTCGCGGATTGCCGCGAGGATACCGGAAGGGAACATTGCTGGGACATGTCAGTCGAGGTAACCGAGCTCCCTCAGGGCTTCCATCATCCCGCCTGACACCGACTGCTGGCCGATCAGCGGCTCCCCGACAGGCACCCGGGCCTCCCATGCTTCTCTCTCGTCGATCAGCGTTTGACGCGCATCCCCGCGGAGCGGCGCGTTCTCCAACGGATCCGTCGACAGGTCGTAGGCCACCAGCCGCCGGTCCCAGATGCCCTTGAGGTCTCCCTCAGGGGACAGCGCCACCTTCCCGACCCGCTGGCTCACCAGCGGCAGCGGCTCGCGCACCGTGGAGGGCCAGGAGGCATCGACCCCCAGGCTCTGGCAGAGCAAATCCGGAAGGATCGTCGTGTTGGTGACCGCGGGGATCGGCTGTGAGAGGTTCTCCCCAACGAAGGGCACATGGGTCAGCGGCTCATACACCCACTGCTCATGGCCGAACTGGTTGTGTTCACCGAGCATCTCACCATGATCAGAGGTGAAGATGATCACCGTCTTCTCGCGGTGTTTGCCCAACGCGTCGAGGATCTCCCCCACCCTTCGGTCGTTGTCTTCGACCACGGCGTGGTAGGCGCGGACATATCGATCTCTGGCGCCGGGTTGATTCTCACGCGGTTTTTTGAGCCGGAGCCCGGGGCCGTTGGGCAAGTCATCCAGGTCTTCCGGGGTGAGATCGTAGCGGGCCATCGCCTCTTTGGAGGGAGAGAGGGTCTGGTGGGCGCCGTGCAGATGGATGTAGAGGAAATGCCGTCGCCCATCATCCCACCCGGCGATCTCCTGTCGGGCGAGCTGGACGAGGCGCGGATCGCTGGGCTCGTGGGCCCAGGCGTCAAAGCCGCGATCGACGCCCAGCTCGCGGCGGAGCAGCGGGTTGGCGTACAGCCCCACGGTCTCGAAGCCGGCGCCATCGAGGACCTGAGCGAGGGTGGGCATCGTCTCCGGGATCTGCGGGTAGACGACCCGTTCGACCGCCATGAAGCGCGGCATGGGGAGGTCCCAGCCGGTGGTCCGAACAGACGCCCCGGTGAACATGGCGATGACGCTGGGCGCGGTCCAGGTGCTGGGCGCCCACGCCCGACGCGCGGCGCTGCCCCGTTGAACCAGATCGTCATAGATCGGCGTATGCGCTCGGGTGAGCGCGTCGGCGCGGAGTGTATCCGAGACGATCACGATCGCATGATGCGGGCCGTTAATCGGCAGCTCTGATTCGGTCTTCTGCCAACCACAGGCCAACAACATCCACCACACAGCCACCCCCTCCCGACTTCAATTGTGTATCCCACGAACCCGACATCGGTTGGGGTGCATGGCGCGTGAGGTCCCGCGGGTGCTAATTTCGTCCTCCGCTGAGATGAGACCGGGAAGGGTTGAGGATGCGACTGTCTATTCTGATGGCTTCTCTCGTCGGGGGCTGCACCTGGGTGACCCCCGCAGATGTCGATGGGCGCCGGGGAGATGTCGACGACGACCAGGATGGCTACATCGCCCGTGAGGATTGCGATGACAACAACGCCGACGTCTCGCCAGGCGCGGAAGAGGTCTGGTACGACGGCCTGGACGCAGACTGCCTCAAGGATGACGACTACGACGCAGACCGGGACGGCTTCGTCCCCAGCCAGTACATCGGGCTGGCCACCGGCGGCGCCACCGGCACCGGCCTGCTGCCCGGCGGTGACTGCGACGACAGCAACAAAAACGCCTACCCCGGCGCGACGGACGTGATCTACGACGGCGTCGACTCCGACTGCGGTGGGGAGGACGACTTCGACCAGGACGGCGACGGCTACGTCGATGACAACAACGTCGGCCTGACCACCCAATATGCGGACGGCACCGGCGCCCTGCCGGGTGGGGACTGCGACGACGCCGACAGCACGGTCAACCCCGGCGCTGCTGACGCCTTCTACGATGGCGTCGACTCCGACTGCGGTGGGGAGGACGACTTCGACCAGGACGCAGATGGCTACGTCGCCACTGAGAACGTCGGCAAGCCCACCCTGTATGCGCCGAGCGCAGGCGGGCTGCCCGGCGACGACTGCAACGATGAAGACGGCGCCATCAACCCCGTCGCGACCGAGATCTGGTACGACGGCATCGACCAGAACTGCGGCGGCGACGACGACTACGACGTCGACCGGGATGGCTATGTGCCTGACGGCCTCAGCGGGCGGGCGACCGAAGGCGTCGACGGTTCCGGTGCCCTGCCCGACGGCGACTGCGATGACGCAGATGGGCAGGTCAACCCCGGTCAGCTCGAAATCATCAGCGATCCTCGGGACCTCGATTGCGATCAGGGCGGCGATCCCAGCGGAAGCGCATCGTTCACCGCCCGCGCCCTCGACGGATACAGCGGATGGGATCGCCCCTTCGCCCCACGGTTCGCAGAGAACGTCTCCGGGGTGTTCCTGTCGATGGCGACCTATGCGGTCACTTCGGGCACCCGCAACTACTTCGACACCGCCCTCGCGGTGTCCTTCGACCCCAACGACCCGCTGGCCGGCGTGGTCGATGAGTACGCATGGTTCCGAAACAGCAGCGATCCGCCATCGTTCGACCTGACCGCCGGACACGACATCGTGCTCACCAACGAGTACCTGTTCGGCGTCACCGGGCTCGTCCTCGGATCTCAGCGCTCCTTCCGCCTCGGCGGCTTCGATCTGATCGACGGCACCGCAGGACTCACCGGTCGGGTGTTCAGCACCTCCGAGACCACCGAACCCTTCAGCGACATCTCCATCACCCTCGACGACGATGGCACGATGTATGCTGTCGGCTGCGATGCCGTCGATGGCGTGCTCCAGTATATGGAAGCCACGGTCGCCGGCGCGACGGAGGGCATCGTAGACATCGAGGCCCTGCTGCTGGGCGTGCCGGCGTCCACCTGCGAGCTGAGCCTGCGAGAGTCATCGGGGGGCCTCGGGCTGCTGTGGACCAACCAGTCCGACACCCTCGTCATCGATGAGTACAACCTCGGGGCGGATCCGCCGGTCCTCAGCCGCCGCAGCGGAAACGCCGCGATCGAGGCGCTGGACATCGACATCCTCGACACCGCGGGCGAGCCGGTCTGGCAGGTCATCGCAGATCCCGACGCGATCTTCATCATCGATGATGATGACGTGCAGTACACCGTCGCCGTCGGCGAGTCGCCCAGCGCCGTTCGGGCGTCGGTCGCCCCGAACGGCGACCTCGTCATCGCTTACGTCGACGGTAACATGGACGCCCACGTCCTCTATGGTGATCCGGACGCGGGGCTCGATCAGGTCGACATCCAGGTCAGCTTCGGCGCCACCGAAGCCGCCGCCTGGGTCGAATCCACCGGCACATCGCTTCTGGTCGCTGTCCTGGGCGCCACCGACGTCGCCTATGGCGCCGCAGCACTCTAAGCCCGCGGCCTATTCAGGGAGCGCATCAGCGGCGCCCCCGTCGACGCCGCCCTGTACATGGAAGGAGGCGTAGGTCGTCGCCCCCTGATCATCAACGACCTTCACGGTCAGCACGTGGTGATCGGCCTCGATCGTGATGGGCAGCTGGAGGCGATGGCGGATCGCGCCGCCCTCTCGCCAGGCGATCTTGTCGTTGTCCCACCACACCGTCACAGACTCCAGTCCCTGATCGTCGGTGGCCATGATGGTCACATCATGCGGCCCCACCGGAGCTTCCACCGGAAGGGTGGCGGTCACCCGCGGCGGCTCGACCCGAACGGGCTCCCCACTCAACGGCACAGAGACCGGCAAGCGGAGCACCTCTCCGCGCCCCTCTGCGTTGACCCGAAGCTCCAGCGCCTGTGTATCGGGGAGTTTGTCGGGAAACACCGCAGTGATGGCCGTCTGCCCCTTGGCGCCCGGCGCGAGGTCTGGAAGCGCCGCTTCACGGGCGAGCAGCTCTACGCCGGTGTCTTCCGGAAGGGCGAGCCGGGCCCGCAGCCCGCTCAGCGGCTCTGGCCCCAGGTTCTCCACGTCCAACACCACCTGGCGCTGACCGTCGCTGTTGCGGCTGATGCGGGCGGTCGCTGCGAGGGGCGGATCCTCACGGCCGTCGATCCGCAGTCGGACGGGTTGGAGCGCCACCGATGAGAACCCGTCGCCGTAGATGCGCGGAGTGACCGCGTCGACCCGGGTGGGGCTGTCTGTGGGCAGGGTCACCATCACGCTGCCGATGGCCGACGCCCCCGGGGGGATGAAGCCAACCGGCAGGGTCACGTTGTCCCAGGGAAGCCGGCCGCTGTCCGCGGTGAGCTGAATCCGTGATCGATACAATGGCGCGGTCCCACGGTTCCAGATCTCTGCCCGAACCTCGACCTTCTCTCCTGCCACTGGCGGATCGACAACCGTCACCTCAACATCGACCCGCGGCGGAGCGATCAGCGGCGCCGGCGCCGGCTGCCAGTCGATGCCCCGAAAGCTGAACGTCTTTCGAATCAGCGCCTCTTCTTCTCGGGCGAGCGCCGGCCGAACATCTTCGATCGCGGCCAACACATCGGCCCGCCCCCAGCCTGCAGATGCAGGCATCGCGGTCAGGACTCGCTCGGCGACCTCTTCGAGGTAGGTGTCCCGGGAGATCCCCTCCCCGTCGCGCCAGCCGGCCCGCTCGTCGACATAGATGACCCCAGGATTGTTCCGACGGTCCTCCAGGGCATCGGGAAGCCAGACGCCAGAGCGAGAGAAGTACGCCGGCAACACCCACAGATCCGGCTCCAGACCGACCCCCGCCTGGATGGACACCCGATCGGCGGTCAGCTTGTACTCGGCGACCGTCATCTTCATCTCCACCCGGGTCTCCCGATCGCCGGGGCGGAGGTTGTGGCGCATCTGTACCGTTCCCTTGCCGTGCGTGCGCTCGCCGATGAGCACCGCCCGGTCCTGGAGCATCAACGCCCCGGCCAGAATCTCCGACGCGCTCGCCGAACGATCGTCGACCAGAATGATCATGGGCACTTCTGGCTCGTCGCCGTCGACCCGAGCGGGGAACCGCCGCAGGAGATTGCGGACCTCTGCGCCGTTGCGCCCCTCCGTGCGGAGCACCGTCCCCTCTGTGAGGAACAGATCAACGCTCCGACAGGCCTGAATCATCGAGCCGCCGGTGTTGCCCCGCAGATCGATGATCAGCCCGTTCAGCGGACCCGCCTCTTTGAAGTCCGAGAGCGCCTGGCGAAGCCCACGGTTGGTCTGCTCGCTGAAGGTCTCGATCGAGATGATGCCCACCCCAGACGGCTGACGATGCCAGGTCACGTTCGGGATCCGAACCACCGCCCGGGTGAACGTCAGATCCATCTCCTGCTCGCCGCGCAGGACCGACAGGACCACCGTCGAGCCCTCCGGCCCGCGGATCCGCTCGACCGACTGGTTGGTCGACAACCCCACCGTCGAGAACCCATCGATCCGTAAGATGGCGTCGCCGGCCTTCAACCCCCCCTTCTCAGCGGGGCCGTCTGGGAAGATCTCCCGGACCGTGAGGATCCCATCGTCCATCCCGATCCGAGAGCCCACCCCGGTGAGCCGGCCCTTGATGCGCTCATCAAACCGCTGGAGGCGCCCACGGTACATCACCACCGAGTGCCGGTCCAGGGCGCGGCTGACCCCCCGCAGAAGCTCGACGCCCAGGTCGACGTCGTCCGGGATCGGATACGGGCTGCTCCGGATCGTCTGCTCCAGGCGCTCCAGCTCGATGACCAGGTCCTCGCTCTCATCGAGCGCAGGCTCGAACAAGGCGAACTCACCGCGCTGACCATGTCGAAGCGAGATGTCCTCCCCCGCCGGCTCAACGACCAACCAGGGGATCGCGTCCTCTACAGCTTCTGCGGCCAACAATAGCGAGTTTTCTGCGTCGAACTCGTCGATTTTGAGGTACCGCTCATTGATGAGGTCGACCGCGCGGTCGTACATCTCAGAGCTCTCCGCAGCGGACGCGCCCGCTGCAATCAAGCTGAGACACAGGACCGGCGGAGCCAACAGAAAAGACCAACTGGATCGGCGCACAGACGTCCTCTCGCTCGCATCAGGATACTCATCATCCTAAGTCTCTGACACCTATCCTGCTTCCAGGAAATGTTGGAAACACTCTATTTACAGGGAGTTTCCTTCTCTCTTACTCATTTATGGAAAGTCACCATGGATCGAGGACGCATTGAAGAGCTCCTCCGACAGATGCAGCGCGGAGAGCGAACCCTCGAACAGACCGCAGCCACACTCTCGGCCTCCCCCGGAGCGCGCATCCCCGACGCACACGTGGATCTCCAGCGCCGGCTCCGAACCGGCCACCCAGAGGTCATCTACGGACAAGGCAAGCGGATCGAACAGATCATCGCCATCCTCACCCGGCTCCATGAGGCCGGACAGGACGGGCTCGTCACCAGGCTCTCCGAGGAACGCGCCGCGCGGGTTCGTGAAACCCTCCCCGACGCCATCTACCATCCCCTCGCCCGGATCCTGACCCGAACCGCCGGGGACCGTACAACGCTGCCCGATGACGCACCACGAATCGCTGTCGTCTGCGCCGGGACAAGCGATCTGCCCGTCGCCGAAGAAGCCGCCGTGACCGCTGCAGCCCTCGGCCACCCCGTCGATCGGTACACCGACATCGGCGTCGCCGGCCTCCACCGCCTGCTCGGACAGCT
>JBCBLB010000126.1:0-16880 GCA_038520555.1 Myxococcota bacterium | reverse complement strand
GTGCCCGGCCTGGAGCGCCAGCTGTTCGGTTCTTTGGTCGGCACCCACCACCACAACCTCGAGGTGGTTCCGGTAGAAGGGTATGGCGAACTTCAGGACTTCAAACGCCAGCAGATCCCCATCGAAGAGTTTGAGGGGGTCATCGGCCTGCGGCCCGGCTTCCCGGTGATCGCGGAGGATGGGGACGGCCAGGCGGTCACCCTGTGGGTCACCGACGTTCAGGACGACCACGTTGAGATCGACATCAACCACCCGATGGCCGGCAAGACCCTGTTCTTCGATGTGGAGATCGTGGCCATCCGGGATGCGACCGCTGAAGAGATGGCGCACGGCCACCCGCGCGGCCTCGACGACACGCAAGGACACTGAGATGTTTGGCCCCGGCGGACCCACCTTTTTTGAGCTGGCGCAGCAGGCGCTCACCAGCACGGAACGCGGCTATGACCTGTTGGCACCCAAGTTTGACACAACCCCGTTCCGGACGCCGGACGATCTGCTCGAACAGCTCGGTTCGATCCTCGATGAGCACCCGGTCCGCCGGAGCATCGACGTCTGCTGTGGGACCGGGGCTGGGCTTCGGCTGTTGCACGGCCACACCATAGAAGAGATCGTCGGCGTGGACGTCTCACAGGGCATGCTGGAGCAGGCCGCCCACAACCTCTCCGATCTGTCCGATCAGCCCACCTTGACGCTTCGTCGGCGGGACGCGCGGGCCCTCGACTACACCGAACAGTTTGATCTGGCTGTGAGCTTCGGAGCGTTCGGCCACATCCTCCCCGAAGATGAAGATCCGTTCATCGACAGCATCGCCCGGGCCCTGGCGCCGGGGGGCCGCTTCGTGTTCGTCACCACCCGCCATCCGACCCCGGACCAGCTGGTCTGGTGGCTGGCCCACGGGTTCAACGCTGCGATTCGGCTTCGGAACCTGGTGCTGAAGCCCGAATTCATCATGTACTACCTGACATTCACCTGGCCACAGATCGCCGGTAAGCTCCGGGAACACGGCTTGACGCCTGAAATTCGAGAGGGCGCCTTCGAGGGGAAGTACCGCAAGGCCCTGGTCGTGGTCGCCACGAAGGACGACTGATCGTCAGCGCTGGCGTCGCCATCCAATCAGCAGCGTCGCAAACAACCACGCCCCCGAACCCGTCGCCGCTGCTGCGCACCCCTGCGACGGCTGGGTCCGTCGGTCGGGGACCGCTTCTTCGGTGTCGGGCTCCGTGTCTGTATCGGGTTCAGTGTCGGGCTCCGTGTCTGTATCGGGTTCGGTGTCCGTATCGGGTTCGCCAGTGTCTTCGGCGGTGTCTGCCACAGCCGTGTCCTCAGCGGTGTCGGTGATGACGCCGGTGTCGCCGATGGCGGTGTCTTCTGGCTCCGGGACGGCGGCCATGACGCAGACATCGTCGATGGTCCAGCCGCCCAGCTGCAAGCCACCGTCCGCGTCCAGTTCGAAGCGGACAGTCAGAGCGTCCACATCGTCGACAGGGAGATCCATGAACATCCAGCTGGGATCGACGTGGTCTGCTGTGACGTCCGTGGTCCAGACCGTCTCTTCGTTGACCTGGATGCGGGCCTCATCGAACGCTTGCTCTTCGACCGACAGCGACCGCCGGAGCTGGAGCCGGAGGCCGGTATGCGCGGAGACGTCGATGGCTGGAGACTGTAACCAGTGCGAGGCCAGGAACTCGTAGCGTCCGTCAGCGTCTCCAGAGGTGCCGAGGTCGATCCCTGCGGAGAAGTCACCGCCAAAGGCACCGACCGGGTCGCCGCCCTGGCCGATGGGCGCACCCAGCTCCCACTCGTCGACCGCGATGCGGATGTCGTCCGGCTCCAGCTCGTCCCCGTCTTCCCCGTCTTCCCCGTCTTCCTCATCCGTTTCAGTGGGCTCTGGCGTGAAGTCATCGGCGCCGAAGGTCCATTCGCCCCAGCCGTCCTCGAAATCGTAGCAGACGACCTCGTCCAGCTCACCAGAGTAGGCGGTGAACAACATCTGCGGCGCGTCTTGGGGGAGGGTGACCGTGGCAGCCCCGTCGGTGGCGGTCAGGTAGTAGCGGACCGCGCCATCATCGAGGGGAGCGGGCAGGGTCCCCGACCAGCGGCCGTCCACATCTGCATCGGCGCGAAGGTAGACGGTGCCGGTTTCATTGCCGTTGTCGTCCAGGATATGGGCGACGACCTCAGAGACGCGCGCCCCGCCGCAGTCGCCCCGGTGGACGTCGACGTCGATGGTGATCCGCTCATCACGGTCGAACCGGCCGGGCGAGGTGTGGGTCAACCGCAGCGCATCATAGACGGTCGGGCCATCCGCGAGGCCGTGGGCGTCGAAGTGTTCCTGAATCAGGCACCCGTCGACGACCCCGTTGGTCAGGTCTCCGTCGTCATCGGCGGCCAGCAGGGCCTCACCATAGGCGTCCAGCATGGAGTCTGATCCAACCAGTCCGGCGTGGAACAGGGCGTCGGCGATCTCGACGCCGGGCCAGTAGCCGTGTCGGTCGATAAGCGCAGTGCGCAGGTCCCACAGCGCGCCCGAGATGATCTGGCCATCGTTGTGGACCTGGTCGCGGATGTCATCCGGGTAGATCCGGTCGGTGGCGATCTCACGGACATAGCCACCGTTGGTTCTGAAATACGGGCCGATGGTCGGATCGTTGGTGAGGGTCGCCGAGAGGTAATCGGCGACCCCTTCGCCCATTGCTCCGTTGTAGCTTCCGGTCACGATCGAGAAGTAGTGAAAGCCGTGGCCGAACTCATGGTAGACGACATCGGTGACCCGGGCGGTGTTGCTGCAGCCCCCACCAGGCTGAAAGTAGACGTTGTTCACGCCGTCAAAGTAGGCGTTACAGGTTGAATTGACGTTGACATACACCGGCACCTGGCGGAAGGTCCAGCTGTTGGAGAAGGCGACATCAGCGGTTCGCTTGTGGACCGCCAGCGTCGCCGAGAAGGCGCTGAGTTCGGCCTGCCGGGCGTCGGTGTCCGCGGTGAGGGTGTCGAAAGCCGCTGTCGAAGAGAGCGCCGCCGCGGCAGCCGCGATCGGAAAGCCGCTGGTGTTGCCCTCTCGGACCGTGGCCTGATCGCTGGTGAGCGGAACATCCCCGGAAAAATCGGAATCGAAGGTGAGCGCGCCGATCTCATTGGTCTCATATCCGTTGAGAACGGTCCACTGGGCGGGCACCGTGATGCGGTCCGCGAAAGGGTGTCGGTCATCGATCTCGATGTTGAGGTCCCCCTCGAACGTTCGGAGGAGGGTCTCACGCGCGAAGGGGGCGCCGGTTTTGGGATCGAGGTACCAGATCGCCCAGTCTGGTCGGGTGAGGTCTGGGCTCCGCGTCTCGACCCGCCAGCCGATGCGCCCGGTGATTTCACCGCCGGTGTCCAGGGGAACGACGACCAGACGCGGGGCGCCGATCGTGGCGCCACCCAGCGCCCGCGCCCGATCCTGGATCTGCGCTTCGGAGAGGACGGTCTCGATGGGGCCGGCGGTTACGCCAGGGAAGGTGTCGACGCCGATGAGGACAACCCGTCCATCCCGGATGCGCAGCTCTGCCTGCGCGCCCTCGATCGGGAGCCCGCCAAGGCGCCGGCCCAGGCCGATATACCAGGTTCCTTTCACCAACTTCACAACAGAGATGTACAAGCTGCTCGGATCCACTCCCGCGCCCAGCAACATGGGGCGCTGCTGGAAGAAGCGCAGCGCGATCTGACCGGCATGTTCGAGACTCTGCGGTTCAACGCCCAGGTCCATCCCCGGACCCATGATGCGATGCGCGGTCCCCGTTCGGGCATCCACCCGGATATGCCACCCAGCGTTTGCCCAGGGTTGAAGGGCACGCGGCAGCGTAGACTGGTCGGTGTTGGTTGCATGCGGCGCCGCAGGCGCCGGAAGATCGGCGTAAGGCAAGTCCATCGGGACGAACGCATGTCCCGTTGCGCCATATGCGCCCAAACCCAGCAGAAGAGAACCGGTCAGCAAACGCTTCATTATATAGAACCTCTGTTTTCCGTCGTGTCTCTTCACTCGCCTTATAAGGATAACAGATCCCTGTACGTCGACAGAATTCCGATGATTACGAGCAGAATACTCACTCAATCGGGTCGGACGACATCCCCAACGCCCCCCAACACGTCCAGCGAATCACACGGCTCATCCAACCATAGCGTGAGGAGAAGATCGCGTTTTCCCTTGACCTGTTGAAGCGCCATGAACGCCTGTGGGTGCAAAAGCCGCTGGTGACCGTCGCACTGGACCGTCACCGCGTATGGAGCCGGCGGGTCCATGCGGACGCCGATGACAGGCGTTGGGTTGGGTTTCGCTGGGGTGCAGAGTCGGTGGTTGTCTCTTACCGGGGCACAGATCCAGTGCGGCGGCGAACAGGGCGTTGGCCATCATGGCGACCTGGATCCACCGGGCGGGGATGCGAAAGCCACTCTGACCAGGATCGTCAGCCACGCCCTTCGCCGATCTTTTTCGCGGAGACCGCGGAGAAGATGGCGTCCCAGCTGGAGAACATCCCCATCCCGAGCAGCGGCCACAGCGTCCAGATCGCTGCGAACATCACACCGAGGACGGGCAACCACTCGCCGCGCGTTCGGGGGCGCATCGGGTCTCCTCAGGGGATGGCGATCCCCGCGTCTCGCAGCAGATCGACCAGGGCAATCAGCGGCAAGCCGATGAGGGCGTTCGGGTCGCGACCATGAAGGCGGCTGAACAGGGTGATGCCCCGGCGCTCAAGCTTGAAACTTCCCGCGCAGTCATAGGGCATGTCGGCCCGGAGGTACCGCTCGATGGCGTCCTGGTCGAGGTCTCGGAAGGTCACCGCGAAGGGTTCGACGACGGTGCGGGCCGTGTCGGTCGTGGCATCATATACACACAACCCGGTGAGGAACCGAACGGTGCGCCCGGAGCAAGCCTGGAGCTGCATGACGGCGCGCGCGTGGGTGTGGGGTTTTCCGATGATCTGCCCGTCCCGGACCGAGACCTGGTCGGAGCCGATGATCAGGGCGTCGGGGTGATGGGGGGCGATGGCGCGGGCTTTCTGCTCGCTCAGGCGCCGGACGAGGGCTTCCGGGGGCTCATCGGGCGCAGGGGTCTCATCGATGTCCGGGGACATCGCGGTAAAGGGCAGCCCCAGTCGGGCGAGCAGCGTCTGCCGATACTGTGAAGAGGAAGCGAGCACGATCGGGGGCATGGCGGCTACCTGGGATCATCCGGGGTGGGGAATTCGCGCGGGACGACCTGCCAGGGGCCGGGCAAGACCGCCTCAACGGACTGTTGGATCACGCTGAGGTCGCCGACGATCAGGATCAAGGCCCGGTCCAGGTTCGCGCGGGTGGACCAGGCGGCCTGCATCGCTTCGGGGGTGACGGCGCTGGCGTCGTCGAGGCGCGTGCGCAGCCCATCGGTGGGCAGGCCCTGCTGGACGAGCCGAGAGAGGATCGCGGCGGTCCGGGAGCGGGTGCCCATCGCTTCGATGAAGTCAGTGCGGTTCGACTCGCGCGCCCGGTCGAGCTCTTCGACGGAGAAGCCGTCATGGCCGCTCTTGATGACGGCGAGCATGTCCTGGAGTGCCTCTGCGGTCGCGGGCTGGTTGACAGATGATGAGGCGATGAGGGTGCCGAAGTTTCGCGAGATGTTGGCCCGCACGCTGGCGCCGTAGGTGTAGCCTTTCTCTTCTCGCATCAGCTGGTTGAGGCGGCTGGTGAAGGTCCCCCCGATGGCGATGGTGGCCAGTTCTCCGGCGACCCGTTCCGGATCGTCCGCGGTCCAGCCGGGCATGACCACCCGGAGGATGCTCTGCGAGGCGTCGGGGTTGTCGACCAGGATGAGCCGTGGCCCGCCGTTGACGCCCGCAGGCGGTGGGACATCTGCAGCGTCTTCGCCAGCCACCCAGCCGGTGAACCGGGCGTTGAGCGCAGCGGTCAGGGCGTCTGCGTCCACCGCACCGACCACGACCAGCCGCGCGCGGTTGGGGACGAACCGTTGTTGCCAGGAGGCCCGCAGGTCGTCCACCGTGATCCGGTTCAGCCCGACTTCGGTCCCGATTTCGGGGTGCGCGATGGGGTGCGACGCTCCGAAATAGACGCGAGAGGAGATGTCGGGCGCGACGCTGCGCGGATCGTCGAGGGTCTGCTGAAGAGCGCCGATGTGCAGGCCCCGGACCCGCAACAGGTCGTCGTGGTTGAGCTGCGGCCGGCGGATCATATCGGCGAACAGGTCGAGGGCGATATCCAGGCGCTCGGTGTGGGCGTCGAGGTAGGCGACGCTCACCAGGGCGCCGGTGCTGACCCCGAGGCTGATGGCCTGCTGCTCGACGAAACTGGCGAAGGCGGCGGCGTCACGATCGCCCGCGCCGTGGGTGAGCATGGCATCGGTCATCGAGGCGAGCCCGGGGATGTGGGCGGGATCTTCGGAAGCGCCGCCGTCGACCAGCATCCGCAGGCTCACCAGGGGCAGATCGGGGCGCTCCAGCAGCCACAGCTCGATCCCGTTGTCGAGCGTCAGTGGCTGCGGCTCTGCAGGGGAAAACGCCGCGGGCGCTTCAATCGTTGGGCGCTCGGCGAGCGGGTCGAGGGACATCGGCTTCTTCTCCGGAGTGCAGGCGACGCTGAGCCAGATGGACCAGGCCAGGGGGCTCATTCTTCGCCCTCTTCAGGGTAGACACGGATGATCCCGACGCGGTCTTCGACCAACGTGGCGGCCATCTCCTGGATGTCTTTGGCGGTCACCCCACGGTATCGGTCGAGGTCTCGCTGCAGGCCATCCGGCGTCCCGAGCAGGGTCTGGTAGTGGTTGAGCCGGCTGGCCCGCCGCTGCAGGCTCTCCATCCCCTGGATGAAGGCGACCTCCAGCTGGTTGCGGACCCGCTGAAGCTCTTCCTGGGTCGGTCCATCCGCTGCGAGCTGGGCCAACTCGTCATAAACGGCCGCCTCAAGGTCTTCCAGGGAGTGATCCGGTGAAGGCTTGAGGACGACGGTGAACAGAGAACCGAGCCGCTGGCTGATCTGATAGACGTCGGCCTCCAGGGCGGCCCCTTCCCGATGAATCAGCCGATCATACAGACGGCTGGCGCGCCCATCTCCAAGGACAGCGGCCAACAGATCCAGGGTCGCATCGCCGGGCTGGAAGGTGGCGGGGGCGTGCCAGGAGAGGATGCTCATCGGCACCTGGACCTGATCGGTCAGCTCCAGCAGCTTCTGCTGCGGGTGGGTGAGCGGCGCGATCGCGGCGCGATCGGCGACGTCGACAGCGCGCAGGCTGCCGAAGTACTGCCGGATGGCTGGCTTGATCGTCTCCGGATCGAAGTCCCCGGCGACGACCAGGCTGACGTTCTCTGGGACGTACCAGGTGTTGAAGAAGCGGGTGACGTCCTGGACCGTGGCGGCCTGGAGATCTTCGTGGCTGCCGATGACCGGGTGACCGTAGGGATGCTCTGGCGGGTACATCACCTCAGGCAGGCGCAGCCACGCCTCCCCATAGGGGGTGTCTTCGCTGCCCTGGCGGCGCTCGTTGCGGACGACTTCGCGTTGCTTGTCGAGCTTCTCCTGGTTCATCGCCCGGGCCAGCCCATCGAGGCGATCGGCCTCCATCCACAGAAAGGTCTCGGCGAGGTTGTTGGGACCGACCGAGTAGTAGTCCGTGGCGTCTTCCGAGGTCCAGGCGTTGTTCCAGCCGCCGTGGCGCTCCATCAGCTCATCGAAGCCGGCGCCGGGCAGCCGATCGGTGCCCATGAACATCAGGTGCTCGAATAGGTGGGCGAAGCCCGTTCGGCCCACCACCTCATCTTTGCTGCCCACGTCCACCCACATGTTGATCACCACCTGGGGCAGGCTGTGATCTTCGTGAAGGATGACGGTCAGCCCGTTGTCGAGCGTATAGGTTTCGTGCGGAATCTCAAGGGCGGTGGCGCGTTGCGTCATGATCGTGAGCAGGAGGAGCATCCTCCGCATCTCCTTGTCGGGGTTCGGTGGGTCGGTGAGCGGACCTTTTAAGCCAGTTCAATAACGGTTGACATCCTCTTTGGGAACACAGGCGCCAGAAGAATGTCGACGCACCGATTGCCTGGCATGAGGTCCATGATGCTGAGCCGGGCGAGAAGACCCCCCATCGACGCGGCGTCAGACGGACGGCTGGCCCGTCATGTGATGGAAATGGCAGGGCAGGCGAGCTTCGGTCGGCAGCGTTTTGTGGTGATCGGCGGCGGCTGATCGGGTTGCCGAACCGCGGTGGAGGCAATAAGGGGGTTGATGTTTGACATCTACGGCCAGCCTTGCGTGGCGGGGCCGAACGAATCTGAACCCGATGAGGTCCACCATGGCGAAGACAAAGAAAGGTAACCGTATCAACATCATCATCGAATGTACGGAAGCCCGCGGCGAAGGCAAGCCGCCCTCTCGATACAACGTCAGCAAAAACCGAAAGAACACCCCGGCCCGGCTTGAATTGAAGAAGTACAACCCCTTCCTGCGCCGTCACACCCTGCACCGCGAAGTGAAGAAGTAAGACCTTCTTTCCCGCGCTACATCACGTCAGACGATGCATCCCTGCGTCGTCTTTCTTCTTGTTGAGGTCGCCCTGGACGCTCCGCCTTCGGCCCTGATCGTCGACACCGCGGCCGAGTGGCGGGGCGGCCAGGTTCAGACGCTCCACCTCGTACAGGGGATGCAAGACCGCGGCTGGCCGGTTCGGGTCGCCTGTCCGATGGGCAGCCCCCTGTGGCAGGCCCTCGACAGGGTCGCCGTTCCACGGCTGGCCATCCCCACAGGCCGCGACCCACGGACGATCCTTCGGCTGGGTCGCGCGCCGGCGTCGCTGCTGGTCGCCCAGACGTCCCATGCCCACAGCCTGTGTGCGGTCCTTCGTCGGCCGCTGGTGGTTCACCGTCGGGTAGACTTCCTGCCCAGTGGCGGGTGGAAATATCGAAGGCCAGAGGCCTTCGTCGCGGTCAGCGATGCGGTCCGCCAGATCCTGGTCGACGTCGGTGTTTCCGCAGATCGGGTGATGGTCGTCCACGACGGCGTCGCGCCGCTTCCTGTGGCGGCGCCGGCCCTGGACGGTCCGGCGGTGTTGGCCGTGGGCGCACGGGTAGCGCACAAGGGACATCAGATCCTCTGCGCCGCGGCGCCTTTGTTGCCGGGCGTGGACATCGGCGTCGCTGGGGCGGGGCCGTTGACCTGGCCGGGGGTCCGCTGGTTGGGGCGTCGGGACGACATCCCGGCGCTGCTGGCTGCGGCTCAGGTGTTCGTCCATCCCTCTGTCGAGGAGGGGATGGGGCAGGCCGTCGTGGAGGCGATGTTGGCGGGGGTGCCGGTGGTGGTCTCTGACGCAGGCGGGCTCCCTGAGGTCGTCGGAGATGCTGGTATCATCGTGCCAAAATCCGATCCCACCGCGTTGGCCGCGGGGATCCGGCGGGCCCTTCGTGGAGAGCATCCTTCGCTGGAGCGGGCCCGACGCCGCGCCCGCGAGCGGTTCAGCGTGGGGCAGATGGTCGAGAAGACCCTGGCGGTGTACCAGCAGGTCAGTACATCCGATCGGGGAAACGCTCGATGATGATCTTCTCGACGCGATCACCGGGTTGGATGTCTCGGAACACATGCATGCCGCGGGTGACGGTTCCGAACACGGTGTGAACGCCGTCGAGGTGGGGCTGCGGGGAGAGGGTGACGAACCACTGGCTGCCGCCCGTGTCTGGTCCGGCGTGGGCCATCCCCAACGTGCCGGTGGCATAGGGGATGGGGTTGATCTCATCGGGGATGCTCCAGCCCGGGCCGCCGGTTCCATCGCCGCGCGGGTCGCCATCCTGGACGACGAAGTCAGGGACGACGCGGTGGACGCTGAGGCCATCGTAGAAGCCGGCCTCTGCGAGGGTCGCGAAGTTCCAGACGGTGATCGGGGCGTCTTCAGGGTGCAGGGTGATCACCGCTTCGCCGCGAGCGGTCTGGATGCGCGCCTGTCGGATGGTCTCGACCTCAGCCAGGGGAGCGCTGATCAGTTTGTGCACCGGTGAGGCCGGTCGGATCCGGAGCGCCCGCGCGAGCGGCGCGGCGGCCCGATACACGGCCCGATCCGGATGTCCCAGCAGGGAACGCGCGATGACGCGCGCGCGCGGATCCGGGCGCCGGATTCGAGGATACCGGCCTTCATAGAGCGCCGTCAGGGCTTCGGCGCCTTCGATGAGGATGTCCAATTCATCCGCGCTCTCCATCACAGTCAGCAGCGCGTCCTCTGCGCGGCTGGTGGGGTGATCGGCGATCCAGTCGGCGGCGATGGCGGCGACCATCAGATCGAAGGCGCCCAACAGCTCAATGACATCATTAAAACTGGGGTTGAGCTGCGTGACGCGGGCGGCGGCGGCGGTGCGCACAGGCAGCTCGCCGTCCTCCAGCGCGATCGACTTCAGCCGCGTGATGTCCTTCGAGAGACCGGCCGCGACGATCCGAATTTGGAGAGGGCGGGCCGCCTGCAGGTAGGCGTCGCTATTGTTGAGCAACCGGGGGACGCCGGCGACCGGGCTGTTCCCCAACGCATGCAGGGCCGCGACGGCGAGCAGCAGCCGCGGATCGTCTTCGCTGCGAAGGGCTTCAGCGGCCTCCAGATCGCTGCCTTGCTGCAACAGCGGCAGGAGCAGGGCACCATGGTCGACGTCGTTGAGCTTCCCCACTGCGGCGATGGCTTCTTGCTTCACGGTGATGGACGGATCGTCGAGCAGCTCGGTGACGTCAGGCCAGTCGAGCAGCCCACCCACCCTGGCAAGGGCGATCCGGACGCCCGGATCGGGATCGCGGAGCAGGGGCGTATACAGGGCAGACCGTTGCAGGTCATCCAACCCGAGGTCGACAGAGGCATACAACAGGTGCTTGCGAACGTCGGGATCGTTGCTGTTTTCAAGGCGGTCGACGATGTCCTGCGCGATGTCCCAGGGCGGCTTGACCGGGCGGATCTGGGCGAGGGCGTAGGCGGCGGAGCGGCGCAGCTCAGCGTCGAGGCGGTCCATCTGACGGAGCAGCCCGCGGAGGACCTCCGGAGCGCCGACGCCGTCAACGTCTCTTCGTGCCATCCGCCCCAGCGCACGGGCCGCAGCGGTGGACATCTTCGGAGAGTCAAGCAGCGGCGCCCGGGTGTCGAGGGCGTCGAACACGACCGCGACCGCGCTGGCCCCGCCGAGCTTGCCCATCGCCTCCAGGAGGGCGGCCTTGACCTCATGGTCGGTCTCTTTGGGCAACCGATCCTCGGCGATCTGACCACCGCCGGGGGTCTGGCCCAGGGCGAAGGCGGCTTCCCGGCGGACATGAGGGTCGGGATCGTCGATCAGCTGTCGCAAGGGGGCGAGGGCCGCGGCAGTGCGCAGTCGACCCAGACCCCGCGCCGCGCGGGCACGGATCGCCGGATCTTCATCGGCGATGAAGTCGTTGAGGGCCAGCGGCGGCAACCGCTGCGCTTCGATCTGTAGGATGGCCTGCGCGGCAAGGTGTGCGGGCGGACCGGCCAACGCGGCCCCAAACAGCAACCCGATCAGCATCTGCGTCCTCTCCTGAGTCCGAACCCCTTTAGCCTCTTTGCGACCCAACGCGTCGTCTCGACCCACATCCACGCAGCGCCGCGGCGACCGGTTAGCCTGGGGAGCGTGGACCTTGCAGAGCTGGAATCGTTGCTGTCCGGGCTTCGCTCCCGTGGAGAGGTGAAGCGCCTGGGCGCCCGCGCCGATCGGGATCCGGGGCTCCGTGCGGCACTGGTTTCGCTGCTGCGCTCCCGTGGCGTCGAAGACGCAGCGTCGCTTCCTGGGAAGAAGCTGGTGCGGCGCGCCCTCGATCGGTCATCGGATGCACAGGTGCGGACCAACCCCATTCATCGCGACGAGGCCTTTCGGTGTGTGTGGTGCGATGCAGAGATGGCGCCGGGCGGCGCTCAGGTTCGCGATCATTGCACCCAGTGCCTGCGATCGCTTCATGTGGATGTGGTGCCCGGAGATCGGGCGGCGGGGTGTGGGGGGGTGATGCATCCGACCGGGTTCACATTGTCGGATGGGACCCAGACCATCACCATCGCATATCGCTGCGGACGCTGTGGGTGGACCCATGCGGTGCGGGCACACCCCGATGATGCGATTCCCCCTTCGCTCGATCCCAACGATCTGCCCGGGCGGCGGTGGAAGGGGGCTCCGCGGGCGCGAGCGCTGCCGAAGCGTGTGCTCGATTTTATCCTCCGTCAGCGGCTGTGGGGCCCCGGCGATCGAGTCGTGGTGGCAGTTTCCGGTGGCGTCGACAGCACGGTGCTGATGCACCTGCTCGCAGAAACCGCGGGCGCCCATCGGGGACGGCTGGAGATCGTCAGCCTGGATCATCAGCTTCGGGATGACGCTGCGCAAGAAGTTGAATCGGTGGGTGCACAGGCGGAAGCGCTGGGACTCCCCTTTTATTCGGCAAGGCTGGAGATTCCGCCGGGGCCAGATCTGTATGCTCGGGCGAGAGAGAGCCGTCGCGCGGCGCTCTTGTCGCGGGGCGCAGATCGGATCGCGACCGGGCATCATCGGACCGATCAGGCGGAGACGGTGCTGCATCACCTGCTCCGTGGCTCTGGAAGCCGCGGGCTGCGGGGGATGGTCCCGTTGGCGGTGCCGTGGTGTCGGCCGCTGCTCGATGAACCACGAGACGTGCTGGTCGACTGGGCGAAGCAGCGGGGGCTGCGATGGAGCGAAGACCCGTCCAATGCCCGCTCCCAGCGTGGGGCGATCCGGGCGCTGATGCCGCAGCTGGACGCGTTGCATGGGGGGGCGGCGACGGCGCTGGCGCGCTCGGGGCGCTTGCTTGGGCGCGAGGATGACTTCTTGCGCGCGTTTGCAGAGCAGCGGTGGGCGGCGGTGTTTGCGCCCGAGCGCGGGCTGCTGGTCGCGTCGCTCCGGGGGGAGCATCCAGCGATTCAGCTTCGACTTCTGCGGCGGCTGACGGTGGGGTGCCCAGGCACGGTGCGTGCCGATCAGTTGGAGGCGTTCTTGACGTGGCAGCCGCAGCGTGGCGGCGCGCTGCCGTTGCCGGGTGGGTGGTCGCTTCGGTTTGATGGAGCGTATCTGTCTGCTGGACCCAACAAAAGCGACTGACCGCGATCTTGGACGCAAAATCGGCGCTTCGGTGTGAATTGCCACTGGCGCAGTCGTTCCTTCTGGGGCATTTCCAGGCAGGAGGGTGTGATGTCTGATTCGTCTGTACGCTCTGATGAGGCGCTGCATGAAGCGCTCCAGCGTTTAGAAGAGCGGCATGCCGCGCGTCTGGAGCGGATTTCCGTTGGTGTGGCGCATCAGATCAACAACCTGTTGGCGTCGATTGTTGGCAACCTGTCGATGGCCCGGGTCGCGTTGCCTCCCGGGGATCCGGCTGCGCAGCGTCTCAATGAGGCAGAGCGGACGGTGTTCCTGTTGCGGGATCTGACCGATCGGCTCTCGTTGAGCACGTTGCAGTCGCCCGCCCGGGGGAAGCCGACGCGGCTCCGGTCGATCCTGAAGGACGCCATCGATGGGGTGTTGCTGGAGGTTCAGCAAGAGATCACTTCGGATCTGTGGGTCGATGCAGTGCCGGAGCTGTTGAGCAAAGCGTTCCGGGAGCTGTTTGACAACGCAGCCCGCTTTGGAGGGGGGCGGCTAGGGTTGACGGCGAATGTTGAGGATGGGCAGGTGTGGATTTTGCTGTGGGACGCGGGGCCCGGGCTGCCGTTGGAGATACAGCGAGAGGTGTTTGAGCCGTTTCACTCCACCCGTTCACGCGGCCAGGGGTTGGGGCTGTCGATCGCACGTCAGATCGTCCGCCGTCATGGCGGAGAGCTGACGTTGTGCACGGATGGCCCCGGCGCACGGTATGTGATCCGGCTTCCGGCGGCCTCCCAGGCTGAGGTGGGGACCGCGTCGCGTTCGCTTCGGGTATTGGTGATGGATGACGAGGATGGGTTGCGGGATGTGTTCGGAGGCATGTTGTCGGCGTTGGGGCATGATGTGGTGTTGACGGCAAACGAGCAGGAGGCGCTGGATGCACATGCCCAGGCGTTGGATGATGCACAGCCGTTCGATCTTGTGCTTCTGGACCTGGTGACGCCGGATGGTCCCGGTGGAGCAGCCATCCTTCAGCGGCTATTGGCACGTGATCCCGATCTGCGAGCCATTGTGAGCAGTGGATACTGGGCGGGTGCGGCGGCAGCGCGCGGCACGCAGGGGTTTCATGCGGCGTTGCCGAAGCCCTTCTCGCTTCAGGATATGCAGCACGCGATCGACCAGGCGCTTCAAACATCCCCGGCCGCCCTCTGAGCCGTTGGCCCGACCCGCGAGGCGCGGTCTGGTGAACCGAATGGGGCCCCAGAAAGCCGCGCCAGACACCCTCTCAGAAGGTTTCTCCAAAGACGACATAGGCGGCGCCGAGGTTGCTGCTTCGCTTGTAGGCGCCGATGAGGATGTCGGGGGCTCCGTTTCCGTCGACGTCGCCTCCGCCGGAGATGGAGATGCCGGCCTCATCGCCCGCGCTGGCGCCGGTCATCAAGGCATCGGCGGTGTTGACGCTGAGGGTGCCGCTGACCGGCCCGAGGAACAGGTAGCCTGCGCCGGCGTCGGTGCCGCCGTCATCATTTCGCTTGGCGCCGAGGAGGATGTCGTCGTTGTTGTCTCCGTTGACGTCCCCGGCCCGGTCGAGCGAGCGGCCCATGTAGTCGCCGGCGGCGTCGCCGATGAAGGTGGCCTGCGCGGCGCTGGCGGAGATGGTGCTGCTCAGGGCGCTGTCGCCGAGGAACAGGTAGACCCGGCCCGCGTCGGTGGCGCCGCTCGGGTCGGCGTGCTGCTCCCCCACCAGGAGGTCATCATAGCCATCGTTGTCGACGTCACCGGCGTCTGAGACGACTGAGGCGAACTGGGCGAGCGCGGTGGTGCCGCTGTAGACCACGTCGGCGGTAGTGTTCAGATTGTTGTCCCCGGAGATGCTGGCCGCGCCATAGATGAGGTAGGCCTTCCCCGCGCGGGTGTTGCCGTCGGGGTTTTCCCGATAGGCGCCGATGAGGATGTCGGGGTTGCCGTCGCCGTCGACGTCGCCGGCTGCGTCGACCGAGTAGCCGGCCCGTGCGCCGGGGTCGTTGCCGTAGAACGCGGCGTCTGCATCGGTCAGCGCGCTGGTGGTCACGGGACCGTACAGCAGGTACGCCCGGCCGGTGTTCGCACCCGCCTCATCGTTGCTGAAGGCGCCGATGAGGATGTCGTCGTTGCCGTCGCCGTCGATGTCACCGAGGCTTGCGACGCTGCGGCCTGCGACGTCGTCGACGCGAGAGCCGGAGAGGATGGCGTCCGCCGTGGTGGCCAGATCGATGTTGCCAGAGACCGGGCCGCTGACGACATAGGCACCGCCACGATCCGAGGACAGGCCGTTGGACCCGAGGAGGAGGTCAGGGCTGCCGTCACCGTCGAAGTCACCGCCGCTCACCGAGAAGCCGACCAGATCGTCGGCGCTGCCGGTGAGGGTCGCGGTGGCACTGCTCGCCGACAGGGTGCCCGAGGCGATGCCGGTGAACAAGTAGACCTCGCCGCTGTTGGTGGCGCCGACGTCGGCGACCGGCGACGAGACGAGGACGTCCGCGTAGGTGTCACCGTCGACATCGGGGATGATTTGGACCGCGTCACCGAACCGGCCGCCGCTCACGCTGCCGTTGAGGACCACCGGCGCGTCGCCCAGCGACATGTCGCAGGTCGACAGGCTGTCTGAGCCATCGCAGTCGCTGTCGACACCATCGGCACAGGTCTCCGGTGCACCGGGGTAGATGGCGTTCGAGGTGTCATCGCAATCGGTGTTGTCGGCGTCGTAGCCGGCTGGTTGGGTGCAGGCGGCCAGCGTCACCGCCGGATCACCGTAGAAGTCACCGTCACTGTCTGCGTACCAGGTGGTCACATCAGAGGCATCGGTCTCATCGCCGGAGCAGTTGTTATCGGTTCCGTCGCAGGTCTCCGCCGCGCCCGGATTCACACCGTTCGAGGTATCGTCGCAGTCGGTGTTGTCGGCGAGGTAGCCAGTCGGCTGCGTGCAGGCGTTGGTGGTGTTCAGGTTGTCGCCATAGCCGTCTGCATCGGTATCTGCATACCAGGTCGAAGCGTCGGAAGCGTCGGACTCATCGCCAGAGCAGTTGTTATCGGTTCCGTCGCAGGTCTCCGCCGCGCCCGGATTCACACCGTTCGAGGTATCGTCGCAGTCGGTGTTGTCCGTGAGGTAGCCAGTCGGCTGCGTGCAGGCGTTGGTGGTGTTCAGGTTGTCGCCATAGCCGTCTGCATCGGTGTCTGCATACCAGGTCGAAGCGTCGGAAGCGTCGGACTCGTCGCCAGAGCAGTTGTTATCGGTTCCGTCACAGGTCTCTGTGGCCCCTGGATTCACAGCGTTTGAGGTGTCATCGCAGTCGGTGTTGTCTGCGAGGTAGCCGGTGGGCTGCGCGCAGGCGTTGGTGGTGTTGGCGCTATCACCGTAGCCATCGGCGTCGGTGTCTGCATACCAGGTCAACGCATCGGAAGCATCGTTCTCATCGCCAGAGCAGTTGTTGTCGGTTCCATCACAGGTTTCGGTCTGGCCGGGGTTGACGCTTGCAGAGCTGTCGTCGCAGTCGACATTATTGGTGCGATAGCCGACCGGGCGACTGCAGGCGGTGACGGTGTTTGTGGGGTCTCCGTAGAGGTCTGCATCGACGTCGGCGTAGTACGTCGAGGCATCGGAGGCATCGGACTCGTCGCCGGAGCAGTTGTTGTCGGTTCCGTCACAGGTTTCGGACTGGCCGGGGTTGACGGTGTTGGTTGAGTCGTCGCAGTCGGTGTTGTCTGCGAGGTAGCCGGTGGGCTGCGCGCAGGCGCTGGTGGTGTTGGCGCTATCACCGTAGCTGTCGG
>JBCBLB010000698.1:0-4979 GCA_038520555.1 Myxococcota bacterium | reverse complement strand
GGATCAGGATGTAGTCGTCGTAGGGGTCGATGGAGCCGGACCATTCCCGATCGCGCAGGGGGTCGAGGAAGGTCTCTTCGCGCTTGTTCCGCCAGATGTGTCCACCGCGAACCAGAAACAGTGCGTTCGAGGCGACGATTTCGTTGTGTCGGTCCATGAAGACCAGCATCTGGTATCCCTCGACGACGGTGACGGGCATGGGCAGCGGATCACCGGCGACGTAGTCACCCGGGGGTGGGAGCAGGACATCAACGACCAGAGGGGTCTGGCCCTTCATCCGCCCGGAAACGGCGAAGGTGATCTGGGTGCCGCGGATGGGATCATTGTTGGGATGATGCGCGTCGAGGACTTCTCCGAGGAAGACCTGAGAGGAGCGGTCGTTGAATTCCCGGAGGAGGTTGCGCATCATCTCGGCCTCGACGCGCTGGGCCTCGGCGTTCGAGGCTTCAAACGCCGGCAGCCTGACGGGGCTCCCTTCGGGCGCCCATTCTTTGGCGGCGCCGGTTGCGCAGAGCAGACTCCACCCCAACAGTTGGATGAACATGGACGAACCCTCCCTTCACTGAGGGGGAACGGATCGTCCGGCGCCGCCCTTCAGCCCCCCGTCTTTTCCGGGCCTTCGACGGTTTGTTTGAGCTGCGTCAAGGCGTCATCGATCTGGAGGGCGAGGGTCGCGCGCTGGGACCATCCCGCGATGCGGGCAGCGGGGAAGTACCCGGTCTCCGAGAAGTGGGTCCAGACGACGACGGTGCCCTCTTTGGTGCGGTGCGGGGTGAGTTCGATGTTCCCGGATTCGATGGGGTCGCGCTGTTCGACGATGTACTGAAGGCGAATGTCCCGCTCGGCGTTGTCGAGGACCAGGACGCCGCCGCCCGGCCAACCACGCCGGGCGCCTTCGCCCCTGGTCTTCGCGCCGACGGGGTCGGTGTCCCAGGGTTCCCATCGGTCCCACTTCTGGAGGTCGACGAGGTGGGGATAGATTTCGGCCGGGGTGGCCTCAACGTACATCACCCGCTCGGTGGTGAGGTCGGTGGGGACGATAAAAGAACCCAGCAGCAAGCTGACGAGCAGGCCGGCGACGATATACACGATAGTCTTCATCATCAGACACATAGCGTGAAGGAGGCCCGATGCCTGGGCTGGATCATGACCGACCGTTTCTCCCGGTCAACATCGCAGTGTTGACCGTCTCGGACACCCGCACCCTGGCGACCGACCGATCGGGGGAGACCCTGGTGAGCCGGGCTGAGGCGGCCGGCCACGTCGTCGCCGCTCGCCAGATCGTCCGCGACGACGTCGACGCCATCGCCGCGGCGCTGCAGGCATGGATCGACGACGACGGCATCGACGTGATCATCTCGACGGGTGGGACGGGGCTGACCGGCCGAGACGTCACCCCGGAAGCCT
The DNA here is from genome assembly GCA_038520555.1 of Myxococcota bacterium. Classification (GTDB taxonomy): domain Bacteria; phylum Myxococcota_A; class UBA796; order UBA796; family UBA796; genus JBCBLB01. Next base: position 3,572 of record JBCBLB010000698.1, on the reverse strand, counting down.
TTGAGAAGGTTCGAGAGAAGGACATCCCCGGCTTCGGCGAGGTGTTCCGGTGGCAGAGCTTCCAGAAGATCGGGACCTCGACCATCCAGTCCCGGGCCTGCGCGGCGGTCGCCCGGGGGACGTACCTGTTCGGGGTGCCCGGCTCGACGGGGGCCTGCAAGGACGCCTGGGACGGCATCCTGGTCCACCAGCTCGACAGCCGCTTCCGCCCCTGCAACTTCGTCGAGATCATGCCGCGCCTCCGCGAGCATGAGGTGGCGCGCGAGAAGAACACCGCCTCACCATCCTGACAGGAGCGAGCGATGGACCGCGCCAGGCAGATCCTGATGGTCACGCTGCTGACGCTGATGGTGGGCATGTGGTCATGGCGGCTGACGGGTCGGGCGTGGGCGCTCGACTATATGGGCCGACCGATCGCCCAGACGATGCACTACACCGGCGCACAGTGGCTGACCCGAACGGAGCGCGAGCGGGAAGAGGGCTCTCGAAAGCTGTTGAAGGCGCTGCAGCTGTCTTCCGGCGAGACCGCCTGCGACATCGGCGCCGGCAACGGCTACTACACCCTGAAGATGGCCGAAGCGGTCGGCCCGACCGGTCGGGTCTACGCCATCGACATCCAGCCGGAGATGCTCCAGATGTTGCAGACCCGGGCGACCGCAGCGGGTCTGTCGAACATCACCCCCATCCTCAGCACCCCCACCGATCCGAAGCTTCCAACCGGTGAGTGCGATGTGACCCTGCTGGTCGATGTCTATCATGAGTTCAGCGACCCAGAAGCGATGCTCCGGGGGCTGCACCGGTCCCTCACTCCAGACGGTGAGATCGCCCTCGCCGAATTCCGAGCAGAAGATCCGCAGATCCCGATCAAGCCGCTGCACAAGATGTCCAAAGCCCAGATCATGAAGGAGCTGCAGGCGAACCGCTTCAAGCTGGTCCGCGAAGCCAACAACCTTCCCTGGCAGCATCTGATGTTCTTTCAGCGGGACGACGGCCCAGGCGTCGCCATCGCGCCGGAGCCCTATCGGTAGGGCTCAGAAGTAATCGGCGACGACCTGCTGAATCGAGCGCTGCATATCGGGGTCATCGGTCAGGGTGCGGGCGAAGGCGGCGTCGCAGGCGTCGGTGGGCGACGATCCTTCGGCGATGAGTCGGGCCGCGTGGATGAGCAGGCGGGTCGAGACGCCTTCGTCCAGGCCGCGGCTGGTGAGGTTGCGGACCTTCTCGGCGATCTTGACGAGGCTGAAGGCGGTGTCCCGATCGAGGCCGGCTTCCTTGACAACGACGTCGCGTTCGGTCTCTGGGGGCGGGTAGGTGAAGTCGAGGGCGATGAACCGCTGCCGGGTGGACTGCTTCATCTCCTTGAGGACGCTCTGGTAGCCGGGGTTGTAGCTGACGACCAGCATGAAGTCGTCGGGCGCCCGGAGCACCGAGGCGAGCTTGTCGATGGTGAGGATGCGCCGGTGGTCGGTGAGGGGGTGGATGACGACCATGGTGTCCTTGCGCGCCTCCACGATCTCATCGAGGTAGAGGATGGCGCCATGCCGAATGGCGGCGGTCATCGGGCCGTCGACCCACAGCGTCTCGTCGCCCTGGATGAGGTAGCGGCCGACGAGGTCGGAGGCGGTGAGATCTTCATGGCAGGCGACGGTGACGAGCGGCCGGCCGAGGCGATGCGCCATATGGGAGACGAAGCGCGTCTTGCCGCAGCCGGTGGGGCCTTTGAGGATGACCGGGATGCGCGCGCGCCACGCATGGGTAAACAAGTCGATCTCTTGACCGACGGGAAGGTAGAAGGGCGCCTCGTCGATGAGGAAATCTTCAATGGGAGGAGTGAGTTGTCGCATATACTTCGCATCCATCCGATGAGCCCTCATCGATGTAACCTGCATGTATGGCCTTGCTGATGTGGATCTGGACCCTGTGGGTGTCGGTGGCGTTCGCCTCCAGCCCTGAACCTCAAGAATTGCGCGTCCGCAAGCGGCTGGACCTGACCAGCGTGGCCGGGAACATCCAGATTTCGCCCGATCCAGCCTCTTCGGTGGTCCGCGTCGCACCCCAGACCGAGATCTGGAGCGACGCCTGCGTACTTCACTATGAAGAGACCGCCTCCGCCATCGTGGTCCGCCTGGAACGCTCCGACGACATCAGCGGAGAGTGCGAGATGGACTTCGAGATCGTCTTACCGCCGCAGGTTGACCTGAACATCGACCTGGCCGCGGGAGACGTGACGTTGGGCGCGATGACCGGCTCGACTGTTGTGCGGGTCGATGACGGCGCCGTCCGCGGGACAGTCAAGGGTCCGCTGGATGTCTACGTCACCAACGGCGACATCGACATGAAGTCGCTGTCAGAGCCCGCGGAGGTGCGGGTGGGCTCGGGGAGCATCGCGCTTCACTACGCCGAGGCGATGTGGGGCTCGATCCGCGCGGCGGCCGGTGCAGGTCAGGTGTTCATCGCACTGCCCGTAGGCAGCCGGGTGCGCCCGCGGCTGGCCACCGGGTGGGGAGAGACCCAAAACGATCTGAAACGGTCACCGTTCGCGCCGACCCGGGTGCGCGCCCGGGTCGGCTCCGGCTCGATCGTCCTCTCCGAATAAATAATCGCCCTCTCCGAATAATCATCCTCTTCGAATAATCATCCTCTTCGAATCGCCGATGACTCAGGGCTCGATCGGATAGGCGAACTGCTTCGAGACGCCGGCGTCGGGGTAGGCGACCGTGAACCGGCACTCCCCCTCGGCGAGGCCCTCGATAGAGAACCAGCCATACTCGTAGGCGTCGGGGTCGAGGGGCTCCCGCTCAGAGACGGTACAGATCTCAGGGGTGTCTGAGACGACGGTCTTGGCAAGCTCAGCCTGGCAGACTGTGTCCTCACCGGCCTTCGGGAGGACGTAGAAGTCGTTCTTGTCGCCGACGTCAATGTCCTCAAGAACGAAGGCGATGGGCTCGCTGATGTCGTCGATGTCTTCCGGCGCGACGACGTCAAAGGCGAGCACGGAGCCATCGATGTCCGAGGTCAGGCTGGCCGCGCCGGTCGCCTCACCAAGGTCGAAGGCCATGAACTGCTGGCCGCTGTCGCTGTTGTTCAGGGTCACCTGCGCGTCGCCCTGCGCGGAGACGGGGTAGTAGCCGTAGCCGATGACCGGCTGGCCGTTGCTCATCTCGAATTCGAAGGGAATCCAGATGCGTTGGCTGTTGAGGTAAACCGCCTGGTCGGACTCGGCGCAGGTGTGGTTGAGGCGATGGACCTCCGGGATCCGGGCGAGCAGGTTGATCGAGTCGGTGAGCGCTTCGCCGTTGACGGTGGTCCCCTCAACCATCAGCAGGGCAGCACCTTCGCCGGTCGCCTGGACGGTCAGATCCGCGTCGCCGAAGCCCATCACCTCCAGGACGGCTGGATCGTCGGTGCTGGCGTCGGAGAGGCGGACCGGCTGGCGTTGGCCAACATCACGAACCTCCAGATCGAGCATCGCGCCCACGGCGATCGGCTTGTTGAAGTCGGTGATGCGATCGTCTGCGGGATAGGAGAACTGGAAATTGCCTTCATTTCCGGTCAGGCTGGACGTGCATGCG
>JBCBLB010000599.1:0-6036 GCA_038520555.1 Myxococcota bacterium | reverse complement strand
GTTTATGGTCGCCAAGCTGCCCGTGACGCAGATGCTGTGGCGGGCGCTGATGCGCTCTCAGCCCTGGTCGGTGGATGGCTCCTATCTGCCGGTGACCGGCGTGAGTTGGTACGATTGCGTCCAGTTCTGCAACAAGCTCTCCAAGAAAGAGGGCCTGCCCCTTGCCTATTCGATTGATCATCAGGATCCGCCCACGGTGACCTGGGATCACAAGGCGACAGGGTTCCGGCTGTTGACCGAAGCCGAGTGGGAGTACGCTGCCCGCGCCGGTGAAGACCACGTCTACTCTGGGGGGAATGAGCTGGATATGGTCGGGTGGGCGGCGTCCAACAGCCGGGACCAGCTGCAATCGGCGGGCCGCAAGCGGGCCAACGCCTGGGGCATCCAGGACATGTCCGGCCTCGTCGTCGAGTGGGTCTGGGACCGGGGTGGCCGGTACCCCTCCCGCCCACAGACCGACCCGACCGGGATGAAGAAGGGCATGACCCGTGTGGGCCGCGGGGGAAGCTGGATGCGTCCCCCAGAGAACGCCGCGGTCACGGACCGGCAGGGCGAGTGGCCGACGAAAACTCCGGAAGACTGGGGGTTCCGTATCGGCCGATACGTCCGCTCGACGTAAGCGAACCGTCAGCCGCCACCCCTCATCTCACCCACCGCCGGTTCCGATCGGGTGTGTAGGCTGATGGAGGATGAATGCGGTCGATCCGTCTCGGGGTGCTGCTGTTCGTGCTGCTCGGGTGCGGGCCCAAAGGGGCGGAGCCGCTGGCGACGAAGGGACCGATGGGCCACACAGCGCAGTCGGACTTCATCCAGGAGGCGCTCTCCGAGATGAACGCCCTACAGCGACAGCTCCGGACCCTGGAGCGGAGCGTGCCCTCACCCGAAGCGTCGCGGTGTCTCGACGTTCAGCGGGACCTGTTCAAGGCGCTGCACCTCGTGGTCATCGACGCTGCAGAGGTTCATGCGAAGGCCGATGGGACCGAAGCCTCCGAGCGTGCGTTCCGAAAAGCCGCGCTGGCGTTGAACAAGAGTCGACAAACCGTGACCGCCGCCGGCCGCTGCCACGGTTGACCCAATACACGTCGATCAACGCAATGAATTCGAAACCCCTTCATCGATGAAGCGGGGCCGGGAAACGATTGGCTGTGTGCTGATCCGCGCTTATCTTCCGGACACACCTTTTCTGGGAGAGCACGACATGATCCCCGATCCCACCGATCCCGCTGTCAACCCCATGACGCTGACAGACGCCCAGTGGAAGGAGATCCTTCCGCGGTTCGAGTATCAGATCCTTCGGCACGCCGCGACCGAGCGCGCGGGCACCGGCCGGTACCTCAACCAGGAGGGGCCTGGCGCCTACCACTGCGTCGGCTGCGGCAACTACCTCTATGACGGCAAGCACAAGTTCCACAGCGGCTGCGGCTGGCCAAGCTTCTTCAAGGCCGTGGCCCCAGAGCGCATCACCACCCACCGCGACAACAGCTATGGCATGGTCCGGGTCGAGATGCGGTGCGCGCGCTGCGGCGGGCACCTCGGTCACATCTTCAACGACGCGCCGTTTACGCCGACGGGCAACCGGCACTGTGTCAACGGGTTCGCCTTGATCTTCGTCCCGGAAGGCGATGACGTCCGCGACGTGATCGCCCAACACCGCAGCTGATCGGCCCACAAGCCGTCCTTCGGCGGGCCGCCACCGGTCAGGGCGCTCCGCCGACTCCCCAACGTCCGCTCGGAGCGGGTTAAGGGCGAGGTCGTGCACCCTGAAATGCCTCCCATCCAAGAAATCGATGTCCCTCCCACGATCGGGGGAACGGGGCTGGGCGCCGCTGCCGGGCTGCTCGCTGGGCTCAACGTCACCGCGACGTTCATTCATGGCGCCCGGCTTGAGGGGGTCGCATGGTTGCTGCCGCTGGGGCTGCTCCTGTTCGTCGTGGCCCTCCTGATAAGCATGCAGCTCACGCGTCGACAGCTGAACATGCGCGCCTCTCCGCGGACGCTCCGGCGACAATGGCTCGTCGTCCTTGGTGGGGTGGTGGTCGGGTTCATCGTCGGCGTGGCGATGGGCGCGAGCGGCGTCAACGCGCCGCCGGGCTGAGCATCGCCCAGCGCTCCACGGCCGATCCGCTGCAACAGGCAGAAACGCCGCTGGGAGAGCAGACAATCCTCATCCGGGTTCCACCCCTCGTCGCGGTTGGTACCCTCTCCGGACAACCCGGAGAGGATCATATGCTACCGCGCACCCTGTTCACCGAAGACATCCATGACATGTACCGGAAGACCGTTCGGAGCTTCATGGAAGATCATGTCGCCCCCCACCATGCGTCGTGGGAAGATGCCGGGGTGGTGCCGCGGGAGCTGTGGCTGCATGCCGGTGAGGTCGGCATCCTCTGCCCTGATGCGCCCGAGGCGTACGGCGGGGGCGGCGGGGACTTCCGCCTCAACGTCATCGTCGACGAAGAGCTGATGCGCATCGGGGCGACCGGGCCCGGCTTCCCGTTGCACAACGACATCACCCTCCCCTACCTTCTCCATCTGGGCACCACCGAACAGAAGCAACGATGGGTGCCGAAGATGGTCTCCGGTGAGGCGATCACCGCCATCGCCATGAGCGAGCCCGACGCCGGAAGCGACCTGCAGCGGATCCGCTCCACCGCACTGAAAGATGGCGACGACTACATCCTCAACGGCTCGAAGACCTTCATCACCAACGGCCAGCTGTGCGACCTGGTCATCGTGGTCGCCAAGACCGACCCCGACGCCGGGGCGCATGGGACCTCGCTGTTTTTGGTAGAGGCGGACGCGCCCGGCTTCCAGCGCGGCCGGAACCTCAAGAAGGTCGGCCTGCGGGCCCAGGACACCTCGGAGCTGTTCTTCGAAGACGTCCGGCTTCCCCGGTCCGCGCTCATCGGCGAAGAGAACCACGGCTTCTTTTATCTGATGCAGATGCTCGCCCAGGAACGCCTGTCGGTCGGCGTGATGGGGATCGCAGCGGCAGAGGCGGCGCTCCGGTGGACGGTGGACTACTGCAAAGAACGCGAAGCCTTCGGTCGGCCCATCGCCAGATTCCAGAACACCCGCTTCCAGCTCGCCGAGATCGCAACCACCGTCCAGGTGGGCCGCGCGTTCATCGACGCCTGCATCGCCGCGCACCTCGACGGCAAGCTGGACATCCCCACCGCCGCGATGGCCAAGCTGTGGGGAAGCGAGAAGCAGTTCGACGTCATGGACGGCTGTATGCAGCTGTTCGGTGGCTATGGATACATGCTCGAGTACCCGATCGCCCGCGCATGGGCAGACGCCCGGGTGCAGCGCATCTACGCCGGAACCTCGGAGATCATGAAGGAGCTGATCTCACGGTCGGTGATCTGATCGGCGGCCGAAGCGGTTACAGCCGGACGCGATGATGCACAGCCGTGACCCGATGGGATCGGACGCCGGACGCGTCCTGTTGAATGGAAACGCCGAGACCGCCGATCGGTTCTGCGCCCTGGCTGCGCACGCCGCCGGCCGCTCCCGTCACCGGGACCCGGCGCGCCGCGCCCGGGACACGGTGATGCTGATCACGGCGTCGTGGGGCGCCGGCGAGCGGAACGACGACGCGCTGCGCCGGGGGTTCTCCCAACGGGGCCGGCAGCATGTCGACAACCTCGGGTTGCACGGCGCGATGGTCGACGTCCTGCGCCAGCGGCCCGCGGTCCAGGGGCTGATGTCCGACCATGAGCGGGCATGGCAGCAGCTCAATGAGGCGTACACCGTCGAAAATGAAGCGCTGACCCGGACGATGCGAGACGGCTGGGCCCGCGCCCGCCGGGCGCTGGGCGTCGAAGACCTGCAAGCCCTGCTCAAGCGCAGCGATCGACAGGCGCCCGGCCCCCTCACCCGCCCCATCGCACACCTCGTCGAGCACGCCCTCGCCAGCCAGGTGCAGCGCCACATCGAGGCGCTGGTCCGCGCCGACGACCTGCGCGCTCACACCCTCGGCGAGCTGTGGGCGCACTTCCAGCGCGCCGCGGGCCTGGCGTTCGATCCGCTCTGGCAGGAGCACCGCGCCCGGCTCCGTGACCGGCTGCTGAACGCCTCCCTGATCGCGCTGGCCGGAGGCTCCCCGATCGTGCTGCTGACCGCGCTCCGCTTCTTCGATCTGGACGGGGTGATGCTGGAAGCCGTCCGCCGGGGCGCCCATGTGTTCGGCTCTTCCGCAGGAGCGATGGTGCTGGGGCAGCGGATCATCATCTTCAATGACCGCCGCCATCCGCGACAGGAATTCGCGCTGCTGGACCGGGGCGTGGGGCTCGCCCGCGGCGTTCAGCCCTTTCCACACGTCACCGATCGGCTGCACACCGACGATCGGTTTAATCTCGCCTACCTGTCCGCGCGGTTTCGGCACCGGCTGTGTGTGGGCCTCAACGCAGGCTCGACCCTGGCGCTGCGGCCACAGCAGGGTCAGTGGCAGATGTGGTCGGCCGGCGATGAAGACCTCGTCGTCTTTGGACCGGCCGGGGACAAGCTTCGGGTCGGCCCCGGACAGGCGCTGCTGGCGGACGCCTGATTACCCCTCAAGACCGCCGATGACTTCTCGATCTTCTTCGGTCAGACGGAGACCGAGGCTCTCCAGATCCTGACGCATATGGACCGGATCCGTGGTGCCCGTCAGCGGGAGGATGCCCAGACCACGGGCGTAGGCGAACAGCGTCTGCGCCGGGGTCGCCCCCAGCCGGTCGGCGATGGCCTTGAGCTTCGGGTGCCCCCAGCTGCGCCGGTTGGCGGTCAGCAACGAGAACCCCTGGTAAACCACCCCATGCGCCGCGCAGATGCCGCGGACCGCCTCATCCCAGCCGGCGATGGCATAGCAGCGGTTCTGAACAAAGGCCGGCGGGACCGTCGCCTCGGCCAGCAGGGCGCGCAGATGATGCGGGCGGACATTGCTCACCCCGATGAGCCGGGTCCGACCATCGTTTTTCAGCCCCTCCATGGTGCGCCAGACGATGCGATCGGTCTCGGTCCAGGCCGTCCGATCGGACGGCCCATGGAGCACGTAGCTGTCGAGCTGGTCGACCCCCAGATGCGCCAAGGAGCTGTTGAATGATTGCTCCACCTGAACGTTGGGCGCCGCATCGGGATCGTAGGGCAGCCGTTGGTCCTGGCCGCGCAGATAGGTGAACTTGGTCTGCAAAAACAGATCGTCCCGGACGTTGCCCGCAGCCCACCACGTCGAGAGCGCCCGGCCGACGCCGGCCTCGAAGTAGTGCTTGCGCTGGTTGGCGGTGTCGATCGCCCGAAACCCAGCGCTCAGGGCCGCCTCGACACAGGCCTGGGTGTCCTCTTCCTTCCAGGCGGTCCCGTACATCATCGCGGGGACCCGGATCCCCTGGATGGTGAGGTCTCGATCGCGCATCGCCGACGCTCCGGTGGTGTATGGTGCTGCTCTGCCTTTTAATTGGAAGGACGGTCGATGCGTCAAGACTTCCACACCCCCATCGAAGACCGCGACGAGGACTCCGAATGAGCGGCGACGTTCTGGTCACCGGCGCCACCGGACATGTCGGGGCGAACATCGTCGCCCACCTCAACCAAAACGGCGTTCGGCCCCGGGTGTTGCTGCGACGCGCGTCCCGAACCACCGCCATCGATGATCTGAAGTGGGCGCCCACCGTTGGCGATGTCACCGACCCGGCCTCCCTCACAGAGGCGATGCGCGGCGTCGAGGTCGTCTACCATGCCGCTGCAGTCGTCTCCTTCGCCAGAAGTCAGCGCGCGCGGATGACGCAGGTCAACGTCCAGGGGACGCGAAACGTGATCGCAGCCGGCATGGCCGCAGGGATCGGACGGCTGGTGTTCACCTCGTCCGTGGCCGCGATCGGCTCCGGGCTGCGCCCGGAGGATCGGCTCGACGAAGATCACATCTACAACCTCGACCGGTTCAAGCTGAGCTACGCGCAAAGCAAGCGGCGATCCGAAGCGGTGGTGACCGAAGCGGTCCGTGAACATGGCCTGAGCGCCGTGATCATCAATCCAGCGCTGGTGCTGGGCGAGCGG
>JBCBLB010000407.1:0-9067 GCA_038520555.1 Myxococcota bacterium | reverse complement strand
GAATTGACTTTCCTCGTCGTGGTCGTCACCGGGGTTGTGCCAAAGTGGCTAAGAGAGGCCCGATGAATCCCCCTGATGTTTATCGACCTGAGCCCTTGTTGGAGACGGACACCCCATGGGTGGATTCGTTCACCCCTCCGGAACAGGCGGCGGCGCTTTTGTTGGAGGGAGAACCCCTGCTGATCACGGACCGGTATCAGACCGGCGCGGAGATCCTGGATTGGTTGGCGGCGTTGATGCCGGCGCCCCCGCCGCAGGCCCCGTTCGCGGCGCGTCGCGCACATGCTGCGGCGCTTCGGAAGGCGTCGCTGCGGTTGCTGGCGCCGATCGTGGGCCACCGGCCGAAGCTCGAAGGGTTCGCAGAAATCGGCTTTCTGGCTGAGCTGTATCCGGAACTGAAGACGTTTTACCTGCCGTTTCTGGTGCTGCAGGAGCTTCGGGGGGCATGGGTTCGGTATGTGGAGGGTGAAAAATTATCGGTGCTCGGGGTACGCCTACACCCCTTCTTCGGTGTCTATATGCCGACCCGGGCCGAGCATCTTGAGCTGTTCGGCACCTGGTTGAGCCGATACCCGGGTTTGAAGCAGAACGCGGTGGATGTGGGGACCGGCTGTGGGGTGCTGGCGCTGATGCTGGCACGCGCCGGATTCTCTGAGGTGCTCGCTGTGGACATCAACCCCAACGCTGTGGAGAGCCTCAATCGGGAGCTTTCGCGACGGCCAGCGCCGGTTACGGCGTCGGTGGGAGATCTGCTGGCAGATGTGCCGGGTCCGTTGGAGCTGATCGTGTTCAACCCACCATGGATCCCTGGGACCGTGGAGACGCCCTTTGACGCTGCGTTGCGCTATTCGTCCGGGCTGTTCGAGCGGTTCTTCGAACAGGCGGTGACCCGGATGGCGCCGCAGGGGCGGCTCGTGATGATCTTCTCGAATGTCTCGGAGCTGCTCCGGCCGGATGTGGCGCATCCGATTGAGATGGAGCTGTCTCGGGGGCGGCTCCGGTTGGTGGATAAGCTTCATCGAAAGATCAAGTCGGCCGATCGTCGCCGCCGGACCCGGGAGCGGGTCGAAGTCTGGGAGCTTGCGCTGGTTGGAGATGATGGATGAAGCCTGGTTTTGAGTGTAGTTGTTCGATGAGGCCGGCGCGTCGGGGACTTGTTGGATACGATGCGGTGCAGGTCGGATCGGTCAGCGCATCACATCCCTCGGAGACATCTATTCTTCCGAAACCGCCGTCATGGGTTGACGCGGTCCGTCGGGCCCGATGGCGTTCCGTGCGGGCGCTGTTGATGTTCGGGTTATCCGGTTGCGTTCAGGTGTATCAGCCGCTGTCCGGGCTTCATCAGCCAGTGGTGATCGACACCAGGGCGCCCAATTTCGAGGACGTCAAGCTGACGATCCTCTGTCCGCCAGGTGAGGCGCTGACATACCCAGAGGCCAGCACGCTGTGCCAGCGGGTCGAAGTGCTGTTTGAGAACCAGGGCGCCCAGGTCCGCACCAGCCTCTCACCGCGGGGGTTCGCCGACGACAGCCTGGTCAACCAGGACGCCTTCGAAGCCACCGATGATGCGGCGCCGCGGATGTCGTTGGTGATGGAGCTGGAGACCCGCGAGACCTATCGCGACAACGACCTGCTGAACTGGGCGATGTGCGTCGGCTCGTTCACGCTGGTCCCTGGGATCACAGAGCTGAACTTCGCTCAGGACATCGTGATTCGGGACGACTCGGGGTTTCTGCTGCTTCGGGACTCGCTGGAGGGGCGGCTGATTCGGCGCTTTGGCGCCGGGGCCTGGGTGGGCAACCGGGTGGTTAACCTGGTGCGGAAGCCGGAGGACAAGATCAAGCCTGAGACCGCGAGCGAAGACCTGTCCGGGGACATGTACCGACAGCTCAGCCAGCTGCTGTTCAACGCGAAGATGCGTCGCCGGACGCTCAATGAGGTGGTGCCATGATCTTCGTCATCTCCATTTTGTTGGTGCCGTTCGTGTTCAAGGCGGCGAACCCGGCGCCGGGGCTGTGGCAGAGCCGGACCGCGTCTCGGACGTTGGACTGTGAGCGGCTGAAGGCGGGCGATGCGAGCCGTGAATACCCCGGTGAGGTCAAGGTCTCTGGGCCTCGTGGGGATTTCGTCGAGCGGAGCGCGCTGATCTGCCGGGAGCGGTTGATGCGGCCGGGGCTCCGGGCGGCAGCGGATGAAGCGGTGCTCCGCGAGTTGGAGGCGACGGTCTCCGATCTGGCGACGGTGGCCGCTTCGCTGCAGCCGGACCTGGAAGCACGCACCTGGCTTGTCGAGGCGTACCATCCCAGCGGCCCGGTGTCTGGAAAAATAAGCTTCGCGACCAAGAACGCGTTGGTGGGTGCGGGGCTGCGGGTGTCGGATCGGACGCCGATCCTGTCTGCGAAGGACATCGAGGTGATCACCCGAATGCCGCCGTCTGAGGCGTATCCGACAGCGTGCGCCCGCTACTTTGCGACCGGCGGCCTGGGCGAAGACGATGCGCTGTTGGCGGTGGTGAACCGGGATCCCCGGGAGACGATCCTTCATGCCGGGCTGTGCGTCCAGGGGCGGTGGACGTGGGTGCAGTGATGGTCCTCATCGGATGGCTGCTGGGCACAGCCCTGGCGGCGACGCCGACAGAGCAGGCGCAATTGGCCGAGATGGATCGGGTCCGCGCAGACGTCGCCGATCAGGTGCACCTTGCGGCCTACGATCTGATCGATGAGTTGCTGTATGGCTGGGTGCAAAAGCCGCCGTTCGCGGCGCCGACGCCGGTGGTTCTGGCTGGGGTGACGGTGCCGGTGGGCCTGGGGACCGGCATGGAGGCGCTGCTGGAGAACCACATCGCAGCGGTGCTGACGAAGAACCCGACGACCAACGTTCAGCTGGTTCACTGCCCGAGCTGCACAGCGGTCGTGGTGCATTCGGGACCTGAGGGCACGGTGGTCTCTCGCGGCGTGGATTCCCCGGAGGTGCTGGCGAAGCTTGGTGAGGACACCGGCAAACATGCGCTGTTTGTCGACGTTGAGGCCGAAGGCGCCTTTTTGGTGCTGCGGGCGCGGATGACCCGCCTGGAGCCAGACCTCCCGATCGTCTACAGCCATACCGTGGCGACCTCAGCGAGCACGCCGGCGATGCTTCGCGAGCCGGATCGGCTGAAGTCAGCGACAGAGGCGCGTGAGGAGTACATCGCCGCGCTGCATGATCGGGGGCCGGTGACCATCCCGCTTCGTCTGGCGATCCGCCAGTATGCGCGGCCCAACGGAAACCAGGCGACCGGGGCGCCGCCGTTTTTGTGGCTGCAGACCGGCGTCGAGCTGGGCTCATCGGATGCGTTGGTCTGGACTTCGAGCATCATCGTCGGCTACAGCTTTATCCCGCAGGCGTACCAGGGGTTGATGGGGCAGGCGCGGATCGGGCGGCTGGTGACCGGCCGGACCCGCTCACTGACCCGGCCGGATCTGTACGTCTTCATCGGCACCGCCGCGATCAGCATCTGGGGGCCGGCGACGGCGTCGTTCCGCGAGCGCCGCCTCACCGCGGATGAGATCATCACCGATCAGGACCAGGACGATCCGCGGAACACCTTCGGGGCGTTGCATGCCGGTGTGGATCTGCGGATCAACAATCGAATCGGGATGGCGGTCTTTTTGGAGACGCTGCCGGCGCTACGGGACTCTCCGAACCTTGGTGAGTTCATCACCATCGGCAATTTCGATTTCCAGACCTTCGGCGCAGAGGTGACGTTTTGCTTCTGATGGCGGCACTGCTTGGACTGAGCGTTGGGACGGCGTGGGCGGATCCGGCGAAGACCCGGGATGCGCTGGAGCGCTTGGAGGAAGTCCTGGAGCTGCGGGTCTCCGACGGGTTGTTGTCTCGTGACGACGTCACGCCGGCGATCGTGGTGAGCGTGATGCCGCGGTACCAGGACTCGTCGGAGTGGTACGCAGCGGGCGCGCTGGAGGTGCTGCAGCGGACGATCGGGAGCCAGGGGCTGCGGCTGTGTGAGGCGTGTATGGCACCGCGGGCGTTCGTCGAAGAGGGGCAGATGGCCTATCAGACGGGCCCGGTGAGCCTCGATGAGATCGCACGTCTGGACGAGCGCAGCCGCGGAGACGCGGCGCCCGCGAAGGCGGCGATCTGGTTGGACGAGCACGCTGGCGGGGTCTCGATCCGGATCGTCGATCTGGACACTGCGCAGGTGCTGTTTGCCCAGAACATCGATCCGGATCTCATTGAGAACGCCAACAGCGAGCGGATGTATACGCTGACCGAAGAGCTGGAGCGGCGGGCGCGCGGGGACAGCCTCACCCAGGCGTTCGTAGACTTCGCCCTGTATCCACAACAGCACGTGTCGCTGGACTGGACCGAGCAGTGGGGGCCGACCAACGCCAACCTGTCCGGGGTGACGATCTCGCTGTTCGATCCGGTCTTTGGCATCGGCGGCGTGCACTACCGCAGCACGAAGCTGTTCAACACCCTGGTGGGCGGCAAGCTCATCCTCAGCCTGCCCACCGCGGCGGTCTCGGCGTTCGATGATGGTCTGGGCGACGGCCAGCTGCTGGATCCGCTGGTGACGCTGGCGGGCGTGGTCCGGGTGCCGTTCGGACGCTCCAATTACGGCGCGGTGCTCACGGTGTCGACCAACGGTCGCGTGGGCATCGGCGTCTCTTTAATGAACATCAGCCTCCTCCCGGTGCTGCCATGATGAAACGGCTCGTCTTGTTGTCTGTGGTTCTTGGTGGTTGCGCGGCGCGCAACTACACGCATTATCTGATCGAGCCGGCGCCGGCGACCAGCCCGCTGCTCGAAGAAGAAGAGAACACGCAGCTTCGGCCGTTCGGGTTCGGCTCGACGACGGCGATGACGGTTCGGTGGAACGACGGCGAGGTGATGACCGAGATCCAGATCCCCATGCTGTCCAGCGGCCAGCGGATCGTCATCGAGCACACGGCGGGGGCGACGGACCTCGACACGATCCCGGCGACGCGGCTGGTGCCGCCGCCGCCGAGCGCCGCGGACGAGACGCTGGAGGCGGCGTATCGGGAGCGGGGGTTGCGGGTGGACACCGAAGCGCCGGCGGTGAGCTTGACCCAGGGGCGGACGCAGATGCAGGACGCGCTGCGGGCGGGCAACTATCAGCTGGCCCTGGAGTGGTGTGAGCTGATCCTATCTCGCTACCCTTCGCACCCTGAGACGCTTCGGGCCAAGGGCTCGATCCTGTTGATGCTCGGGGAGCGCGAGAAGGCCATCGAGGTATACGAGACCGTCGAGGAGATCGAGACCGATCCGGCGGTGCGTGCGAAGCTGGAAGAGCTCCAGCGTCAGGGCAACCGGTAACAGACTCATAAGGACGGTGTCGTGCAGATTGTTGGACTGATTCTCTTAGTGTTCGTGGTCGCCTATGGCTTCTCAGAGCGGAGCGGGGTGACGATCTCCGCGTTGGATCTGCACGCGGCGGTGATGGTCTTTGGCGGCTCGCTGTCCGCGGTGATGGTCTCCTCGAAGTCGCAGACGACGCTTCGGACGTTCTTGTACCTCCGGGAGATCGTTCCAGGGCTGGGGACGTTGGACAAGGCGACGAAGGCGCTGGAGGCAGAGCGGGTGGCGCTGGTCGAGCTGTGGCTGGACGGCCGCCGGGCGCAGGCGGTCGAGCTGGCCGAGCAGAGCCAGTTCCCGGCGATCCAGCGGATGCTGAAGCTGGTCCTGAGCCGGGCGCCGGAAGAAGGGATCCGTGCGGCGTTCACCGAGCTTCGCCACGATGAGCTGCGTCGCTGGCAGCCGGCGGTGTCGAACTGGGAGTTGCTGGCCAAGCTGGCGCCGTCGTTCGGGATGGTGGGCACGATCACCGGGATGATCCAGCTGTTCAAGAACATGGGCGATGATACCGTGAACATCGGGTCGGCCATCTCCCTTGCGCTGCTGACGACGTTGTATGGGGTGGCCTTCGGGGCGGGCGTAGCTGGCCCCATCGGGCACTTCCTGCGCCAGCTGCTCGACGAACAGCTCGGCGCGCTGGAGCGGTGCGAGCAGAGCGTCAGCGAGCTGATCGCCCGGTCGAGCCGGGACATCGGCCTGGTGGGGAAGTGACCGATGCAGCGACGCACCTACAACAGCGATGAAGGGTGGCTGCTCACCTACTCGGACCTCATCACCAACCTGCTGATTTTCTTCGTGACGCTGCTGACCGCGGCTGAGATCAGCCGCACCAAGCTGCAGCAGATTACCGAAGATCTGTCCGGCATCGAGCAGCCAGAGAGCCTCTCCGCGATCCAGGAACAGATCGATCAGAAAATCGATGAGGAGGGCCTCGAAGAGATGATCTTCACCGATCTGACCGACGAGGGGCTGAAGCTGTCGCTGAACTCGGGGTTGGTGTTCGAGTCGGGCAGCGCGCTCATCCAGGACACCCAGATGGACGTGGTCGATCGGATGCTGCAGACCCTGGTGCCGTATGCGGGGCGGTATGACTTCGCCGTCGAGGGGCATACCGACAGCACACCGATCGGGCGGGGGTCATCGTACCCCTCGAACTGGGAGCTGTCCGCGGACCGGGCCAACGCGGTCCGGGTGCGGCTGGAGACGGTCGGTGTCGAAGATGAGCGCATCCGGGTCGAGGGGTACGCGGACACTGTCCCGCTTTCGGAAGAGGCGCTGGAGGGGCTGACCCCCGATGAGCGTCTCGCCCGCCACCGCCGTGTTGTTGTGAGGATTTTCTAATGAGCCTGTTGTACGTATGGGGCGCCATCGCCTTCGCCCAGTCCCCGCCCGCCCGCCAGATCCCGCCGTCGGTCCTCTCCGAGCTGCGGGTTTTGGAGAACCGCTTCGACATCGCCCTGGCTGCGGACTGTGACGCCGATCGGTGCTTCTCCAAAGGGTGCACCTATGTCGATCACTCGGTGGCGGACCAGCCCCGCTCCCGGTCATTGCCCGGGTTCTCCATGGATCCTGGTCCGGGCAGTGTTCCGGCTCAGGAGTATCTGACCCGGGCGCAGTGCGCCTTCGCCCACGAGCAGTCTGAAGACAACGGTGACATTCAGGCGCTCGCCCGGCGGTTGCAGACCAAGATGTCCAGCGGCTGGACGGTGGTGTCGGTCACACACCAGACGCTCCAGCCGCTGCCCGCGTACCTTCGCACTCCGCCAGAGCTGGAAGAGGATGTGACGGATGAGGAGGCCGCGCTCGCCGAAGAGGGCGAGGAGCCCGTCGTCGAGCCGGACCCCTGGTCGGGAGCGGTCGCCGGTCGGGAGCTATGGGTCGAGCTGCTGCCCCACTTCTTCTGGATGATAGCGGTTGTGATGGGCACGATCGCGGCGATGACCATGATCTGGGCCTGGCGGCGGGTTGGCCAGGCGTCTTTTGAGGAGCAGGCCCTGCTCGCTCAGCTCGCCCGCGGCGAGGACTTCTCTGACGACGAGGCCGGCGCGGTCGCCGTGGAAGAGGACGGGACGCCAGATCCGGACGTGGCGGTGCGAGAGATGACGCGCTGGCAGGAGCGGCTGGATGGGGCGACGCCTGGCGAGCCGGACCCGGAGATGGAAGCCCTCATCCGCGGCATGCTTCGGGAGGGCGAGATGCCGCTGTTGGCAGGGGCGATGCTTCGGTTCCCCGAGCGCTTCCCCGCCGCGTTCCCGAGCGGTGGCGATGTGGCGGCTGCGAAGGTCGAGTTGGCCGAGTACCTGAAGACCGTTGATGAGCGCACGCTGATGTCAGACGACGCGTTCTTCGAGGCGCTCAACCGGCGGGCGATGGCCGCGTCGCTGTCGGCGCAGAGCGACGCCCAGGTGGTTCGCAGCCTGGAAGAAGACTTCGGCGCCTCTGGGATCGTGAAGCTTATCGACGCCGTGCCGCCGCGGATCGGGGCGTTGCTGTTCGCCCTGTCGCCAAAGGTTCGGCAGCAGGAGATGGTTCGGCTGCTCGCGCCGCAGACGATCGCGGCGCTGTCGGAAGAGACGCTCCGCTCGGACCGGATGGACCGACGCGAGACCGACGCCCTGTTCGCCGTGCTGAAGGCAGCGCGGAGGGATGCGCCGCTGCCGCCGATGCCCGCCGACCAGCCGGTCTCCGATCGGGGCCCGTCCTATGCGGCGGCGTCTGCGCTGTCGGTCCTGCTCCCTCGAATCAACCCGGAGCGGCGGGCCGCGATCTTCTCGCGGGCGGTCGAGCAGCTGCACGGCAGCCTGCCAGAGTGGACCCGCGAGATCCTGATCGCCGACATGCTGACCGCCATCCCGGACGAAGCCCGCAACGACCTGCTGCTGGACATCGACGTGAACGCGCTGGCGGCGTGGGTGTCGCTGCTCGACAGCGACTCCCGCGCGCGGCTTCTGCGGACCATGCCCGGCTCGCTGAGCGCGTCGGTGGGGGCGTCGATGGGGTTCGCGTCTCGTGCGCAGCAGGTGGCGCTCGCCGAGCAGGGACGACGGGCGCTGGCGGGCGGGTTTCTTCGACAACTTGCGCGACTCAACCTGTCGTTCGAGCAGGTGTTGGCGCCGTCATCTTCGGGGGGTGCATGAGCGGTCTGCTTCGTCCAACGATCGGGGGGGTGGCTGCGCTCGGCGTGATGTCTTGCGCCAAGGCTCCTCTGTTCGACGTCAACGCCGGGTTCTCGCTCGCGGATGCGTCCTGGTTTGCGGAAGAAGAGACCCTGTTCGTCTTTTATGAGGCCTTCGCCGAGCAGGGCATCAACGACGATACGATCATCGAGCTGACCTATGCGACCGACGGGGAGCGGGTCCCCTGGACGGACATCTCAACCTTTGAGACCGTCCATGAGCACGTCTCGGTGGACTGTGGCCCAGAGGAGCGGTGTGGGAGCCTCAGCCTGCGCGTCCCTCTGGAGCCCCGTGAGGTGGGCATCCGGCTCCGCTACCACCGGGACGGTGAGCTGTCGCTCGACCCGGACACGGTCTACAACGTCGTCGAACACCCCATAGACGATGAGGCTCCGGTTGGAGTGCGGAGCGCCGGGGCCGACGACGTTGTAGACCGTGTCCGGGTCGAGCGACAGCTCACCGTCCCGGTGGTAGCGGAGCCGGATGCCCACCTCACGGGGCTCCAGAGGGACGCG
>JBCBLB010000618.1:0-5794 GCA_038520555.1 Myxococcota bacterium | reverse complement strand
TCGGCGGCGGCGGCGGCGGCAGCGGCGGCCAGATCCACCTCGCCTCGCCGACGTTGACCCTCACCGGCACCGTCTCGGCGACCGGCGGCGCGCGCGGCGCCTCTGCCTGGCACAGCGGACGCCCCTACGGCTCCGCATATGGCGGCGCCGGCGGAAACGGACGGATCCGATTGGACTATGACTCTTTGAGTGGCTCGACGTCGCCCACCGCCGGGTACACCGACAGCTACCCGGACTGAACCCCATGCACCGGGGCGCGACGTCCCGTCTTCCGCTGCATATCGGACCAGCCTGCTCCAACCACATCCACCGACCCTGGCTCCCCGCGGACGGAAGGGCACCAGACCAATGACGTCTGGAGACCGACGCTCCCTGTGGAGCAACAGGTAACATCTGATAAAAGCAAACAATGGCGCATCCTGGGACAGATGCATAGGCGGTTATGCATCCGTCAGGTTGCACATTGGTTGCAGCCTGGGATGTGAACATTGCAGAATGGTTGTGAGTGGACGCGATGGGTGGATTTCGTTTCTTCAGGATGTGAAATCAAGAGTGCTGCTGATGCAGTCTTCACAAACAGACAAGACGCCAGTCGGCGTTCGGGAGAAACCATGCGAGGAACCACCTACACCATCGGACTCATGGCACTCATGGCGAGCGCGCCTGCTTCTGCAGGAGGTCCTTCCCCGGGCATCTTTGGTGGTGTACCGGGTCCCGGCACCATCGCCGTCGGACACCACTTCGACGGCCGACGTGTGACCAGCCTGTTCATCGAGCGCAACTTCGATATCGGGCCCCTCATCTCCTACGGAGAGTGCGAAGACGGGGAGTGTGACCTGTACTTTACCGAAATGAACAGCAGCTATACTGACAACTCGACCCTGATTGTAGAGACGACGACCTGGATGCTGGTTGAAGACACCTGTGAGATTGGATCCGGGTGTAAGAATGGGTATCAGGTTGTGGGCCGGGCGAATACAAACCTGGTTCTCGATGGCGAGCAGAGAGAAACCCGGGGCGTGATGACGCTCGAGCTGGGTCAGAAAATGCCGTCTCTCGTCGGAACGCGTGTAGCACTTCAACCGCTCGGTGAGGTGGTGTGGACAGAGGATTCGTCCGGCTACTGGTATGACGCCTATGATCCGGATGGCAAACGAGTATCCGGTCATGGTCTGATTGCGTCAACCTTTGCTTCAGACTGGTGTACACGTTTCTTCAAAGAAGCGGCAGAGTATGGGCCAACGGTTGCTGGTGGGATCGCAGGTGCGGCGACAACGAATGCTATCGTGAATGAGACCGTCGTACTTACCACTGCGGTCGCATTCTTCTCCAGATCGGGAGCGGGACTGGTTGCAGGTACTGGCTTGACCCTAGCCACGGTAGCAGGTTCTTTGGCGTTGGTCGGGACGAAGACGGGACTGGAGGCCCTGATCGAACACATTCCGTTTGATTCAGAGCAGTTCTGCGACACACTGCTGACTCCAGGGAAGGAAGTCCGATGGACGCCCATCGCGGAAGAGATTGAAGGGGAAGAGCGGGAATCGGACGAGGACTGCCCAACGGGTACCTACGCTGCCCAGTGCTACTACTGCGCAGAAGGCGAGACGGTCACATGGACCGATGAAGGGGCAACCATCGAGGCATATGAATCTTGCGGCACCTTCGACTGCTGCGTATTCTGATGGTCTTCGTCGGCGTCCGCAAGCCGCACCGTTGCGGTTCGTTGAACCGCAACGATGGGTACAGGATGAACATGACGCGGTTCGATGTTCCGTCTGCGGTCGCTCTGATCGCGATGGGACATGGCCCATGGCCTCTCTTCACACAGGAAGCAGGTGCTCGTCCCCATCCAGAACGGCCTCGCGGTCCTTGCCGGGGACCCCTGGGAAAGCAGGCGCTCACCGCGCGGATCTCCACGGTCTGTGTCGTCAACATCCCTGAGCCCAGCGGCAAGGGCCTGACCCTGGACGCCGATCGCCTCACCGTCACCGTCGGTGGCGGGGGCAGCAGGGGCGGGAGCGTCGACAGCGCCCAGATCCTCACCTTCCTCCGCGATCACCTGTGATCACTCCACGCAGGCGCCGTAGGTGTACGCGTCCCCTTCGCCCAGCGCGCCAGAGAACGTGCGGGTTCGGGTGCTCGACGACCACACCCGCGCGCCGGTGCTGGACGTGCGGGCGATGGTCGATGAACCGGTGCTGCTCGATGTCGTAGAAGACGCGACCGAGGACGTCAGCGACAGCCACTGGACGCTCGGGGAGCACCGGGTGACCTCCACGTCGAGGCCGTCGATGGTCCCGGATTCGAACACCCGCCCCAGCGCCGTCCCGACCCCCACGCCGACGTTCTGCGGCAGGTAGTCCGCCAACGCCACGTCGATCCCACAGCCCGACGAGAGGGCGACGCCCGCGAAGGCGCGGTTGTAGTCGAAGTCCCGTGGCCCCCCGGATGAGGTCGCCAGCCGATCGGAGCGGGTCAGCGTCGACGAGAAGGTCATCCGGTCCGCCTGCCACGTGCACGCGTCGATGGTGGCGCCGCTCTCGGTCAAAAACCGGACGCTGCCCGCCACATCTTCGGCCTGGACCATCGCCTGGGTCGAGCCCGAGGTGAACCAGGAAGAGCGCCGAAACAGCGCGCCGGAGACGGAGTAGTACGTCTCGGTGTCCCGCTCATAGGCGTACCGGGTCACTTCTCCGCGGATGGCGCCCGCGGTGATGTGGGCGCGGATCTGGTTGCTGTCGCAGTCGTCGGTGCCCCAGCAGTCTTCGTCCAGGCAGTCGATGAGGTCGTCTTCGTCTTCGTCCTCGCCGTCGCTGCAGTTCAGCTCTGCGCAGGGAGAGACGTCCGCACAGTCGCCGTCTTCGCAGTCGACCAGGCCGTCGCTGTCGCTGTCTTTGCCGTCGGAGCAGTCGCACCGCTCGGTGCCGGGGTACGCGAGGGCGTCGGTGTCGTCGCAGTCGGTGCCGTCTGCGACGTGGAGATGAGGCCGCAAGCACGCGACCCGCGGGCGGTCCGGGTCCCCGAACCCGTCACCGTCTTCGTCTTTGTAGAAGGTGTCCCCGTCGATGGGATCCTCATCAAAGGGGCCGTCGCAGTCGTTGTCCCGGCTATCACAGATCTCATCGGCGCCCGGGTAGACGCCCGCGTAGAGGTCGTCACAGTCTTCGCCGTCCGCGACGTAGCCGCTGGGCGCTTCGCAGGCCTGGGCCGCGGTGAGCGGGTCACCGTAGCCATCCGCGTCGCGGTCGATATAGAAGGTCGGCGCGTCGACGGGGATCCCCTCATCAACCGCGCCGTCACAGTTGTTGTCCTGCTCGTCACACCATTCGTCGGCGCCGGGGTAGCTCAGGGCGTTGGAGTCATCGCAGTCGTCGCTCCGGTCGACGAAGCCACGACCCGGTGAGCAGCCCGGGCTCGGCGCAGCAGCGTCGCCGTAGCCGTCATCGTCCGCGTCCCAGAAGTAGATGGCGAAGCCCAGATCGATGAGATTGTCTGAGATCCCGTCGCAGTCGTCGTCTCTGTCGTTACAGACCTCATCGGCGGTCGGGTGAACCGTCGCGTCTGAATCGTCGCAGTCGGTCCCATCAGAGGCCTGCCCGTCGGACGGACGGCAGGCGACCACCGGCAGGGTCGGATCGCCATAGCCGTCGCCATCCCGATCGACGTAGACCGACCCGGGGTCGATCGGACGCTCATCGATGATGCCGTCACAGTCATTGTCGCTGCCATCGCAGCGCTCATCGGCGCCCGGAAAGGTCCCCGCGTCACCATCGTAGCAGTCAGTGTTATCGGCGACGTAGCCAGAAGCTGGAGCGCAGCTGCGCTGGGCGACGCGCGGGTCCCCGAAGCCATCCCCATCCGCGTCCCGGTACCACCACACCGACGGATCGGGGGTGTCCGCGTCGACGATCCCGTCACAGTCATTGTCGACGCCGTCGCAGACTTCGGCGGCATCCGGAGAGACGTCCGGCCGGCTGTCGTCGCAGTCGCCGTCCACGCGCACGGCCCGATCATCGCAGAAGTTGAGCGGTTCACCCGCCCCGAAGCCGTCGCGGTCCACGTCGAAGTAGCACGATGGGTCCGAAGAATCGCATCCGCTCAACAGGATCCAAAGCCACACAACACCCTCCTCACCTCAACCATTGTATGGCGACAATGAACGGTATCGATCCGGAAAATCCGTCAGGGATTCTCAATCCGGATCGCCCGCCCATAGACGGTCCGGGTCCAGCCGTTAATTTTGCCCCGGTTGTTCCCGATCTGGACGCTGCGTTGGGGCCCGTGGCCGCGGATGGCTTTGACGAGGTGCAGGTAGACGTTGCCCTTGACCCGACACAGGACGATGTCCCCCACGACAAGATCATCCAGGGCGACCGGCTCTACAGTGACGGTCGCACCAGATTCCACCCGGGGACGCATCGACCCCCCATGGGGCTTGATGACCGCTTCTTCCCCTTGCGCGAGGATGCCAATGGCTCGATTTGCCCATCCCATGGTTCAACCTTTAATTCTACGCCACGCAAGAGCATAACTTAACTTATATTCAGTAACTTACTGAAAATTAAGTCATTTAACAACTTAAAATTAAGTCATCCATCGGAAGATGGATTGGCACAGAACGGGCCCCCCTGAACGGTCGTGGTCGACGTATGATGGACGCCGGAACCTGTGCGGTGGGAGAGGTGGATGCGGTTCGGGTCCTTGTTGTGGGTGGGGCTATGCACACCCTGGGCCGACACGCAGCGCTTCGGGTAGAGCGTGCAGACGGGACGTCTGAGGTGTTGGTCGAGGTGGATCCGTATGACTTCGACTGGCAGTTGATCTACCAATTCGCCGAGCCGGTCCGGTTCAACGACGGGGACGAACTCTCGCTGGCGTGTACGTTTGACAACACGATGGGCGAAGCAGACGTCAACTGGGGCGAGGGCACGGGCGAGGAGATGTGTGTGGCGAACCTGTTCCTCTCCGAGCTTCCCTGACGGCGATGTTAAACATCGTTTAAGGGGGGGAGCGATGGGCAGCTCACGCGGCGTGGGACAGCATCACGGGAACCTTCGCGCCGCGCTGCTGGAGGCGGCGCTGGGCGAGATCGCGGACGGCCGCGCAGAGAAGCTGTCGCTTCGGGCGGTGGCGCGGCGCGCCGGGGTGAGCGCCGGCGCGCCCTACCATCACTTCTCGGACAAACGGGCGTTGCTGGCGGCGGTCGCGCGAGAGGGGTTCTCCCAGCTGGTCGCGGCGCAGGACGCGCTGGCGGTGCCGGATCCAGAGCGCCACCTGTTCGCGATGGCATCGACCTATGTGCGCTTCGCGGCGGCCCATGCGACGCACTACCGGGTGATGTTCGGCGTTCGCGCCGATGAGGTCGAGGGACCAGAGGGCGAAGCGTTGGCGCAGGCCGCGCAGGGCGCGTTCGGCCGCCTGTGTTCGGCGATCGGCGCAGTGTCACCGGCTCTGGACGCGGCAGAGGTCCGCCATCGCGGTGTCCTGGTGTGGTCATTGGCGCATGGGTCGGTCCAGGTGATCGTGGACGGTCTCAGCGGCCGTCTTGCGCCGGAGCTGTCGGTCTCCGAGCTTGCCGATCGGGTCGCTACGGCGACCGTACAGATCGCCCGGGGCTGACGCTCCCCTCTCCCTGCTGGCAAGCAGAATGATTCCCAGCCTACCCCGAGGGCCAATCCACGGGGTGGCTGGGCACATAGTTCAAGACCCGTGCAGCGCGTCGGCCATCGAGGACCCCGGAGTAATGGAAGCGTCGTGGACGGTCTCAGCGGCCGTCTTGCGCCGGAGCTGTCGG
>JBCBLB010000691.1:0-5003 GCA_038520555.1 Myxococcota bacterium | reverse complement strand
GCCGCCGCTGACCGCGGCGTAGCCGTGTGTGGCCGTGTTGTCATAGCCGGCGGTGATGGCCGAATAGATGCCGCTCGCCGTATTGTACGAGCCCCCTGTGATGCTGGCATAGTTGTTGGACGCCAGGTTGGAGCTGCCGCCGCTGATGGCGGAGCCGTGCCCGGTCGCCTGGTTGAGCGCGCCGCCGGACACGGTGGCGTAGTTGCCGCTGGCGGTGTTGAACCAGCCGCCGCTCACGGCAGCGTATTCGCCGGACGTCTGGTTGGTGTTTCCGCCGAGGATCGAGGTGTGCGTTCCATAGGCGGCGTTGGCTTTGCCACCGCTGATGGCGGTCACATAGCCATAGGCGAGGTTGTCCTGGCCGCCGCTGACCGATGAATACGCGGCGCCCGCTTCGTTGTTCCGGCCGCCGCTGGCGGCCGCGAGGTACCCGCTGGCGGTGTTGTAGTAGCCGCCACTGACCGAGGCGAAGCTGCCGCTGGCGAGGTTGTCACGCCCGCCGCTCACCGCCGCGTAGCGATCCGAGATCTCGTTGCGATACCCGGCGACCAGACCGCCATAGCTGGAGTATTGGTTGGCATCCCCGATAATGACGTTGTGGCTTCCGCTCGTCACAGACGCCCCGGTGTTGTATCCGACCGTCAAGTTGCCCAGACCCGTCAACGTTCCGTCGTCGTCGGTGTCACCGCTTCCGCTGCGGATGTGGACGTTGCATCCTTCATGAATCAGATCGGTCCCGCTGATGTAGATCTTGCAGCCTTCCGCAGACTCTGCGATCAGGATGACCGAGTCCGCATGTGCAGACAGAGACGAAGCAAACAGTGAGAGTAGCAGCACGGATACCTCCACAGTGAAATCCAGGGCGCATCCGAACCGTAATCCGCTGTTGAATTTCTGATTATTTTACAATAATTAAGCTTAAAACAGTCTTTAAAAGGTTTTCGAAACCGACTGCGCCCATTTTTCACAGACCAGAAGATTTGACCGAATTATTCTTATAACGCAACTTTGAAGTTGATTGTTTTACGTTTTGTCCAGTGTGGTTTGAGGCAGGATTGATACAAGCTCACGCGCCGTCCGTCGACGGGGGGTGTGCTGTAAGCGGCAGGTGCGACGTCAATGCGTCGAGGGCCCGGTCGCGATCGGCTTGAAACGACAGGCGCGCCCGAAGCGGCGGGAAGAAGATGCCGAGCAGGCCGACGATGACACCGATCAAGGCGATGGGCTCGCCGTTGAAGAGCGCAGGCAGGGCGGCGATGGCGATGGTGCCGCCGAAGACGGCGAACAGTCCAGCGAACGAGCGGCTCTCGCCGTGTGGACGGAGGCGAACCTGCACGACAGAGCCGGCGTTGTCCGCATCCGGCTCAATGGTCAGCCGGAGGATCGGCTGGAACGCCGTCACTTCGTTGCCGCGGCTGGCGACGGCGAAGCGGATGCGCTCCTCGATCTGGCCGAAGAACGGTCGGTCGGTCTTGGGGGCGTCCATCACCCGGCTGACGATCCCGCCGCCGGAGAGCTTGAAGACCAGCGGGAACGGCCAGTCGACGGGTTCAACGACCTCTGCGAGCGTTTCACGCAGCTCTGACGGGGTCAGCTCGCTGGTGTACCGGCGGTGTTCTTCGATGGTTGCCACGGCTTCCGAATAGCCTGACGGACATGGGGTTGAAAGATGGGATACCCTTGCAGGCATGTCTGAAGATATCGCTCTGTTGATCCGGGCGGCCGACTATGCCGCCCGCGCCCATGTCAACCAACGTCGAAAGGGCGCCCAGAAGCGGCCCTACCTCAACCACCTCCTCGAAGTCTCTCATGCGGTCTCCGCGCACACCGGCGCCCCGGTTGAGGTCCTCTGCGCCGCCATCCTCCATGACATCGTCGAAGACACGCCCGTCACCAACGCACAGGTTCGGGCCGATTTCGGCGACACTGTCGCCGACCTCGTCGCAGAGGTCACCGACGACCGATCGCTGCCCCGCGATGTGCGCAAGCAGAAGCAGGTCGAACACGCCCCGCACCTCTCTGAGCCCGCCTGCTGGATCAAAATCGCTGACAAGACCTCCAACGTCCGCGACCTCGCCCTCGACCCACCGCCCACATGGACGTTGAAGCGCATGCTCGCCTACGTTGACTGGGCCGAACGGGTCGTGTCCGCTCTCCAATTCAAGCAACCCGGGTTGATGGCCATTTTTCAGACCGTATGTCAAGAGTCCAGGCGATCATTTCAAGAAAAGTTTGAAGGAGCTACTTGACACGTCAACTGAACATGTAACAATAGGGTCGGGTTGGGTGTTCTGTCCTCTCTTCTTCCTTCTTTTCAGCTCTCCCCCTCGTCCTCTTCTCTCGGTCCCTACAACACTCATCCCAGGCCCCATTAGGAAGCTGCTGTACGAAAACAGCAGCTTCCCATTTTTGTTGGGCGCGTCTCCTTGGAGGTCGGGCATCGTCGGCTATCCTGTGACGAAGACCTCCGCTTCAGGGCGTGATGCACACTCCTTTTCCACTCCACCGATCGGCATGGGCGCTGCTTTGGGCCGCCTGTCAATCGTCCCCCCCGCCGCGTCCCCCCGGCGAGCTGCCCGAGACGTTTTCCCATCAGGTCGAGACCTTCCGTGCGCCCGCCTGTCAGGCCAGTCAGGTTCCACCCGCCATCTCCCCGACTGGCCTGGATCGGGCGTTTGCCCGTTGGCATCCTCCGATGCAATTGCCTTTGGCGCTCACCTCGCCGACCATCGACGCCTCGTTTGCTCCTGACGGAGACGTGCTCTTGGCGTTGGATGCGGCGGACATCCGGGCCTGGAGCGAAGGCCGGGGCCGGAAGGGTCATCGGGCCCGGACCAGCCCGCTGCTCGACGTCTCCGATCCCTGGCGGTTGAAGGCCGTGGTCCGCCCCAACGGCGCCCGCCAGGTGACCCTGGACATGACCTCTGCTGAAGACTTCGTCCCCCAGGACGCCCAGCGTCGTCGGGTCGAGATCCCGTTGGCCCGGGGCGCGCCGCCAGATGTGCCCGTGGTGATTGATATCGATGCCCACGCGCTGCTCTTCGGCCTCCAGAGCGGCGCAGGGGCTTCGACGGATCGCACCCTCCGCCGGATTCGACAGCCCCTGCGCCGAGGTGGCCCCAACCCCATCATGGACGCGCTGTGGATCGAAGGCGCCTCTGCGGCTTTCTCTGATGCTGCGGTCGGACAACAGCCGGTCAACCTCGATGGTTCGATTCGGGACGCGTGGTTTGTCCACGCGGGCGTTTCGGCTGCCTTTCCGGTCTCGATCCCCGAAGATGCGGTGCTCACCCTCGCCACCGGACAGATCGGTGAGGCGACGCTGAGCGTCCGCGTCGATGGGGTGGCTGTGCCGCTCGCGCCACCGGCGGCCGGTTGGACGCCGCAGCGCGTGGATCTGTCCGCGTGGGCGGGTCAGGATGTTTCGATCGCGTTGTCGGCGCGCGGGGAGGGGATCGGGCTGTTCGGCCACCCAGAGGTTGTCTCCCGGTCCCCACGAGAGGCGCAGGTCCCGAACGTCATCGTGTACCTGATCGACACCCTGCGGGCCGACCACCTCAACGCCTGGGGCAACCCGAGCGATGCGGTGAGCCCGACCGTGGACCGGCTCGTGTCCGAAGGGGTCGTGTTCTGGTCGACGGTGAGCGCCTCGTCGTGGACCAAACCCGCGATCCCGACGGTGATGAGCGGGCTGTATCCCACGACCCACCAGGTCGGGCTCCGCGGAGTCACCGACCGTCTCCCCGAAGCGGTGCCCACGATCCAGCAGGCCCTCCGGGATGCCGGGTATCGGACCGCGTCGTTCTCGGCGAGCCCGCTGGGATCGACGCTGTCCGGGCTGGAGGTCGGCTTCGATCTCGCGTTGACGCCCGACCACTGGTCGGGCCGGTTCGGGCCCCTGGGCCATCCAGACGCCGCTCAGCTTCGTGACGCCCTGGAGGGGTGGGTCGCCGAAGATCCGGAACGACCGTTCTTCGCCTACCTTCACTCGCTGGAGGCGCACGAGTGGCGTCAGCCGATGTATGAGGATCCGCCCGATGGGCTGACCCCCTATGAGCGCGCCATCCAGGACGCCGATGAGAAGCTGGGCGCCCTGGTTCAGGTTCTTGCGTCTCGTGAGGATGAGACGTTGCTGGTCGTGCTCTCGGACCATGGGGAGTCTTTCGGCGACCACGGGGCGGGCGGGCACGGGACGAGCCTGTATCACTCCCAGATCCATGTCCCGCTGGTGTTCTGGGCGAACCAGGCGCTGCCGACCGCTGCCATCCGCGATCCGGTCAGCCTCGCTGATGTTCCGAACACGATCCTGGACCTCATCGGTGTGCCCCTGTTGGATGCAGATGGGGTGAGCTTGAAGGCTTATTTTCACGGGGAGCAGCGGACACCCATCCGCGAAGGCGTGCCCAGCCATCAGATTCGGACGCTCTGGCAGCCGGAGGGGGCGCGGTGGGATGCCTGGGTCACCGCTGACTTGCGGAAGGCGCTCTGGGTGCGCGGGAAGCGAGCGCGGATGTTTGACCTCGATGCCGATCTCTGCGAGCGGAAGACCGCCCCGGACAACGTCGACGGCGCGTTCGAGGTGTTGTCAGACCATCTTCGCGCTGCCCGGACGCGAAGCGCAGCCTTTGATGAACGATACGCTCCAGCAGCAGGCGCCTTGCAGGGGGAAGAGGTCGAGCGGCTCAAGGCGATGGGGTATCTGGAGTGAGCACCGGTCGGCTTCTTCTGGAGAGCGCCACCATTGGCATCGGCGCCCTGCTGTTGGCGTCGGTGTGCACCACACCGACGCTGGAGCCGGCGTTTATGGGGCAGCAGTATCAAGCAATGAGCGCTGGTGTCGACGTGGTGGCCGGCGCAGAGGCGGGGCGGCCGTTCAGCCCGACCCTTGCCCGATGGGTGGGCCTCGGCGGTGAGCGCTGGATCGCGTTCCCCTTACTCATCGGGGCGATCTGGCTGGCGACGGTGGCATACGCCCTTCGCTCCGAGGGCCTGAGCCGGCCCCT
>JBCBLB010000677.1:0-5132 GCA_038520555.1 Myxococcota bacterium | reverse complement strand
GGCGGCCCTGGAGACGCCGGTCTTCTGGGCGACGGTGCGCATCGAGACGGCCTGAGCGCCGCCGTCCCGAATCAGAGATACGGCTGATTCAATGAGGGCTTCGCGAAGATTTCCGTGATGGTATCGGTCTCGGGTCATGGTCACCAGACTTTATCCTGCGCGCGGCAGAGGATGTATCTTAACAGCGTTTAGATTTTTCTTGACGTTGTTAAGATTGCTGCTAAATGAACGCTGTCAAGTTTCTTGACGCTGTCAAGTTCTGACGGAGGTTTGGAATGACATCGTTCCCTGTTCTTGTGGGTCTTGTGCTTCTTTCGGCCTGTTCTGAAGCACCAGCATCCGCCCCGACCACCCAGACACCCGCGGTCCAGGTCGCCGCAGTTGAGCAGAGCCGGACGGCTGCTGCCAGCACGTTGCACGCGGTGACCCGCGCCAGCGACGAAGCCCGTCTGTCGTTTCCCGTCAGCGGGCCCATCCGTGTTCTTGACGTCGAAGTTGGCGACACGGTGACCCGCGGTCAGGTTCTCGCTCGTCTCGACGATGCGCCGTTGCGGCATCGTCTGAGCGCTCTGACGGCCTCTCGCGCGGAGTTGGTGACCAACCTTGAGCAGGTCGAACGTGATCTCAGGCGGTTGGCGTCGTTAAACGAAACCGACGCGATCAGCGCCCAGCAGCTTGAGCAGCTGACCGCGCGTCGGGACGGGATGTTGGCGTCTCGGGATGCGCTGGACGCTCAGATCGCAGAGGCGAAGTGGGCGATCTCCCGTGCGACGCTTCTCAGCCCGCTGGATGGTGTGGTGACCGCGCGGCTTTTGAGCGGGGATGAGTTCGCCTCCCCGGGCGCGCCGGTTCTTTCGCTTCGTGCGAGTGATGGGATCGAGGTTGAGGTGGCGGCCCCGGAGGGGCTGGTGGCTTCTCTGGCGTCGGGGCAGGGTGCGATGGTTGCGTTTCCGCTGGCCAACATCCCTCCGCGTGCGGGCCAGATCGTCTCGGTCGCGCAGGCCGCAGCTCCTGGCGCCGGTCTGTTCCCGGTTCGGATTTCGCTACCGGATTCGCCGGATCTGCGAGCGGGTCTGACTGCGGCGGTGACCTTCGCCCCTCCGGCGACGGGCAGCGATCCCCAGGTCACCATCCCGCTTGCTGCGGTGGTCTCCCCTGCGGGTGGCGCGGCGGTGGTGCGTCGGGTCGCCGATGGCCGTGTCGAGTCGGTTTCGGTGCAGATCGTGTCTGTGGAGTCGGAGCGGGTCGCGGTTCGGGGCGGCCTTGCGGTCGGGGACGCGGTGGTGGTTCGTGGCCATGTCGGCTTGAACGACGGCGAACCGGTTGAGGTGCGCTGATGTGGCTCGCGGATTTGATCGCGCCCCAGCGGCGCCTGACGTTGACCCTCGCCATGGTCCTGGCTGTGATGGGCATGGTCGCCTGGTTCACCATGCCCCGCCAGGAAGATCCCACCTTCCCGTATCGAAATGGGATGCTCATCATCCCGTTCCCCGGCGCGGACGCGCTCACTGTCGAGCGACTGGTCTTAGAGCCCCTTGAAGAGAGCCTCGCCGAGATCCCAGAGGTCAGTAAGGTCAACTCGGTCGCCCGGGCAGATGTCGCGGTGGTGACGATCCGCCTCA
Source organism: Myxococcota bacterium (assembly GCA_038520555.1). Classification (GTDB taxonomy): domain Bacteria; phylum Myxococcota_A; class UBA796; order UBA796; family UBA796; genus JBCBLB01. The sequence goes on along the minus strand of JBCBLB010000677.1, from coordinate 3,510 downwards.
GCGACAGCGTCTATGAGACCGACCCGATCTGGGACGACGTCCGCGACCAGATCGCGGAAGCAGAGACCGACTTCCCCGAAGAGGTCCTGCCGTGGAGGCTCGACGATGAGCTGACCGATCTGGAGTCTGTGGTCGTCGCGGTCACTGGCCCCGACGATCCCATCGCCCTGCTGAAGTCGGCGCAGGCGCTCAAGGATGAGCTTCTGGATCTCCATCGGGTCAGCCGGGTCAACATCATCGCCGATCCGGGCGAACAGATCACGGTCGCCATCGATGATGAGGTCGCCCGTCGGATGGCGCTTCCGCCTGGGCAGCTCGCCCAGCGGATCGCGGCCCAGACCTCGGCGACGCCTGGTGGGACCGTGCGCCAGGGCGGCGCCTCGGTCGTCATCGATCCTGGCAGTGAGGTGGAGTCGATCGACGCCATCGCTGCGCTGCCGGTCTCTGTGGGCTCTGGCCAGAGCGTGCCCCTGGCCAGCATCGCCCAGGTCGACTACGGCCCGACCTCGCCCGTCAACGAGATCATGCGGCTCAACGGGCAGCCCGCCGTTGCGGTCGGGGTGATCCCCAGGCCCGGGATCGATGTGGTGCGCTTCGGCGCGGATGTACAAGACGTTATCGACGAGGGCGTGCCCGGCGGAGCGACCCTCACCGTGCTCACCAGCCAGCCTGGACGGGTCGAAGCCCGCCTCTCCGACCTCGGGGGATCGTTGTTGCAAGGCGTGGGCATCGTCGCCTTGGTGCTGATGATCGCCATGGGGCTTCGGCTCGGCGGCGTCGTCGCCCTCATCGTGCCTCTGGTGACGTTCAGCTCGCTGGCCATCTACGCCGCCGCCGGCGGTGTGCTTCAACAGATCTCGATCGCGGGGTTGGTCATCTCGCTGGGGCTGCTCGTTGACAACGGGATCGTGATCTCCGAGCGGGTGCAGTATCGCGTCGACCGCGGCCAGGATCCGCTCCAGGCCTCGCGGGACACGGTCGCGGAGCTGGCGGTGCCCCTGCTGTCCGCGACCGGGACCACCGTGGCGAGCTTCATCCCATTGCTGCTCAGCGAAGGGCCCACCGGAGACTTCACCCGAGCCATCCCGCAGATGGTCATCCTCACCCTGTGCGTCAGCCTCGTCGCTGCGTTGACGGTTACCCCGACCCTCGCGGGGATGTTCTTTCGCAGAAAGGACGATGCGGAGGCGCCCACGGTGGACCCCCGTGTCCTCTGGCTGAGCCGGCTCCCCGCCCAGCGGCCCGGCGCGATCGCCGGTGCGGTGCTCGGTCTGGTTGTGCTCTCCGGTGTCCTTGCGCCCTTCGTCAAGCAGCAGTTTTTCCCGGGTGCGGATCGCGATCAGCTGGTCATCGAGCTGAGCCTGCCTGAAGGGTCACACCTTACCGAGACCGATGCGGTCGCCAGGGCGGTCGAGGCCGCGCTGATGGAACGCGCAGATGTCGACAACGTCGCTACCTTCGTTGGACGGTCGACGCCTTCGTTCTACTACAACCTCACCCGCAAGCCGCAGTCCCCGCAGCTCGCGCAGATCCTGGTCGACACCCGCGACGCCGAAGACGTCGCGGCCATCTTGAGCTGGGCCCGTGACTTCGTTCGGCAGGAGCTGCCCGGCACCCTCTACGTCGGTCGGGCCCTCGCCCAGGGTCCGCCGCTCCAGGCGCCCGTCGAGCTGCGGCTGTATGGGGAAGACCTCAACGCCATGTGGTCGGTCGCCAATGAGGTGCATGGGCTGCTCCGGGGCGTCGATGGCACCGCAGATGTTCGACATGACCTGTCCGCTGGCGTGCCCTCGGTCGATGTGCAGCCCAACGACGCGGCGCTCGCCCGGTATGCCCTGGACCGGCGGTCTCTCGCCGTCGCGCTGCTCGGACAGACCCGCGGCGTCCCGGCCGGATCCTTCCGCGCCGGCGATGATCCGGTCCCGATCCGCGTCCGGAGCCTCGCCGGGGAAGACACCTCGCTGGAGCGATTGCAGACCGTCGATGTCTGGTCGCCGACCGCCGGGCCGGTTCCGCTCATGAGCCTCGCAGAGGTGGAGCTGTCCTACCAGCCCGCCGCGATCCGGCACCGGGACGGTCAGCGCGTGGTCACCGTGTCTGCGCAGCTCGACGGCGCCACCTTCAGCGAAGTCCTCGACCAGGTCCGCGGGCCCGCCGATGCGCTCGTCGCCCAGCGCGGTCTGTCGATGGAACTCGGCGGGGAAGCGGAAGGATCAGGAGAAGCGAACACCTCGATTTTCCTCGCCGCGCCCCTCGGCGGTGCCATGCTCATCGGGTTTCTGCTCGCCCAGTTCCGCTCGTTTCGGAAGGTCCTCATCGTGCTCATGACGGTGCCGCTCGCGGCGACGGGGGTGGTGCCGGGGCTGTTGCTCGCCGACCAGCCGTTCGGGTTCACGTCGCTGCTCGGTGTGTTTGCGCTCATCGGGATCGTTGTCAACAACGCGATCATCCTCATCGACTTTATCGACACCGCCCGACAGGAGGGCGCCAGCGTAGAAGACGCCGCCGCGCAGGCCGTACAGGTCCGGCTTCGGCCCATCCTGCTGACCACCGCGACGACCATCGCGGGCCTGGTGCCGCTGCTGTTCTCGTCGTCGACGCTCTGGCCGCCGCTCGCCTCGGCGCTCATCTCTGGGCTGGCCGCCTCGACGGTGCTGACCTTGCTGGCCATCCCAGCCGCCTACATCCTGCTGTTCCGCCCGCGGACCGGCCCATCGGCTGCCCCGATGGTGGCGATGGTCACCCCGGCGGTGGCGCTGCTGCTGGTCGCCAACCCCGGCCACGCCGCCAGCCTGGAGGAGGCGCTGATGGCGGCAGAGGCCAACAACCACGACCTGGAGATGGTCGAGCAGCTCGCCGAAGAAGCCGAAGCCCAGGTCATCCGGGCCCGCTCCGCGCTGATGCCGAAGCTCGTCGCTCAGGGCAGCTACACCTACAACCCCGTCGAGATCGAGTTCGACCCCGGCGCCTCGTTTGGAGACGTGGAATTCCTGATGGCCTCTGACCTGGAGCCCATCTTCGCCGAGTTCGAGGATCCGGCCCTGGTCGAGGCCGTCTTTGAAGAGGTGCGCGCAGACGAGGCCGCGCAGGACACCGGGCTGGACATCGATCCCATCGTGGTTCGCCAGCAGTCGTACTTTGACGCCAGCGCCTCGCTGGTTCAGCCGCTGGTCAACATGCCGGCGCTGCCACAGATTCGGGCGGCGGGCGCCAACGCAGACGCGGCCGGCCATGACCGCGATCGCACCCGCCACCGGATCCGGGCCGGGGTCGCGCGCGCCTACTACGCTGCAGTTGTCGCTGATGAGGCGGTGGTTCTGAGCGACGACCGCATCGCCAACGCCGAAGCGCATCTCAAGCTTGCCCAGCGTCAGAACGCCGTGGGCGCTGCCGCTCGGATCGCGGTGGTGCAGGCCGAGCTGGATCTCACGGAGGCCCGTCGCCAGAGGGCAGAGTCTGCGGCCCAACAGGTCGCTGCCCGCCAGACGCTGTCGCGTCTGACCGGGCTGC
>JBCBLB010000702.1:0-4948 GCA_038520555.1 Myxococcota bacterium | reverse complement strand
CGCCTCATGGGCGATGCGCAGGCTGAGCTTGGATCGGCCTGCCTGTCGATCAGGGAAGAGGATGGGCACCTCGACCACAGAGGCGTTGGCCCGCACCATCCGCCAGGTCATCTCGATCTGAAAGGCGTAGCCGACGGACTGGACAGCATCGAGGTCGATAATCTCGAGGATATGTCGTTGAAAGCACTTAAATCCGCTGGTGAGGTCAGAGTACGGGAGATTGAGGGCGAGGCTGGCGTATCGGTTCCCCAGCCGACTCAGCCACCGTCGATGTCGCTCCCAGCCGATGACGCCGCCGCCAGCCATATAGCGACATCCGAGGGCGACGTCAGCGGTCTGTGTGGCATCGAGCAGGGCACGCAGGTGTCGGGGCTGGTGGCTGAAGTCAGCGTCCATCTGCACGATCTGGTCGAAGTTGTTGCGGAGGGCCCATCGAAAGCCGTCGAGGTAGGCCGGACCCAGCCCACGCGGCCCGGTTCGCGAGAGGAGGTGGACGTTTTGTTGCGCGGTGTCGACCATCTCGGCGGTATTGTCCGGGCTGCTGTCATCAACAACCAGAATGTGTGCGTCGGGGGCTTCGGCCCGGATGGCGAGCAGCAGGCGTGCGATGTTGTCCCGCTCGTTGTAGGTCGGGATGACGATGAGTGCAGACAACCCGGACCTCAATCAGCGGGCGAGGGGGATCGAGAACCGCTCGATGTAATCGGCGTATTGCGCGTCGATCGCTTCGGTGTCCAGGCCATAGCGCTCGGCGCTGTAGTGGTGTCGGCCGCGCTTATCCGCGCGAGCGGTGCTCAGCCACTGCGTCACCTGGGCGTTCATGTTGTCGGGGAAATCCATCTCAAAGTGCGCATAGATCTCTCGGAGGCTCTTCACTGGATCGTCGACCAGGGCTTTGAAGTCGACGTCGATGAACTGTTCGGGGCGGTCATGTCGGTCGCGGCTGGCCATCGCCCGGGTGACCCCGTGGTGGAAGCGGTCGGTGATATGGGTGCCGAGCTTGTGTGGATCGAAGCCGCCGAAGAGCATCCGGTGCTGGATGGAGATGAGGCTGCAGTAGGAGGCGATGCTGGCGAGCGGGTCGCGGTGGGTCCAGACGATGCAGGCGTCGGGGAAGACGGCGAGCAGGGCGTCGACGAACCAGAGGTGTTCGGGGCACTTGAGGACCAGATCGGCGTCAGGGGCCCGTTGTTGGAGGATCTGGAGCTGGGTCCGGTAGTCCTGGTAGGCCGGGGTCATGTCCCGGGTCATCAGCCAGTCGCCGAACCCCTTGAGCGAAGCCTGGAAGTCATAGTTCATCACCATGAATGTGTTGAAGAACAGCGGCCAGCACTCTTCATAGGTGGTCGACTTGATCTCGTGGATGTAGCGCATCTCTGGGGCGAGCAGATAGGCGAAGCTCAGGACCCGATCGGCGGACCGCAGGCGGAGCCGTGCGTCCTCGTCGGGATCGGGATGAACGGGGACGGGGCGGTTCAGCTCCCACATCTGGAGCGCCCGCCGTCGTGGGTTGAGCGCCAACAGGTTCTGGAGCAGCGTGGTGCCGGTCCGGGGGAAGCCGAGGATGAAGATCGGGCGCCGGATCGGGGTGTTGCGGATGCGTGGGTAGTTGTTGAGATGCTGCTCGATGTACAGGCGGTTGGATGCGGCATGGATGAGGCTCTGTTGGGCGCTGACCCGACCGAGCGCGGTGAAGCCGGCGGCGTTGGCATGCCGCAGGATCTGTTTGAGCGGACCCTGAAAGTAATTGTCACCGAAGTGTTCCAGCCCTGCGCGGCGGCGGGCGGCGTGGAGAATTCCGTCTGCATCAAGCTCACCACCGAGGCCGAGGGGCAGCGCCTCCAGCCCGGTCGCCAGGAAATTGATGAAGCGCAGAAGCGGCCCGTATTCATGTTGCTGGACGGTGAGTTGTTGCGTCATGCTGGCCTGTATCTGTTGTCGGGAGCGAATTGTTTATAGCCCGTCTCCCGTTTGAGATTGGATTGACGGGCGCGATCTGCCGAGTGTGATATGGTTTTTCTGTCACCGGGCGTTGAACCATATAAACTCTCAATACTTGAGAGCCGTCTTGACGTTCGCGAGAAGGTGAACACCACTGTTACCGAACCCCAGTTGGAAGAGGTGCATCGTTGAAGTTCTTCTATTGCGCGGCTGGCCCCGAGGGGGAGCCCGTTCTGATGATCCGGCCGCAGATCCGTGAAGACGTCGTCCAGGACATCAAACACCGCGCACAACAGAAGGTCTTCGCTCAGGGGGTCGTCATCGGGGACGCACGGGGCCTTATTTTTCAGACCGAGTTCGACATCGGCGAGCAGCTTGAGCAGGACCTTCAGCGGGTCTTCTCCAAGAAGGTCTCGGCCCTCCAGAACGCGCGTGTCGTACCAGCGGTGAAGTCGGACGACCTTGTCGCATGACGCCTCCCCGGGCGCTCATCACCGGATCTGGTCATCTCGGACGGACCGGCAACAACCTCGCCCGCACCTTCGCTGAGCAGGGGATTCAGCCGATCCTCCACTACCGCTCCAGCGGTGACGGCGCGCAGCGGACCCTGGACGAGCTGGACGTCGACACCTTTGCCGTCCAGGGTGATCTCACCCGTCCCGGCGTCGCCCAGCGCATTGTCGATGAGATCCAGGACCGTGTCGGCGGGCTGGAGATCGTCGTCCATCCCATTGGCAACTACAACCGGCTCATCTGGGAGACGAACGTCGACAGCGCGAAGGCCATCGCCCAGGCTGCGCTCCCGTTGCTGCTCAAGGCCGACTATGGACGAATCGTCTTCTTCGGCGCTGCAGGCATTGAGCGCCCTGAGAAGGCGGGCTATGCCCCCGACTATCAGGACGCCAAGCGCGCCTTGCTCCGCTATGCGCGCGCCCTCGCTGTCGACCATATCGCACAGGGGGTGACCGTGAATATGGTCTCCCCTGGTGAGATGACCTACTCCATCCTCGATGCGATCACCATGCCCCTGGGGCGGGCGGTCACCCCCGATGAGCTCGCCCGGGCGGTGATGTTCTTCATCGATCCGCAGGCCGGCGCCGTAACCGGACAGAATCTGGAGGTCGCCGGCGGGCTGCACCTCTGAGCAGACGTTACAAGATGGCGCTCTGCTTGCTGCTTGGATGGAGGGATGCAGTGTCGAACGGACGACGACCCCAATTGCCAGACTCCTGGTTGCGTGTCTTAGAGCCAGAGTTTCACAAGCCGTATATGGCCAACCTCCGCGCTTTTCTGGTCGAGGAGAAGCAGAAGGGGCCGGTCTATCCTCCTGGCAGGGACATCTTCCGCGCGTTCTGGCTCACTCCGTTCGATCAGGTGCGGGTCGTGATCCTCGGTCAGGATCCCTATATTTTTCCCAGACAGGCCCACGGCCTGTGCTTTTCGGTGCAACGGGGCGTCAAGCCGCCGCCGTCTCTGGTCAACATTTTTCAGGAGCTCCAGAGCGACCTGGGCATCACGCCGCCCAGCCACGGCGATCTGACCACCTGGGCTGAGCAGGGCATCCTGCTCCTCAACACCGCCCTCACCGTTCGCCATCGTCAGGTCGGTTCTCACCGTGGCAAGGGGTGGGAGACGTTCACCGATCGCGTCATCACCGAGCTGAACACTCAGAAAGAGGGGCTCGTCTTCGTCCTGTGGGGATCTGCTGCCAAGAAGAAGAGCGCCATGGTCGACCGTCAGCGGCATCTCATCCTCACCGCGTCACACCCCTCGCCCCGATCGGCGGACTACGGCTTCTTCGGCAGCCGGCATTTCTCCAGGATCAACGAGCACCTTCAGGGGCGCGGTGAGTCGCCCATCGACTGGTCGCTACCGTCGTAAGAGGTCGCTCAGGGCGGTCACCACGCGGTCTGCGATGTGCCCATACGGCGGCGACGCGGCTTCTCGATCGATGAGGACCGTCGCCGTTCCCGCCTGCCGACCCGCTTCGATGTCAAACAGGTAGTCGCCGACCATCACCGCGTCGCTGCCGTGGGCTCCCCAGACATCGAGGATGTGGAGCACTCCCGCCGGAGATGGCTTCGGCGCCGCGGAGTCCCGGCCCAGAATCACCGACGGCTCGAAGAATGCCATCAGCCCGGCGGCCTTCAGGGTGAGCAGCGCGTTCTCCCGCGTGTTTCGGGTCAGCACGCCCAGCTGGTGCCCTTTTTTCGCCAACGCGTTGAGCAAAACCACCGCGTCGTCTGCGGCCTGGGACTTCCGGGCGATGCCCTCCTCCCACAGCCGGAGGTTGGTGTGGACCGCTGCCGCACGTGCCGCAGGCCACTCGTCGAGCACCTCCAGGATGGGACGATCCACGGGCATCCCGTTCTCCACCTTGAACGCGTCAAAGTCATGAGCGGCGAACGTCAACGTCCCGTCCATGTCGAAGATCCAGTGGCGACGCGCGAGAAAATCCATCCCTTCCTCCTGTCCGGCTTCAAGCCTGGGGAGGACTATCCCCCATTCCAGCTTTCGCAGCCGGTCCCGTGATTCAGTCAAGGATGGGTGAGAGCGAAATATACGCGAAAACGTTCATGCAGGGTGCATTCGACACGTATGGTTCGCAGGAGCGGGAGAGGAGTGCGGTAGATTCTCAATCCCTGAGGAAAGACATCCATTTTGGGTGAGTTATGTGTTTTCGATAGGAACGAATAAGTTCGATTAAGCAGAGTTGAAACGCATGAGGCCATATACCCTTTACACCAACGGGGTGAGGGAGGTCGACGATGGCTTGGTTCTGGAGCACGCAACAGACGTCTGGGATCCGCTCTGCTTCGGTTGTTACACGGGATGACGCGGCGACGCTGGAGGTTGAGATCGATAAGCAGCGGGGTCTGGTGATGCGCGATGCGGACCGCGAGCGGGTCGCTGCGCGGGGTCTGGAGTCACACATCTCACCGAAGAACGCGCTTCAGACCGTCATGCTCCAGGTGCGGGTCAAGCCCGGCCAGGCGTGTCGGCTGTG
>JBCBLB010000628.1:0-5703 GCA_038520555.1 Myxococcota bacterium | reverse complement strand
TCAGCCCGTTCTCCTTGGCAAAGCGACGGACGGTCAAGCCCGATCGCTCTTGTTGCTCGATGAGCGCTGCCCATTTCTCAGCTTTCGGAGTGGTTCTCATTTTCAACCTCCGAATATGACTTTACATAGTTAACCTCGGAGGGGTAGACCCCTTGCCCGCGTGGATACCCGGCAGTTGAACTATTATCATCAGTTGTCTCGAACCATGTACCATCTCTTTGCTGGCACCATGGAGGAAGCAAGTATCGCCTCACCTGCCGTCCAGTCACTCATGAGAAGCCGTTTAAGTTCGTACGGGATACATCCTCGGTGAGAATAAGGAGGTTATCTTTCATGACAACATCAGAATCCCATCCACCAAGATTGAAGATCGGAAAACATCTTCTTCCTCTTGAACTCTGTCGCTGGATTGAGGATGGAATTTGGGTGCCAGAGTTGAATCTTTCTGATGAATGGAGAAGAATCTATACAGAAACCGGCTTATTTAGAATGATGGCTCGTGCTGATGCTGATGCAACAGCATTTTCATTCCTTCCTCCTGATGCAATGTGTGAATGCCTCGTGCAGTTAACTGAAATAGTCCAAACCAATACATTTGGATCCAGGATGGCCTACAGGATGGTTTCCAGTAAATCATCAGAATCAGCACTGGTTTCAGAACTTCTTTCACTGTTTACGCGTGCAACTGGATGGGGTCAGGATCTTCCCTTCGTGGATATTGATTCTGCAGTACCTATAATGGGTGCGGGTTTCCATGAGAAATGGTTTATGTTGGATTACAGGACGACTATACCAAGAGTGGTCGGGCCAGGCCGAAACGGATACCGACTTTATTTCAACTCGATTCAAGATTTTGGCAGACACCTTGGACTGATGTGAGTATCAACGCTCCAGTATATGGGTTCATCTCTGACGATCTTGCTTATTCTTTGACACAAAATATGTCTTACAATTTGATCTTTGACGGAAACCTTCCTCCCGTTGGAACTGTCGTCGGTGTCGGGATCATCCCGTGCCTTATGGATATCCTCCAGCCGGTCTGCGCCCCTCCTCTCCTCGTGATCCTTGCTCGCTCCCAGGTGGACTGAATGGGCTCTGGCCGCGTGGTGATCGACAACAAGGGCAACGTGGTCAAGCAGTACGAGCCGTTCTTCTCGCAGACATCCGGCTACGAGGACGAAGACGAGGTGACGAAGTGGGGTGTCTCTGCGACGCTTCACTACGACCCCATTGGCCGCAACACCCGCGTCGACCTGCCGGACGGGAACGTCCGTCGATGGCGGTACAGCCCGTGGAAGGTCGAGGCGTTCGATGAGAACGACACCCTCTCCGGCGGGGACTTCGAGAACACGCCGGGGGTGACGCATCTCGATGCCCAGGGACGCGTCTACAAGAGTTGGGCGTTCCTCGATGCCTCCGCCTATCTCGCTGAGTATCCAGACCACCCCGACCACGACGCCACCCTCTCTGAGGATCCCGAACACGCCGATCATGCAGACAACCTGCTGAAGACATCGATTGAGCTGGATATTCAGGGCAACCCGGTGTCGGTCACCGATCCCCGGGGCAACATCATCCAGGTTCAGGACTTCGACATCCTCGGTCGTCCTGCATTCACCGGCGCCGCTGATGAGGGCTACGATCCGAGCCTCTCGATGACTGCCAACACGAAGGGGCAGAGTTGGGCGTTCGGCGGGGTGGATGGTCAGCCGGTTCGGATGTGGCGCAGCGGCAACCTGACCACCCGCCACACCTATGATGCGCTGCGCCGTCCGGTCAGCCGGTTCGCCGACACGGGTGCTGGCGAGCGGCTTGTGGAGCACCAGGTCTATGGTGAACTCAGCGGTGCAGGGGGCGCCACGACCAACCTGCTGGGCAAGCCCTTCCGCGCCTACGATGGGGCGGGCATGATCGAAGTGGCGGCGTACGATTTCCGGGGAAATCCGGTCACAACGAAGCGGGTCATCCTCGACGACCCCAGGAGCGAGCCGGACTGGTCGGGGCTGGAGAATCAGACCACCCTGGCCGCGTTGAACAGCCATTCCAAGCACGCCTTGCTCTCCTCGGCGTCGGTCGATGCGTTTGCGGTCGAGATGGCCTTCGACGCGCTGAATCGGCCGACAGAGAAGCGGCTTCCGGATGTCACCGCGCACGGCCGCTCGACGATCACCTATGGCTACGATGCCGGCAGCCGGTTGCGCCAGGTGCAGCTGACGCCAGGCAGCGGCGGCACGACCGTGTATCTGGTCCAGGAGATCCTCTACAACGCCCGCGGTCAGCGGTTGAGCATCGAGTACACCCATGACACCGCCGACACCAACACCGCCAAGACGAAGACGACCTACACCTACGCCGCGGACCGGCTGTGGCTGACCAACCTGAAGACCATAAAGCCCGCCGACCCCACCAACCCTCTGCAGGACCTCACCTACAACCGAGATGCCGTCGGCAACATCCTGTCGATCACCGATGGCGCCCAGCAGACGCACTACTTTGGCAACGCGGTGGCGACGCCGGACCAGTCGTTCAGCTACGACGCGCTGTACCGGCTGACTTCTGCGACGGGCCGAGAGAACGACAGCTTCATCCACACCTCTTCCGGCTACGGCACCCCTCATGGTCTTCCGTTCGCCAACATTCCGACCACCGGGTCTTCTACGGATCGCCCTCGTCGCTATGAGCAACGCTACAGCTACGACGCTGGGGGCAACATCACAGAGATGAAGCACCTGTCTCACGGGGTGACGCAGTGGACGCGGAGCTACAGCTATGCGCCCGACAGCAACCAGCTCACCCAGACCGTGGAGCCGTCGGCGTCGGGGGGAGCGGGGACGCCGACGCACAGCTACAGCTACAACGCTCGCGGCGCGATGACCCAGATGGGCCATCTCCACGCCATCAGCCGCGACTGGCGGGATCAGATTGGCCATGTGCAGGTCGACAGCAGCGGAAACAAGCAGGCGCACTATCGCTATGACGGGGCAGGCACGCGCGTCACCAAGGTCGTCGAGACCACTGGTGGCGATGATGTCCTTGTGGTCTACCTCGGAGACTTCGAGGTCTACCGGGAGATCGACAGCAGCGGCGTGATTCAGGAGGAGCGGGAAACCGTTCACGTCATGGATGATACGCGGCGGATTGTCATGGTAGAAACCAAGACGACAGAAGCGGGCGCCACTCCCATGTCCATCCAACCTCGATTCCGGTTCCAGTTCGACAACCACATCGGCTCCGCGTCGATGGAGTGCGACAAGGACGGTAACCTCATCTCCTACGAGGAGTTCCATCCATACGGGACGACTGCGTGGTGGGCAGAGGACAGCTCCATTCAGGTCAGTCGCAAGCGATATCGATACACCGGTATGGAGAAGGACGAGGAGACCGGGCTCAGCTATCACAATGCCAGATACTACATGACGTGGTTGGGGCGGTGGGACAAAGCCGATCCGATAGGATTGAAAGCCGGCATCAATCGATTCTCCTACGTGCGCGCCTCCCCGATCCGGCTTCAGGATCCCTCCGGAACCGATGAACAAACGGAAGCCTTCGTTCAAGGGGTCTGGGCTGGACTCGTAGAGTCTGGCAAGGAAGCGATTGTCGGTGTTCCAGATGCGATGCGGCTCATCCCTTCACCGCTGAATGTGGCGGGCGCAGATCTTCTCGAATCGGTGACGGCTCCGCTCTCGGAATCCATGGAAGCGCACTCCACACAGCAACTCCGCGAAGCGATGAGCAAGGATGAGACGTCTGCGCAGGTTGGTGCAGGGGTCGGCTACTTCGGGGCGATTGTCGCGTCGGTAGTCGTCGGTCCAGAAGGCGCTGTGGGGGCGGTGGATGATGCTGCACGGGCAGCGGGGCGAGTGGCGGATGAGGCCGCGGCGGCGGGAAGACGCGTCTTGGATGAAGTCAGCGCGGGTATCGACGAGCTGGCGGCCAGGGCGGGGCCAGAGGCCGTGCCGGCGGGAGGGCCACGAGCGCTTCCGAAGAGGGCAGATCCTCCCCATGCGCGCTCCCCGGAGCAACAGGCGAAAATCGATGCGTTAAATGGGCGTAATGGAACCCGTCTGGAGATGTCTGGTCCCACGAAACCTCCTGGCTCTTTCAAGGGGGCTAAACCACCTAATCTTCCTTCAAACATAGGACCTTCTGATGATGTTCCATTATTCAAGGGTTTAACTCCTGAACAGGCGGATATTGCAGTAACACAGGGGCATGGCTTTCGAGCATCAGAATATCCAGGTGATGGGTCTTATTTTGCTCTCTATGCAAAGGTGGCATCTCCTTACGCAGGTAGAGGTGGGGGTGGTGTTGTAGTTACTGTGAATAGATCTGTATGGGATGAGTTAGTTCAGGCTGGACAAATCATCGATGATCCGAACATGGTTGGGGGTGGAGCTGTTATCGTAAGACCTGAAGCACTTGAGGCTTTTACAAAGGCATCAAAAATAGAACATGCTCCGCATGGTTCATGGGAGCTTTATGATATATTCAGAAGAGGGTGAGGGAGTCATGGACGTCGGTGAAACTATGAAGGTCAAGGTCATTGAGGTGGGGCAATGGGGGGCCTATGTGAGCACGCAAGATGGTGACATGGGATTCGTAGACTGTGCAGAGTTTTCCTGGATCTCTGCATCCACAGATGATGTGTCCGCGGGAGACGAGATCTTTGTAAAAATCCTAAAAGTCTTTAGCAGGGATGAGAAATCAGATCTTGAAATAAGACACTCGTTTGTTGCTTCAATTAGGGAGGTTAATCCGGAAGCAGATCCATGGTTCGATGAGAGTGTATACAAAGAGGGGAAGGCTTTTTCTGCCCTTGTAGTAAGGGCTGGTGATGACTTTTTGCTGGTCCGCCTAAGTACAGGAGCATTGGCACACATACTCCCTGGTGATTGGGTTGGAGAGATACCCGGTGAAGACTCTCAGGTATCAGTCAGACTTCTCAGTGTCGATCTGGAAGATAAAAAGCTTAGAGCGAGACTATTCAGATCAAATACGGATTAGTCTGAAAAAGAGATTGACCTACAAACCCCTGGAGATTCTAACAGTGTTCTGTGGGGCTGCTCCCAGATGTCGGTCTCTGGATCCTGACCTCCAGATTCTCCGTACCTTTCAGGTGGGAGAGGTGGTCTACCTGATGGATCTGTCGTCGGTGTCGGGATCATCCCGTGCCCGGATGATGTCCTCCAGCCGATGTGAGCCCCCCTCTCCCCGTGATGGCCTGTGACTCACACCGGTCACCGATCCCCGGGGCAACGTCATCCAGGTTCAGGACTTCGACATCCTCGGTCGTCCTGCATTCACCGGCGCCGCTGATGAGGGCTACGATCCGAGCCTCTCGATGACTGCCAACACGAAGGGGCAGAATTGGGCGTTCGGGGCGGTAGACGGCCAGCCAGTTCGGATGTGGAGGAGTGGAAACCTGACCAGCCGGCAGGTCTACGACGCCCTTCGCCGTCCCCGAGAGCAGTATGTCGATGAGGGCAGCGGGGAGCGCCTGGTCACCTTGACCGTCTACGGCGACGAACTCATCGACGCCGCAGATTCGATGACGGTCTCGGCGAACCATTGGAAGGGTCAGCCCGCCCACGTCTATGATACCGCAGGACGCGTGACCTTTCAATACGACTTTCGCGGACAGACGGTGAAGCAGACCCGGCAAGTCTTCACAGAGATCGAGACGGAGGCGGACTGGTCTGCGGC
>JBCBLB010000039.1:0-25260 GCA_038520555.1 Myxococcota bacterium | reverse complement strand
CTGTCGATGGTCATCGCCCTCGATGTGTCCCTCTCGATGGACGCGCGCGATGTGTCGCCCAGCCGGATGGAGCGCGCACGCCGAGAGATCCGGGACCTCGCCGCCATGCTCGCCGGCGATCGGGTCGGCCTCGTCTTGTTTGCCGGCGGCGCCTACGCCCAGATGCCGCTGACCCTCGACTATGGCACCCTCGACCGGCTCGCCCGGCGCGCGGGCACAGACACCATCCGGGCCCAGGGCTCCGACCTCGGCGCGGCCATCGACAAGGCGGTCGAGTTGTTGGACGCCAGCGACGCCGGAGACAAGGCGATCCTCATCATCTCCGATGGCGAAGATCAGGTCGGAGATGCGCGCGCCGCCGCGCAGCGTGCCGCCGATAATGGCGTCCACATCTACACCATCGGCGTCGGCACCGCCGACGGAGAGCCCATCCCCCTCGCCCGGGGCGGACTCAAGAAGGACCGCGCCGGGAAGATGGTCATCACCAAGCTCGACGATCGGATGCTCACCGAGATCGCAGAGATCGGACAGGGCGCCTATGTGCGCTCCGTGGCGGGTGCGTCGGACATGCGGGCCATCTACCGCGATGAGATCCGCGGCAAGCTCGTCGCCGCCGAGCAGGCCGCGCGACGAGAGAAGATCTGGCAGGAACGCTACCAGTGGTTCCTCGGAGCAGGGATCCTGTTGCTCTGCTTGAGCTACCTGCTCCGCCCCGGGCCGCTTCGGCTGAACCGGCACCTTGCCCTCATCCTCGCCGCAGGCGCCCTCGCCGGAGGAGGAGACGCCCTCGCTCAGGACGACGACCGCATCGCGAAGCTCACCGAGGCGCAGGTGAACAACCCCGACGATATGCGCATCGCCGAGGAGCTGAGCGCCGCCCTCTACCAGGCAGGACGCTACAACGACGCCGCACGGATCCTCAGCGACATCGCCCAGCGCGCTCCTGACGCCGGGCAGCAGCAGCGTGCCCGCTACAACGCCGGGCTCGCAAACTATCAGGCCGGCAAGCTCGTCGACGCCCAGCAAGCCTGGCAGGCCATCGTCGACACCGATCCAGGCAACGAAGCGGCGCAGCAGAACCTCCAGGTTGTTCAGCAGGAGATCGCCGCTCGCTTCCAACAGCAGCAACAGCAACAGCAACAGCAGCAAGACCAGCAAGGCGATCAACAGCAGCAACAAGACCAACAACAGCAGGATGGTCAGCAACAAGACCAACAACAGCAGGATGGTCAGCAAACGGATCAAACTCAGCAGCAAGAGCAGGGCGAGTCGCAGCAAGAGCAGAGTGAGTCGCAGCAGGAGCATGATGGTTCGTTTGAGGAGGGTCCGGAGGAGCAGGCGCTTCCGCCGGAGGCGATGGCTGCGGGCGAGGAGACCGACGAGGAGCCGACGCAAGGTCAGGACGGTGAGGCGGTATCCGTCGGCGAGCCCGGCGAGCCCGGCGAGGAGATGTCAGAAGAAGCTGCCGCGCGGCTGTTGGATGGGGTCGAAGAGGGCGAGCCACGGGTGCAAATCAACCCTGGCAGCCGCGGTGGCAGCGACTGGTAGAGTTGTGACGGTTGGGGAGGACGTTAAAACGTGCGGCGGACAGTAAATTCTGACGGACTGATGAGCGAACGGTGGCCCGGTGTGCTCCGTCGGATGGGAGGCAGCGTCTGATGTTGGTGTACCTGTGGCTTCTCGCGACGGCCGCGGCGGCGCAGCTTCGGCTGACGATGCCGACGCGGGCGCTGACCGAGGGTCAGACCGTTCAGGCCGAACTTCAGCTGCTGAACGCGCGCACGAACGCTCGGCCGGATCTTGAGGTGGGCGATGGCCTCCAGGTGACCTTCCAGGGGACCAGTCAGTCGATCACGCAGGTGAACCTTAAGACCACGCGGATCCTGACGTTCAACGTTGCGGTGACGGCGTTGCAGGCGGGCACCTGGCAGATCGGGCCCGCGTCGTTGATCATCGACGGTGAGCCGGTGGTGGCCCCGCCGGTGACGGTGCAGGTGCGGGCGCGCTCCGAGGCGGATCGGGAGCGGGCGGACGTCACAGCGACGCTGTCGAGCGGCTCGCCCTATGTCGGTGAGGTGGAGGTGTATCGCTTCCAGTTCCGCCGCAAGGAGGCGATCTATGACGCCCGATGGACGCCGCCGCAGTTCGAGGGCTTCATCGAGGCCCGGGACGCGGAGACGGTGCAGCAGGAGTATGCCCTGATCGAGGACGGCGAGCGGGTGACGATCCAGGACGTCTTCGTCCCGCTGATGGCGACGAAGGCGGGGGAGCACACCATCACCCCCGCGCTGTTGGATGCCCGTGTGCCGGATCAGAGCCGTCGTCGTCGGCGGGATCCGATGGAGTCGCTGTTTGGCCGCTCGACCTCGACCCGGAGTGAGACGTACCGCACGGAGCCGCTGCCGGTGTCGATCCGCCCGCTCCCCGAGGCGGGGCGTCCGGCGGACTTCTCGGGCCTTGTGGGCTCCTTCACCTTGCGGGTCCAGCCGAGCGCCCGCGAGATCCCGCTGGGCGAGTCGGTGACCATCGAGGCCCGCATGGATGGAGACGGTAGCTTAAGCGGGTTCAAGCTGCCGGTTCCGGTCCAGGAGGGGTTTCGGACCTATGACGATGACGCCAGCTACACCGCGCGCGTGATCGAGGGGCGGTATCGGTCATCTGCGGTGTTCCGGCGCGCGCTGGTGCCTGAGACGGTGGGCGATCTGGTGGTTCCTCCGATCGAAGTGACCGCCTTCGATCCCTTGTTGGAGCAGTATGTGACGCTTCGGTCAGCACCGCTGACGCTCCGCGTGCTCCCTGGCGAGGAAGACGCGGGTGCGGTGACCTCATTTTCGGAGGGGAGCGCCCAGCGTCCGGTCGAGGCGTTGGGCGACGACATCCTCCCGGCGCCGGGCGCGGCGACGGTCCGGGATCGGAGCCTCCGGGGCGCGCTGCCGTGGTTGTTGGCGGCGCCATCGGTTCCGGCGCTTGCGCTGTTCGGGTTGTGGGGGTGGTCGCTCCGTCCGACGCCGGCGCCTGGTCCGGGGCTCCGGGCGCGGCTGGATGCCTTGCCGGATGATCCCGACGAGCGGCTGTCTTCGCTGGAGGCGGTGTTTCGGGACGCGGCGGGTCTTCGGCTGAACCGGCCATCGGCCGGGTTGACGCGGGACGATCTGGCGGCGCTGGGTGAGGACGTGGTGGCGCTGTATGACGCTTTGTCCCGGGCCCGGTACGGCGGGAGCCCGCTCTCTGACCTCACCGCGCAGGTGCGGGCGTTTGTCCTGGAGGCGACCGCATGATGATGCTCTTGTGGGTGGGGTTGGCGTTCGCGGGACCTCAGGAAGACTATGAGGCGGGCATCGCCGCGCTTCGGGCGGGCGATGACGCCACGGCGGTTGCGAAGTTCTCGGCAGCGCTGGAGGGCGGCGGCCGAGACCCGGCGGTCTACCACGGGTTGGGCAACGCGCTGTACCGTCAACAGAAGCTGGGGGCGGCGATCGCAGCATGGGAGCGGGGGCACCGGCTGTCACCGGGGAACGGAGACATCGCCGCGAACCTGGAGCGGGCGCGGAAGGAGACCCGGGATCGGCTGGCGCCGCCCGCGCCGGCGGTTGGGCCGTTCTTCTGGCAGCGATGGCTGGCGCCGCGGCAAAGCGCCGTCCTGGCCAGCCTTGCGGTGACGGTTGGGCTGTCGCTCTGGGCGGTCGGCGTCGGCGTTGGCGTCGGCACGGGACGGCGGCTGCGCCGGCTGGCGGCAGGGCTGTGTGCTGCCGGAGCGCTGCTGGTCGCCTCGACCGGGTGGGCGCTCCGGCAGGCCCAGACCGCGGTCGTGACCGCGGACGAGATCGTGGTCAAGAGCGCGCTGGGGCCCGCGGGCGTCGACTTGTTTTCGTTACATGCCGGGGCCGCGGTCGAGCTGCTGGAGCAGACCGAGCCAGATGCGGCGTTGATCGGGTTATCCGATGGCCGGAAGGGGTGGGCGCCGCGGTCGGTGTTGATCGTGACGGATCCCGGAGCACCCTTCCCGACGGACTGAGCGGGGGGAAGCGGTTGTGGTGCTCGCCACGTCTTGACCTTTCGATGTCGCTCGGCATGAGGTAAGACCTCATGCACGTCTGGATTCGGAGAATCCAGATGCGGTGGTGTTGGAGGGGATCCTCAAGCACCTCCGGTATAAGAAGTCTCGATGCACCTTGGAGGCGTCTGATGTGGACCTGGATCCTGGCCGCGATGCTCGTCGGATGCGGCCCTGCGACGAAGCGGCTGAGCGACGATGAGTTCGACCATTACTACGCGCTTCGCGTGTTCATGAACGAAGATCAGAAGAAGACATACCTGAAGATGAAGACCCGCGAGGAGCGGGACACCTATCTGAAGGAGAACGGCCTATGGGACCGGTTCTACCAGTACGATGAGGCGAAGCGGGAGATGATCCTGACCGAAGCGCCGGCGCGGGGGTGGACCAAGGACATGCTGTACATGTCGCTGGGCGCGCCCTACGACCAGGGGCGTCTGGTGGGTCGAAAGGCGGCCCGCTCGCAGCGGCTGGTCTACCGCTTTGAGCAGCAGGAAGACGGCTCCGTCCTGGTCTGGCAGCAGGGCAGCAAGACGGAGTACAAGGCGGTGCGGCTGTTCACCCGCGAGTACATCGTCGATGACGATGTCATCACAGAGATCAACGAAGAGACGACGTCCTGGTGACCGGTCCGGCGGTGTCGATTCGTGTGGCGCGGCTGTCAGACGCGTCGGCGATGATCGGGCTGCACCGCTCCATCCTGGAAGAAGATCGGTACTTCATCACAAGCGCCGACGAGTTCGCCGACTCGGTCGAGCGCCGCCAGATGCTGATCCGCAACCTCTTGCAGCAGCACAACAGCCACGCCCTGGTCGCCATCCGCGACCGACTGCTGGTGGGGATGTTGTATCTGCGGGGGGGAACGCTGCACCGGATGCGGCACGTCTCCAAGCTTGAGATCTTCGTGGACAGGAACGTTCGGGGGCAGGGCGTGGGCCGGGCGCTGATGATGGCCGGGCTCCAATGGGCGACCGACAGTCCGCTGGTGCGCAAGGTGGGGTTGACCGTCTTCACCGACAACACCCGCGCGATCGGGTTGTACCGCTCGCTGGGCTTCGAGGTCGAGGGCGAGCGGATCGGCGAGTACTGCGAAGAAGACGGGACGCTTCGGTCGGACCTGATGATGTACCGCTGGTGTGAGCCAGGCTGAGGGGTGGATCAGATCTGGTCGGCCTCAATGGCGGCCTTGAGGTCCCGCAGCACGATCTTCCACCGCTCTTCGAGGGCATCGCGGAGGGTGACGGCGTCGATGAGCTGGCCGAGCAGGTCGCCGGGTGTGTAGTCCATGTGGAGGGTGACCATGGTGTTGGTCGAGGGTTTCATGGTGCGCAGGCTGTAGTTGAGGTTTCCGGCGGTGCGCTTTCCCGTGGTTTCGACGAGGACGCGCCTTCCGCCGTGGGAGTCGTCCTTTTTGAGGAAGCGGTAGCCCATCGTGCGGCGGCGGAAGGCCGGCGCGGCGAAGCGCAGGGAGAAGTCCCCGTCTCTGTTGTCGTGGACACCATCGAAGGCGTTCTGCAGGATGCGCAGGTGGTTGGTGGGATCGCCCAACCAGTCAAAGGCTGCCTCGCGGCGAACCCCTGTCAACAGGATATCGGTCGTCAGTACGGCCATGCCCTGCCCCTTAACGCCCTGTCCCTGAATGTGGAGCGCTCGCGCGATGTTCGGTCTGATTCCCTACTTCTACATCCCCTTGCTGGAGCTTGGGCCGCTGAAGCTTGACTCCTGGGCCATCCTGGTGAGCCTGGGCTTCATCTTCGGCCTTGAGGTGGGTCGGGCGCGGGCCATCCGCCTGAACCTTGAGGTCAAAGACATCGTCGACGGTGCCTTGTTCATTGTCGGGATGGGCTTCGTGGTCGCCCACTTCGTCCATGTGCTGGCGTACAACCCCCACCAGCTCCAGGAGCAGGGCATCATGGCGCTGCTCCGCATCTGGGCGGGCTTCTCCAGCTATGGCGGCTTCCTCGGGGCCATCATCGGCACCGTCCTGTTCTTCCGGGTCATCCGCCCCCGCCCGTTCTGGTTGCATGCCGACACGGTCGTCTATGGCTTCCCGTTCGGCTGGTTTCTGGGGCGGATGGGCTGCTTTTCTGCACACGACCACATCGGACAGCGCTCTGACTTCTTCCTCGCCGTCGACTTCCCCGGCGGCGCCCGCCATGATCTGGGGCTGTACGAAGCCCTGTGGATGATCGTGGTCTGCTTCGTGTTCTATCTGCTCCGAAACCGGAAGTTCCAACCGGGCTTCTTCACGGCGTTGTTCGCGATGATGTACGCCCCCATCCGGTTCTTGCTCGACTTCCTGCGGAACACCGACCTACAGGGCGCCGACGCACGCTACCTGGGACTCACGCCCGCCCAGTATGGCTCGATCCTCATGTTTCTCGGCGGTATGGGTGTCATCGCCTACCTTCAGCGAAAGGATGAAGCCACCCTCATCGACCCCAACAACCCCCCGCCGCCCAGGGGGGCTGAAGATGCAGAGAAGCCGCACGCACCAGAGGCGCGAGACGATGCGGAGAAAGCAGACGTGGAAGGTGGTGATTAGGCGCCGTCTTCGGCACGCCACTCGGCTTCGCGGCGGTAGATGGTCCGGGCGGTGATGCCCAGAAGCTTGGCGGCGAGCGTCTTGTCGCCGTCGACATGGGCGAGGGTCGACTCGATCATCTTGCGCTCGACGTGCTTGAGGGGCGTGCCCACCGAGAAGGTCATCGACTCTGGCGCGGCGCGGTGTTGTTGGATCGCGGGCGGCAGGTCGGAGAGCTGAATGATCTCATCGCGGGCCATGACGACGGCCCGCTCGATGGCGTTCTCCAGCTCGCGGACGTTGCCCGGCCACTTCCAGGCGCACAAGGCGTCCATCGCCTCCGGGGCGACGCCCTTGACGTTTCGCCCGTTGCGTTGGGTGTGGCGGTCGATGAAGTGATGGGTCAGCAGCGGGATGTCGTCGGCCCGCGCCCGTAGCGGTGGGAGGTGCAGACGAATCACGTTGAGACGGTAGTACAGGTCCTCGCGCAGGACCCCCTCTTCAATGGCCTTCTGCAAATCGCGGTTGGTTGCTGAGACGAAGCGGATGTCGGTTTTGAGCGTCTGTGTCCCACCGACCCGCTCATATTCGCGATCCTGGAGCACCCGAAGCAATTTGACCTGAAGCTTCGGGCTCATCTCCGTGACCTCATCGAGGAACAGCGAGCCGCCGCGCGCGATGTCGAAGCGCCCCTCCTTCCTGCCGGTCGCTCCCGTGAAGGCGCCGGCTTCATGGCCGAACAGCTCGCTCTCCAGAAGGCTCTCGGGCAGCGCAGCGCAGTTGACGGTGACCAGCCGCTTGTTTCGACGCGGGGAGGCCCGGTGGATCCAGCGGGCCAGCAACCCCTTGCCCGTCCCTGACTCACCGGTGATCAGGATGCTGGCCATCGAGTCCGCGACCTGACGGGCCTGCTCGACCACCGATCGCATCGGCGCCGACCGACAGATGAGATCGTCGGGAACCGTGCGGGCCAGAGCATCTTTGAGCTGCCGGTTCTCCATCACCAGAGAGTGCTTCTCGATGGCACCGCGGACCTTCTGAACGATGACGCTGCGACGTAGCGGCTTGGTGACGAAGTCCCAGGCCCCCTCCTTCATCGCCTCTACCGCCGTCTCGACCGTGCCAAACGCCGTGACCACGATGACCTCAAGATCGGGCGCGATCGCACGGGACGCTTTCAACAACTCCAGCCCGCTCATTCCCGGCATCTTCAGATCCGTCAACATCACCGCTGGTGGAGCGGCCCGGAGCTGTTCGAGCGCCTGCTGGCCGTCGGCCGCATGACGGACCGTGTAGCCTTCACGCGCCAGGATGCGCTCCAGGGCCTGACGGTTGGGGGCTTCATCGTCCACCACCAGGATGACTCGCTCCATGGCTGCTCCTCTCCAATGACATGATGTCCTATCTTGACATTGTGTCTATTACAGGAAAACACCGACCTGACCGAAAAAAGGTAATGTATACAAATGAAGACTCTTTGTGGGCACGATGGTCACGGTGAACCATTCACAACCCCATATTTCGCCACTCTGGCGCCTATCGAATGATGGGATCCTGGTGTTGGAGGGGGAGCAGATCGTCGACGCGAATCCCGTCGCGCGTGCCCTGCTCTCGACTCCCCTAAGCGACATCCAGGCGCACGTTCAGGGCGAACAGGTCTTCATCAGCGTTCACAACACTCCAGTGACGACCGGACGGCTGGTCTCTTTGGGGGATGGGCGGGCGGGCGCGCTGCTGAGCCCCAGTCCGAAGCAGCGATGGGCTCTGGTCAACCGCGGCGCGGGGTTGGGGGCGCTGCTCGGCGGCATCATTCATGAGCTGAACAACCCCCTGACGTTTATCCTCACCAACGTTCAGATGGCCGCGGACCTGTTGGCGGAACCCGAGCTGGACGCTGAGACCATTCAGGACATTGAAGAGAGCATCGAAGACATTCGCAATGGGGCCGATCGGTTGCGGAACCTGTCTGTCTGGCTGCGCGCTCTTGTGCGCAGTGAGCGCTCCACAGAGCTGGCGTCGGCTCAGCTGGATGAGGCGTTCACCCTGGGGCTGCGGTTGATGGGGACCAGCCTGCGCGCGCGCGCGCAGGTCTTTCCTCAGATCGACTCCGTCCCAGCGGTGCCCATCAATGAAGGCGCCCTGCTGCAGGTTTGCGTCAACATCCTGCTCAACGCCGCCGCCGCCATGGACATTCGCACGGCGCAGGACAACCGGCTCTGGGTTCGGGTCTGGTCCGCCGATGGAAAGGTCTTCGGTGAAGTCGCCGACAACGGACCCGGCATCGATCCTGCCATCCGCGATCGGATCTTCGAACCCTTCTTTTCGACCACCGGTGGGCCGGGGTTGGGGCTCACCATGGTCCAGAACTTCATCGTCGAGCGGTTCGGTGGCATGTTGTCGGTCGCCGATCGGGTCGGGGGGGGCACCCGGGTCGCCTTCAGCCTGCCGATCACTGCGACCCGTGCCGCGGCGCCCGCGCCTGCATCTGCTCCGCAGCGGCGGCTGTTGCTGGTGGATGACGATGACGCCGTCCGGCGTGGGCTGCGCCGCGAGCTGCGCCGCCACGATCTCAAAGAAGCCCGCTCCGTCGCCGAAGCCATCGCGCTGCTTGCCCAGGATGATCGCTTCGATCTGATCCTGTGCGACCTGCTGATGCCGCGTCAGCCGGGGGTGATCCTCTACGATTGGCTGCGCGATCACCGGCCGACGCTGGCGTCGCGGCTGATCCTGATGACCGGCGGCGAGCTGGTGCCTGGCGCGGAAGACCTGCTCACCCGCCTGCCCACCGAACAGCGCGCGATCAAGCCCGTCACTTCGCGAGACGTCGATCAGCGGATCGCTCGGCTGGAGATCCCCCGGACAAAGGGGTGACCAGGGTGAACGTGCTGCCGGCGCCCGGTGCGCTCTCACACCGCAGCGCTCCGCCGACCTCCTCAAGCTCCTGACGGCTGATCGCCAGTCCCAGGCCCGTGCCCTTCGCCTTGGTCGTAAAGAACGGCTCAAAGGCCTTCTTGGTCTGGGCGATCTCCATGCCCGGCCCGTCGTCCCGTACCGCGATCTCCAGGTTCAAATCGGTACTTTGTACGGTGATCTCCAGCTGCTGCGCCCCCGCCTCGACCGCGTTGAGCAACACATTGCGGAGCGCCCGCCGCATCGCGTCCCCATCCAGTTCGATCAGCCGCTCAACCTCCGCCCCGTTCAGCCGCACCGCAACCTGCGCCCGCCGCAGGGCCTCCTCCTCCAGGCGCAGCACCTCACGGACCATCGCGATCGGATCTTCCAGGCTCAGCTCTGGCGTGCGCCGCCGGGACAGCGACAGATAGCGCGCCGTCAATTGTTCCAGCCTCCGGATCTCGGCGATGATCGTCTCCAGCATCTCGGCGGCTTCGGGGCGCGCGTCCAGCTCGTCCGCCAGAAGCTCTGCGTTGAGGCTCATCGCGTTCAGCGGGTTGCGGACCTCGTGGGTGATCTGGGCGAGCATCTGGCCGACCACCGCGAGCCGCTCCGCCCGGGCCAGGCGCTCTCGGACCTCAACCCGCTGGGTGACGTCCTCACCGACGATGAGCAGCCCCCGACGACCGAAGGCGACCACGTCCACGTCGTAGAGGCGCGCCCCGTTGGGGATGGCCTCGTGCTGGCCCGGTGACAACCCCCGAAGCCACCCCGGCAGCCGCCCGCCCGCCAAGACGCGCCACATCTCCTGGGCCGACGGGTTGACAAGCTCGATGTCTTCGCCCTCGCTCACCACGAGGCCGGCCCGGATGGCGTCCAGGACCTGCCGAAGGCGAAGGCTGAGCCGATCCAACGCCGCGGCGCGATCGGACAGCCTGCGATCGCGCTCGACCACTGCGGCGGCCATCGCGTTGAACTCCCGCGCCAGGACCGCCACTTCCAGCCCGACCGCCCGCGAGCGAACATCCACCGGCTCGCTGAAGTCCCCCGCTCCCAGCCGCTGCACCTGCTCGGTCAGCGATGCGATCGGCCGGAGCGTCACCAGCGCCACCGCGGTCAGCACCGCCGTGATGACGCCTGCCAGGACCGTGAGGCCGATGCTGACGTTATAGGCCCGATCCCGGGCCTGGGCCGTGCGCGCGCTGACCTGCTCGATCCGCCCCTCGACCAGGGCCGACAGCCGACCCACCGACGCCGTCAGCTGGACCTGACGGCGCATCACTTCGCTGCGGGTCGCCCCCGCAGAGTCTTCTGCCGGCGTGTTCTCCCAGGCATCCAGCGCCGACAGGTGCGCCAGACGGTTCTCCTCCACCGTGGCCAACAGGTTGTGGATGGCCTCAACGTTCTCTGCCTCTGCGGCTTCGATCACCTGCGCGCCGGCAGATGCGATCTGGCGGGCCTTGTCGGTCTGGGCCGCGAGGCTTTTGTTGTACAGCCGGGCGTCGGACCGGGCGCCCAGGATGGGCCGCGGGCTGTCTCGCTCGACGTCCTCCTCCAGCCGGGGGGCCTGCGCGGCCATCTCCGCGGTGATCTTGGCCAGCGGCAGGTAGCCCCGCTCCAGCGTCTCTACGCCCTCGCCGATGGTTTGCAACTGGACGAGGTTGTAGCCCATCGCGCCCCCGAACACGCTGACCGCGAGGAAGAACAGGGCCAGGATCCGCGATCGGATCGTGCCCATCACGGGCGCGCCGCCCGCTCTGCTCACTTCCCCGCCTTCCACGCGCCCTGTCGGCCGAAGACCTGGATCATCCGCCCCTCCTCGACCAGGACCTGGAGCTGATCGCCCGGCTGCAGGGTGAGCGTGCCCCGCACCCACACCACCAGCTGGTCCGGCCGCGTGATCTCCAGGGCGTGCGGCCCAGCCGGCAGATCGTCGAGCTTCAGCTCGACCCCCGGCGCCAGCAGCTGGCCGTCGTCGCCGTCAATACGCACCAGAAATGAATCCCCGCCGCGGGCTTGAAACACCACCTTCGGCGGCTCGGTGCGTTCTGGCGCGATCGTGATCACCGGCGCGGCCAGGCGAAGCGCATCAGCAGAGATGAACACCGTCACCACGCCCGTTGTCGGGACCTGCACGGTAAGATCTTCAGGGACTCCGGCGCGAAACACCGTCAACGTGTGCTCACCGGCGGCGACGTCGGTCAGCTGCACGGTCGAGGCCCCATAGGTCCGTGCAGCGTCGGTCCCGTCGAGACGAACGTCGATCGGGAGGGTGGTCTGAAGTTCAACGGTGCCGGCGAAGACGAGCGAAGAGAGGGTCAGAAGAAACATCCTTCGCAATGTAGCATCTCTCTTGGCATTCCACGCGGTGACGGCGTACGGCGAAGATTTCACCTCATCGCAGCGATGTGTTTTTTGACGGAGCGGTCATGTCAGTAAGCCCGTCGAGCCCGAGGTCCTGGACATGTGCATCCCGCAGGTGCGGCGGCGGGGCCAGCGCGTCTCTGCCTGAGAGAGTCAACAAACCGCTTTGTCGGGCGTGATGGGTGATTGCGGGTCCTTCAATCGCCGTGCTATGCGGGATGACTGATGCGAACTGTTTGGCAAGAAGGAGGTCTCGCATGCGACTGGTTCAGTCGATCGTTGGTGCGCTGCTGCTCGTGGGTCTGACCGCCGGGTGCGATGGGGACGGTGCGTCGTCCAACAACACGACCGAAAATAAGCCCCCCAGCGAGGCGGCTCCTGCAGAAGACATCGGCGATGTCATCGCAGAGGTTAACGGCGCCGCGATCGGAAGCGAGGCGTTCAAGCAGGCTGCCGCCCGCAAGCCCGCTGAGGGCGACACCCTGTCCGATGAAGAGCGAACAGAGATCGTCGACAGCCTCATCGCCGAGGAGCTGCTGTATCAGGAAGCCCTCCGAAAGGGCCTCGACCGCGACCCCAAGGTCAAGAAGGTCATGGTCAACACCCTGCTCCGCCAGGAAGTCTTCGGCGCCGTTCGCAACTCCGACTTCACCGATGAAGAGCTGGAGGCGTACTACAACGCGCACAAAGAAGAGTTTGTCGTCCCTGAGAAGGTCCAGATCAAGCGGATCCTCATTGAGATCTCCGATAAGCTCCCCGAGGCCGAGGCGAAGGCGAAGGCCGAGTCGATTCGCGGCCAGATCGTCGCCCAGCCCAACCGCTTCAAGGAACTCGCCACTGAGAACTCGGACGATCCGTACCGGCGGCGCGGCGGCGACGTCGGCTTCGTGCCGCGCTCCGGCAAGCCCGGCCTCGACCAGGCCATCGTCGACAAGGCCTTCGAGATGGAGGTCGATCAGATCTCGGAAGTCTTCCAGGCCGACGGGGGTTTCAACATCATCATGGTCGCCAACAAGCGAGATCGCGTCGAGCGCACCTTCCAGCAGATGAAGGGCTCGGTGCTGCGGAAGGTCAAGAGCGAGAAGCTCGAGGAGATGTACGACCAGTACACCGCCAACCTGCGCACCGGCGCGACCGTGTCGGTGGAAGAGGAGACGGTCTCCGCCATTGAGGTCAAGCCCAACCGCCAGATCGGCCCCTCCGGTCTGCCGGGGCTGCGCCGGGATCTGCGCCGCGGCGGGCCTGGGCAGGACGGCGCCGGTAACGCCGACGGTGGCGAAGAGTAGTAGGAGTTCGGTGTGGTGTCGTGGTTGGTCTCATTGTGGATGTTCGCCTCGGTCTCCGCGGCGGCGATCGTGGATCGCGTCGCTGCGGTCGTCAACGGCGACGTCATCACCTTGTCTGAGGTGTATGAGTTCGCCGGGGACTTCATCGAGCAGCGGGCGACCAGCTCCACAGAGCGCCGCGACGCCGAGCTGGAAGTCCTCGACAGCTTGATCCTGCGTCGCCTGATCTCTCAGGAGATCGAACGGCTGGGTCTGGACGTCACCGACGTTGAGCTGGACCGGACGATCGATGACATCGCCAACCGCAATCAGCTCAGCCGTGAGGAACTGCGCCGCGAGATCGAGCGCAGCGGCCTGCCCTGGTCAGAGTACCGGCTGGAGCTGCAGGAGAACCTGCGGCAGAGCAAGTTCAACCAGGCCATCATCCAGCCGCGCATCACCATCAACGACGATGAGCTGAAGGACGCCTACCGTCGGCTGCTCTCTGGCTCCGAGCTGCCCGAGATCGCAGATGTGGGCGCCATCTACCTGGCGCCGCCGCCAGAGCTGGGCGACGTCGACCTCAACACGCTGACTCCTGAGCAGCGCGCCGTCGCCGAAGAGCAGATCCAGATCATTCAGAACCAGCAGATCGAACTGCAACGGCTCATCGAGACCATCAAGGCCCGGGCCGACGCCGGCGAAGACTTCGCCGCGTTGTCTGCCGAGTACGATCAGGGCCCTTACGGCGCCCAGGGCGGGAAGATGGGCTCGTATCGTGAGGGCGAGCTGGTCCCCGCCCTCAACGATCCGGTCTTCGCCCTCGACGTCGGTGAGACCAGCGCGCCGGTGGCCACCGCCCAGGGCGTGTTCATCCTGCACGTCTTCGATCGGTATGAAGAAGAACCGCCGCCCTTTGAAGACGTCCGCGATCAGCTGACCGAGCAGGTCTACGCCGGTCGCATCGACGCGGAGACCGACCTGTGGTATCAGCAGACCCGTCGCCGCTCCGCCATCCAGATCAAGCTCCAGGAGCTCGACTGAGGCGATAGGGTCATCGGGTCCCCACACAGGAGCACCCATGGCCCCCTCGCCGATCGTGATCACCCATGGCATGGGCATCGGTCCGGAGATCACCCGGGCCGCCCTGGCCCAGCAGCCCCCGTCTCGTCCGGTCGTCCTGATGGGACGCTCGCTCAGCGGCGTCCCTGCGATCGCGTCGCTGTCGGACGTGCCCACCCGGGGCGTCGTTCAGATGACCCCCTCAGACGCCGAAGAGCCGGTCGAGGTGGCCGCCATCCGGGCCGCCGCGGCGGCCTGTCTGGCGGGCGACGCTGTGGCGATGGTGACCGGCCCCATCCACAAGAAGAAGCTGGCCAACCAGGGGTTCACCTTCATGGGACACACCGACTTCCTCGGCGAGCTGTGCGGGGTGGACGAGCCGGTGATGGCCTTCGTCGGCGGCGAGCTGAAGGTCGCGCTGGTGACCACCCATATGCCGCTGATGGCGGTGGGCAGGGCATTGACCGTTGAGCGCATCCGCCGGGTGGTTCGGCTGGCGCACCAGGCCCTCGCCCGGGATCTGGGCATGGCAGCCCCCCGACTGGCGGTCTGCGGCCTGAACCCGCACGCCGGCGAAGATGGGCTTCTGGGCTGCGAAGAGCTGGAGATCATCGGGCCGGCCTGTGATGCGATCCGGGCGGACGGGCTGCCCATCCGCGGCCCGGTCTCTGCAGAGACCGCTTTCCTGGAAGCCCGCCTCGGACGTGTGGATCTCATCGTGGCGATGTACCATGATCAAGGGCTGGCGCCGCTAAAACTGGTGGACTTCGGCCGATCGGTGAACTGGACGCTGGGGCTGCCGATCATCCGCACCAGCGTCGATCATGGGACCGCCGATCATCTGGTGGGAACCGGTGAGGCGGACCCGGCCAGCATGATGGCGGCGGTTCGCCTCGCCATGCAGGTCGCCGATCGCCGCGAGATCAGCTCAGGGCAATGAGGGTCGCGGAAAACAGGTGAACGGCCGGCGCGACGTCGCTGGGGGCCAACTCACAAGATGAGAACACCCCGATGAGCGGTGTGTCTGGGAACGCAGCGGCGACCAGGGCGGTCTCAATGCCGCCCATCTCGCCATACAACTCTGTGCCGCGTCCGGCGCCTTTGAGGAAAATCAACAGAGAAGGCTCCTGATCGAGCTGTTCTTTCAGGGTTTGGAGGGCCTGCTGGAGGTTTTCGCGCGCCTTCTGGGGGCTTCGCAGCAAAAACCGGATGGCCTGCCCTGCAGCGACGGGAGCGCCGCCGATGGCCAGGGCGCCGGAGTAGGGATCGACGCCGAGGAGCGGGCGGAGCACCTCGGTCTCATCGGGTCCCGGGAGGCCGACGAAGATGAGCCGTCCGAGCTGGTCAAGATCAGCCATCATCGGTGACTTGACGGCACGGACCAGGACATCATAGGCGCGCTGCTCGTCGATGGCTTCGATCACACCGCCGCGGGCCCGGGTCACGGTCATCGCCGGAGTCAGGGGGGCTCCGACGGCTGCGTTGACCCAATGTGCGCGGACGTCTTTCATCCACATCGCGGCCATGGCATCGGACTGTGGGGCATCCCCGGCGACGACCCAGGGTCTCCCGCTGCGTTCGAGGGCGCCGAAGCCCAGGGCGGGGACGCCAGCGGGGATCTGTCTGCGGAGGGCTGCGGTGAGGGCGCCGGGCAGGAACGCCATCGCGTCGAAGGCCATCAGCACGATGCCGTCGGACTCCACGTCGAGGTCTCGGACGGCCTGGCTGGTGGTCGCATCGGAGTCCTGGCTCAGCCCGGCCGCGAGGCGCATCCGGATGGTGGCTCTTCCTCCGATGATGGCGACGACCACGGCGTCCCCTTCGACCTCCCCAGAAGCAGCGAGCACGCCGGCGCCGCTCCCTCCGAAGATCCCAGCCAGGCCGGTGACTTCGCTGATGGCGGCGATGACCTCATCGGGGTGGCTGGCGTGGGCGCCAGCGGCGAACACGATCGCCATCCGCCGCTGCGGCGCGGGGATCAGGGCCGCGGCCTGACGGGCGGCTTCGATCGCCGCCCGGATGGGCTGTGTGTGCTGAGACAGGCCGACCGCTGCGATCATCGTCCCTCCTCGCTGGTGTTGAGGAGGGTATCGCAGTCGGGCGCGTCTGAGATATCGGCCCACAAGGCGGGGACGGCGCCCCAGGTCCGGCAGTCTGCCGCCGGATCGCCGCTGACCTCGAAGATGAGGGCTTGAAAGGTCAGGGCGTCTTCATCGGCGCATCGCCAGCGGGTGAGGCTGCCGTTGACGGCGTCTCGCCAGTCTGCGACGCTCTCCAGGTCGACCTCCAGGCGATCTGCGGTCCCGTCTTCGGCAGCCTCGACCGAGCGGATCCGGTGCACCTCGACCCGAACATCGTCTTCGGCCATCCATATCTGCCCCCCGCCGGTCCAGGCGTCGGCCTCCAGGGTGAACGACCACGCGCCGCGCTCGGCGTCGCAGGACCACTGGACGTCGGTGAGGGCGGGCGGCGGCCCATCAAGCGGCGCATAAACCACGGGCGCGTCCGCAGGGGGAAAGCATGCAATCGCGAGGAGCACCGGCCAGAGCATCGTCAGCCGACCTGCCGGGCGTCGTTGTCGGCGATGCGGGCGAGGAACAGGCGATGTTCCAGGGCGTGCATCAGCGCATCGAGTCCGGCGCCGGTGGCGGCGCTGCACAGCAGCCCACCGTACCGCTCGCCGATGTTGCCCAGATCGACGGCGTCGAGGGCATCGATCTTGTTGAGCACCCGGAGGGTGGGGATGGTGTCGGCGCCCAGGTCTTTGAGGGTCTGCTCGACTTCGCGGATGTGGGTCTCGATCTCGGGGCTGGAGGCGTCGATGACGTGCAGCAGGAGGTCGGCGACCATCGCCTCTTCGAGGGTGGCGCGGAAGGCGTGCATCAAGTCCGCGGGCAGACTTCGGATGAAACCGACGGTGTCGGTGAGGATGACCTCACGTTCTTCCGGGAAGCGCATCCGCCGGCTGGTCGGGTCCAGGGTGGCGAACAGCTTGTCTTCGGCGTCCACGCCGGACTGGGTCATCCGGTTGAGCAGGGTGGACTTCCCGGCGTTGGTGTAGCCGACGATGGCGACGGTGGGCAGGCCGTTTCGTCGCCGCCGGGAGCGGCGGAGGGCGCGCTGATCGCTGATCTTCTTGAGCTGCTTCTGGAGGCGGGTGAGCCGCTCGTCGGAGCGCCGCCGGTTGATCTCAAGCCTGGTCTCCCCGGGCCCCCGTCCGCCGATGCCACCGGTCAGCCGGCTCATCGCGGTGGGCATGATCTTCAGGCGCGGCTTGCGGTACCGCAGCTGGGCCAGCTCGACCTGAAGCCGGCCCTCTCTCGATGAGGCGCGCTGGGCGAAGATGTCGAGGATGAGCTGGGTGCGGTCGACGACCTTGAGGTCGGTGTCGGTGGCGATGTTTCGCAGCTGGGAGGGGGACAGCTCGCGGTCGAAGATGAGGACCTCACAGCCGAGCTGCATGGCGCGGATGAGGGCCTGCTGGAGCTTGCCTTTCCCGATGACGTACTTGTTGTCGAACGCCCGCCGCATCTGGAGGATCTCGTCCATGACCTGGAGGCCGGCGGTCTCTGCGAGGCGGCGAAGCTCGCCGAGGGAGCTTCTGGCTTCCTCCGCGTTGTTGATGCTCACCCCGATGATGATGGCGCCTTCGGCGCCGGGGATGCGGATGTTGGCGTCCCGCTGCCGGAACTGCGACTCCAGCGCGCCGATGAAGTCGCGGAAGTCGAGCGACCACCCATACAGCGAGTCGACCCGGTCGATGAGCCAGGGCTCCGGATCGCCCTGGGCGGCGGCGGGGTTGAGGTAGCCCATCTCCAGCCAGCCCGGCAGCCCGTCCATCTGAGACTGCACCACGACGACGGCGTCGAGCTGTAGCAAGGCGAGGTCGGTGAGGTCGTCCCGGGAGAGCCCTTCGCCGCGGAGGTGGGTATGCAGCAACCGCAGACCCCGGAAACGCCCCCCACCTGCCCGCTGGCGCCCCAGCTCGGGGATGTAGAGCTGGTGGGCGTCACCGACGATGACATGGGACAGCTTCCCCCGCCGGTCAGCGAGGACGCCGATCTGGCGGTTGAGTTCGCGGGACAGCTCGGTCATCCGCCGACCCAGCCCGGCCGAGAGGAACTGTTCCGGGGGGATCCGGCGTCGATAGAGCGCTTCCAGGGCGCGCGACTCGCTGGACTTCAGCCCCTCTGTGTTCCCGTGCAGTGTGGAGATGCTCGCCTCGTCGATTTCCAGTCGATCAACAGCTTAACCTCAGATGCTCGGGCTGTGCGGCCCTCCGATGAGTGGGGACGGCGTCGGGCGGGATGGAGGGTTAGAGTGGGGAACATTCCCTCTGGCTGCGTTGTTCCTTCCTTCCTCTCCTGACAACGCACATCTTTTCCCACCTCTCCTCAGCGGAGCACACCATGTCCGCGAACCGTGCAGCGCTCCTCCTCGTCTGTATGTTCCCCGTCCTGATGGCCGCCAACTGCCGTGATCGCACCAGAGATGTCGACATCATCGGTGCCGATCCCACACCCCCGACGATCAAACTCCAGATCACCTCGCTCGACCCGGATCGCGCGCCGGCTCAGAAGGGCTTCCGCACCCGCGTCCTCGGCAGCAATTTTCAGGACGGCGCCCGTGTGATGATCGGCGATCGTGAGGTCACCACCATCTATGGCAGCGACAACGTCGTGACCGCCAGCGTCCCTCCGCTCGACGCGGGCGGATATGACGTTCAGGTCACCAACCCCGACGGTGAGGTCGCGATCCTCCGCGGCGGGCTGGTCATCACCGCCGACACCTCAGCCACCGCTGCGTCGAACTGCGATGATCTGAAGGTGTATTTCCCCCTCGACTCTTCGAAGCTCGATGATGCGGCGATGCGCGCGCTGGCGGCGACGAATGGCTGCGTCTCGGGGCCCTCGGCTGCGGTTCGGGTTGAGGGACACTGCGATGACCGCGGAACAATCGACTATAATATCGCGCTCGGGCAGCGCCGGGCAGAGGCGGTCAAGCGATACCTTGTCTCTCAGGGGATCGCCCCGACCAACATCCGCACCGTCTCCTATGGAGAAGAGCGTCCGGCCGTAGAAGGCAATAATGAGTCGGCCTGGCAACAGAACCGCCGGGCTGAGATCCGCTTCAGGGAGTGAACGATCGTGACCGCCATGCTCCTGCTCGCCGCGTTGTCCTCCGGCTGTGTCCTGGATCGAACCGGCCAATCGGCCTCTGAGGTCTTTCGCAAGGATCTGCTGCTGCACGCCACCCGGCTGACCAACATCGAAAATCAGTTCGATCAGATCGAGGCCCGGACCGCGCAGCTCGAAGAGCTGTACAGCGCCGAAGGCCAGCAGGACATCCTCCAGATGGAGACCCTCGAAGAGCTTCGCAGCGAGGTCGCCCGGATCCGCGGCCAGCTTGAGGTGCTCGACCACGACTATGGAAACTCCAAGCAGTCGGTCGATGCGCTGATTGAAGATGCCTCGTTCCGGCTGGCGTGGCTGGAGAGCCGCGCCGATCAGCTGGAAGACAACCTGGGCCTCGCCCCGCCGCCGCCGCCCGACCCGGTCTCGGACACCACCCCCGATGACATCCAGACGCCTCACCCCGATCCGTCGAACGGCAACGGCGGCGATGACACCAACCCCGACGCGGCGTTGACGGACGCGGACGCGATACTGAGCGCCGCAGAGGCGCACCTCGCCGCGGGTCGCGAGCCCGCTGCGGAGGCGTTGCTGAAGCGGTTTTTGGCGCTGCACCCCGATCACCCGCTGCTGCCTCAGGTCCTGTACCGTCGCGCGGAGGCTGCGTTTAACCGGGATGATTTCTCATCTGCCGTGTTGCGCTTCCAGGAGGTCATCGACGGCCACAAGGACAGCAGCTGGGCGGCCTGGGCGATGCTCCGCCAGGGCGAGTGCTTTGACAAGCAGGACCAGCCTGAGAACGCGCGGCTGTTTTATGAAGACGTGATGCGGATCTGGCCAGGCACCGACGCCGCCAAAGAGGCGCGCCAGAAGCTGCGAAAATAAACGACCCGCCGTCCCCGCCTTCAGGTCTCGTCGGGTTGAGCGAACGGGGTAGACCGTTAAAACGAGCCCGGATGATTTCCTGTTTGGAGGCGACGATGAGCGTAGCGCTGGCGTGCGGCATTGATTTTGGTACGTCGAACTCGACGGTGACGGTGACAGACGGCCGCGAGGTGGTCGCCGTTCCGCTGGAAGAGAAGACAGTCCCCTCGCCAACCTTGCTGTACTTCGGCGACGAGCCGCCAGCATGGTACGGGCAGGCGGCCATCGACCAGTACCTGTTCGAGGAGATGGCCGGCCGTCTGATCCAGTCGATCAAACGTCATCTTCCAGCGAAGACTTTTGAAGGGACGTATGTCCTGGGGAAGATGCGCTCGCTCGAAGAGCTGGTGGCGGGCTACCTCCGTAACCTCCGCCGTCGGGCAGAGGTCGCCGCGGGCGCGCCGGTCACCGCGGCGCTGCTGGGGCGCCCGGCCCGGTTCCATGAAGACGATGAGCGAGACGCCCTCGCCGAGTCGCGGCTGCGGGCGGCGGCGGGGCTGGCGGGGTTCCGGGACATCGACTTTCAGCTGGAGCCCATCGCCGCGGCCCGCCAGTTTGAGCGGTCGCTCGACGAAGAGGTGCTGTGTCTGGTCGGCGACTTCGGTGGGGGCACCAGCGATTTTACGGTGATCCGGCTGTCACCGGCGCGAGCGCGTAAGAAGGACCGCAGCGACGACATCCTGGGCGTGGCCGGCGTCGCGGTGGGGGGCAACGACTTCGACGCCCGTCTGATGATCCGCCATGTATTGCCGCACTTCGGGCACAACTCGTTCTACCAGCCGTTCGGCAAGCGGCTGCGGATCCCGACCGTTCTTCACCTGGCGATCACCCGGTGGCATACGGCCTGTCTGGCGGGCACCGACAAGGACCTCAACACCCTCGCCCAGATGCTGCGCACCGCGGAAGATCCGGTCGGGCTGGGGCGGCTGGAGGAGCTGCTTCGAGAGGGGTGGTTTTATCTGCTGTTCCAAGCGGTGGAGGCCACCAAGATCGCGCTGTCTTCCCAGGAATCGGCCACGTTCTCGTTCAAGATGGGCAACATCGAGATCGAGGAGTCGGTCGCGCGGTCGGACTTTGAGGCGGCGATCGGAAATGAGGTCAACAAGTTGTCGTCGACGGTGGATGCGTTGCTGGCGTCGCTGTCGCTGCCGCCGGATGCGATCGATGTGGTGTTTTTGACCGGCGGCTCGTCTCAGATCCCGGCGGTGCGGCGATTGTTCACGGAACGGTTCACTGGCCGGATCGCAGACACCGACGTATTCACGTCGGTGGGGTTGGGCCTGGGCGTCGAGGCGGTGGACCGTTTGTTGCCGTGAGGGGGGGAGAATGCGGTATGGTTGCCGGCGATGGCAACCTTGACTGAACGACCAGTCCCCTCCCGCTCCTTCGAATACATCCCCGCGTTGGTGGCGGCGTTGTCGGTGGGTCTGTTGATGATCCTGCCGATGTTTATGATCAAGTATATGGCCACCAGCCCGGAGACGGGCCTGGGTGAGGTCAACGTGGGCGCGACGGTCGGCCTGGGCGTGTTGCTGCGAACCGGCGGGCGGACGATGCTCCGCTCGACGGTGATGGGCGCCGCGCGGACGATGGTGCGGGCGCTGACCCGCCGGATCGTCCGCTCGTTCTTGCCGATGATGATGCGTCTGTTTCTACCGGCGTTCCGCTCGACGATGGACAACCACGACGACAACCGTCAGGCGCTGTGGTGGTCATTGGGCCTGGGCGCGATCACCCTGGCCGCGTCGTTCTACGGTGTGGCGATGTTGTCGGGCAACCAGGAGCTGCTCGGCGGGCTCTCTGCGGTGCATATGTCGATGATGGCCGCGGTCCCGTTGGTCCTTCATTATGCGTTGTTCGTCAGCATCGGCCGACTCACTGATGTTGCGGTGGAGCTGCGGACCGACATCGACGGCGTCTTGTTGCAAGGCTACTTCACCGGCGCGATGTCGTACCTGCCCCTGGCCAGCGACATCGAGCTGGAGGGGACGACCCGAAACAAGGGCATCTGCGCAGCCGGCGTGCTGTTCGGCTTTCTGGTGGCCTACACGGCCCTGGCCCTGCTCGGAGACCTGACCGGCAGCGCCCTGCTCAACGGCTGCGCCGCGCAGGTGCTGTTGTACGCGTTCGTCCTCTCGTTTCCGCTGCCGCCGCTCGATGGCAGCGACGTCTGGGCCCACAGCCGCTGGGGGTGGCTGGCGCTGTGGTTGGCCATCTTGCTGACGTTCCTCGGCCGGATGCCGGAGGCGTTCTATGACATCCTCTGACCGCCCCCCGCTGTCCGGCCCAGATCATCACGATGATGTTGAGGATTCCGTCACGGACGAGCAGAAGCGCAAGGCCCGCGCGCCGTTCATCGGCCAGACCATCATCGGGGTCATGCTCGGGTGGTCGTATCTGTACAATGTCCTGATCAAAGAGCAGGGCCTCATCGAAGCCCTGTTTAAGATCATCGACACCCTCACCGAAGACCTGGTCACCGGCTCGATCATCACGGTCGTGGTCGGCTGCGGCATCCTGTTCGTGTTCACCGCCACCAAGCTGTACACCCAGATCATCTCCGACGCCTACTCGTTCCGCATCCTCGAAGAGATGACGTTCGCCGAGCTGGGGTCGGGGAGCATGCGGTCGTTCGGCTGGCGGCTGCTGAACTTTCAAGAAGAGCCCGAACCCTCGACGGTCTATCCCAAGCGGGCCTCATCGGTCCTGATTGCTTTTTCGACCTTGTATATGATGAGCTGGGTGTATCTGATTCTGTTCAGCGAGGCGCTGTTCTTCGTCTCCTGGAGCGCCGGGGTTGACCTGCCGATCACCGAAGAGAACCTCCAGCTGCTGCCCACCCTGGCCCTGGCGATCCCGTTCTCGGCCCGGGTCATGGCGTACCTTCGCTACCCCTACACCCAGGACTACGCCGACTTCATGCCCGGCGCGGTCTTTGTGCTGCTGCTGGTCGCCAGCCTGGGGTACTTGTTCGAGTCCCATGACCAGCAGTTCTTCCTGCTGCGGGTCTGGGACAACCCGGACTACCTGCGGATCTTTCTGAAGAACGGCCTGCTGCTGGCGTTCATCCCGGTGTTTACCGAGGCCGTCTATTGGATGCTGGTCATCTTCCTCGATGAAGACGCCGACTTCTAATACCCACCGCCGAAGATGAGATAGGCTTCCCCGGCCCAAAAGCCGCCCCCGTCGGCCAGGTGCGCGCCAATGATGAGGTCGTCGTATCCGTCTCCATCCACGTCACCGGCGCTGTCGACCGAGATGCCGGCCTCATCGCCCGGCGTGTGGCCTGTGAAGATGGCGTCCGCGGTGGACAGGCCGAGGGTGCCCGAGAGCGGTCCACGGAACAAATAGGCGGATCCGGAGGCGGTGCCGCCTTCATCGCCGCGCTTCGCGCCGATGATGATGTCGCTGTGGCCATCTGCGTCGACGTCGCCCGCGGAGGCGACCGAGCGTCCGGCGAAGGAGCCGCTGGTGCCTGTCAGGATCGCGTCTGCAGCGGACAGGCTTGCGCTGCCGCTCTGGGGACCGAAGAACACATAGATCCGGCCCGCCTTGCTGTTCGCCCGCATGGCACCGATGATGATGTCGTCATAGCCGTCGTTGTTGGTGTCTCCGGCGCCGTCGACCGCGTACTCACCGGCCTGGTCAGAGGGAGAGATCCCATCGAACCGAGCGGTGGCGGTGGCCAGGTTGGCCGCCGCGGTGACATCGGTGACCAGGTAGGTGCTGCCTTCGTTAAACGAGACCGGATCGGCCCGGTAGGCGTTGACGAGCAGGTCGTTCCGCCCGTCACCGTCGACATCCCCGGCATCTGCGATGGCATACCCGGCGAAGTCGTGCGCGTCTTCGCCCTGCATGAGCTGATCGGCGTCGTCGGTCGAGGCGCTGGTGGGGGCGCCATAGAACAGATAAGCCTCGCCGCGGTTGAAGCTTATGCCGTCGGCGCCCCCGGCCTGCGCCGCGCCGATGAGCAGCTCGTCTCGGCCGTCGCTGTTGAGGTCCTCGATGAGCCGCACCGCCCGTCCGGATCGGCCGTCTGTATCGGCGCCGACGAAGTCTGCATCGGCGGCAGAGAGGCTGATGTTGCCGCTGATCGGCCCATAAAAGACATAGGTGGCGCCGGCATCGGTGGCGCCGCGGTCGTTCATCTGCGCGCCGATGATGAGGTCGTCGTAGCCGTCCCCATCGAGGTCTCCGCCGCCAGAGACAGAGACACCGGCCTGGTCTCCAGCGGCCTCTCCGGTAAAGACTGCGTCTGCAGCAGAGAGGCTCATCGAGCCCGTGGCGGGCCCGAAGATGAGGTAGGCGGCGCCGGGTTGTCCGCTCCCTGCGAACCGTGCGCCGACGATGACGTCGGCGAACCCGTCCTGGTTGACGTCACCGGCCGTCGAGACCGAGAACCCGGCCCGATCATCGACGCCGCCGACGAGGGTGGCGTCTGCAGCGCCGAGGTCCTGGTCGCAGACGTTGCTGTCCCGGCCGTCGCAGTCGCTGTCGATGTCGTCGTTGCAGGTCTCGCTGGCGCCGGGGAAGACGGCGGCGGCGCTGTCATCACAGTCGCTGCTATCATCGACATAGCCGGCGTCGGTCGGGCAGGCGGCGGTGGGGGCGCTGGGCGCTCCGTAGCCGTCGCCGTCCGTGTCCGGGTAGCGCGTCACCGTTACGCCCTCATCGATCTCTGTGTCGCAGTCGTTGTCGACGGCGTCGCAGACCTCGGTCTGTCCGGGGTTGGCGACGGAGACGGTGTCGTCGCAGTCGGTGTTGTCAGAGACATGGCCGCTGGGCGCAGCGCAGTCGACCTGGGTGATGGTGGGATCGCCGTATCCATCGCCGTCGGCGTCGGCGTAGTATGTCTGCGTGGCCAGCCCCTCGTCGATCTCTGCGTCACAGTCGTTGTCGGCGCCGTCGCAGACCTCTGCGGCGGCGGGGTTGGAGCTGGCGTCGAGATCATCACAGTCCAGGCCGTTGGCGCGATAGAACTTCGGCCGGTCACAGCGGAGGATAACGTTGGCGGGGTCGCCATAGAAGTCGTAGTCGATGTCG
>JBCBLB010000502.1:0-7402 GCA_038520555.1 Myxococcota bacterium | reverse complement strand
CGAAGATACCGCGACGGACGCTGAGAGCCTCGCGGCGCGAATCACCCAGGACGAGTTCGCGCGGCTCGGTGAGCAGTTCGCCGAGACGATCATGCGGGCGGACGTTGGAATCGTGGATGTCTACTGGATCCGAAAGACCGAAGTTTCTGATGAGGCGGGACGTCTTCGGGCCGAGAGAAGTGAGCGATTGGAGGAACTTGATCGCCGCTTCCAGGTCATCAACCAGAAAATGGAGAAGTGACCCATGTCGTTGTCTCGCCGGAGCTTGCGCCTGCTGACGTTGCTTGTGGTCTCGTCTGCTCCTGCCTTGGCCCAGGACGGGTCCTCGGCGGGCAGTGCGTCTGCGACCGAATCCGCGACCGCGGATGAGATCGAGTCGTTCAAGGCGACCGCTGGCCGCTTCACCAATCGGATGCGCGAGTTTGAAGACGACGCCCGTGAGATCATTCAGCGCCGGGAAGAGCAGGACAAGACGCAGCTGTGGGACAGCTACAACGCCTTGTTGACCGAGCTGAACGAGGATGAGCGACGGCTTCGGGAGACCGCGGTGTCTCGCTTTGAGGCCTTCCTCACCAAGTACCCCTCCAGCCCTGAGTCCGCCTCGATCAAGTTCCGTCTCGCCGAGCTGGAGTTTGAGAAGTCCGAAGAAGACTGGTATATCGCCGATCAAGAGTATAACCGCTTCATGGACACGCTCGATCCGGAGACCGACTTCGACTCGATCCCCGACGTGCCCAAGAAGGACTATTCCCGCTCGATGACGCTTTATGAGAGCATCGTCGATGAGCACCGCGATTATGAGTTTATCGACGGTGCCTACTATATGCTGGGCTACTGCACTTCGGATCCGAACGCCGCTCAGTACGATGAGAACGCCAGCCTGGGGTTCTTCCAGCAGCTCATCGACACGGCACCGGATTCCCAGTTTGCCAGCGCCGCCCACCTCCGCATCGGTGAGTACTACTTCGACTACAACCAGATCGATCAGGCCATCCCCCACTATCAATCGGTCGTTGAGATCGAAGGAGAGGGCGGCAACCTGTATGATGAGGGGCTGTATAAGCTCGCCTGGTCGCACTACAAGAAGTCCGAATACGACCGCGCGCTCGATCTGATGACCCAGCTGCTCGACTACTCCGAGCAGCAGTTCATGGACACCGGCAAGCGCTCGTCGATGGGCAAGGAAGCCATCGAATATTCGGCGATTTCATTTTCGGATGTCGGCGATCGAATGGGCGAGCGGCCGGTCGATGTTGCTCGGGATTACTACGCCCGGGTTGGTGACAAGCCCTTCGAGAAGACCGTCTATGAACGCCTCGCCGATGTGCTCATCCAGCAGGCCCGGTACGAAGATGCCATCGACACCTACGCGTTCATGCAGGAGCGCTGGCCGAACGATCCGAAGAACCCGGACTATCAGTGGCAGATCGCGCTGCTGTACAACTCGCTTCCCGTTCCGGATACCGTCGCGGCTCAGAACACCATCACCCAGCTCAACGACCGGTATAACGATCAGTCTCCGTGGTGGCAGGCCAACCGGGACAACCCCGAAGCGCTCGCTCAGGCGCGGGAGTACATTGAGAAGTCGCTGTCCACCGTTGCTGCGGGCCAGCACTCCAAGGCCATCGCCAGCGGGGATCCGAACGACTTCCGAGAAGCGGCCATCCTGTATCAGCGCTACCTCACTGAATTCCCGTTCGCCGACGACTACTACGACATCCAGTGGTACCTCTCGGACACCCTGGTCAACGCCGGCGACCTGGACGGCGCAGAGGCGCAGTACACCCAGCTGTTGAAGAGCGGTCGCGACCACAACTATCGCGAGATGTCGCTGTATCGTCTGTCGCTGGTCCGCCGTCAGCAGATCATCGATGCGTTGGGTTCTCCGGTGGAGCGCCCGGATGATGCGCCGCTCTTGCGCACGGAGCCGCTGGTCGGCGGTCAGGGCGAGCGTGAAGTCTACAGCCTCAACGAGCTGCACGATGATTACATCAACACCTTCGATGAGCTGAACGCCATTGATCTGGATGAGCGCATCGGAGAGATCGAGCAACAGGTCGCCGCCACTGAGGAGCCGAAGGCCAGAGAGCGCTACCAGGCCCAGCGCGACGAGCTGATTCGGTACCAGGAGGGCATCGAGAAGAACCGCCCTGCGCTCTCTTATGAGATCGGCCAGATCTACTACAACCACGGCCAGCTCATCGAAGCCAGGGAGCGGTTCTTCGAGCTTATCGATCAGTACCCTGAGCGGATCGAGGCGGCGTATGCGGCCAAGCTGGTCATCGACTCGTTCAATGATGAGAACGACCTCGCCAGCGTACGTGAGTACGCCAGCATCTATGCGACCAACCCGCTTGGGCCCATCGGCGCAGATGTCTCTGACCTCGACTTTGAGAACATCGAACGTCAGGCTGCGTTCCTCCAGGCACAGGAGCTGACGACCCAGGCAGCGAAGAGCCGACGGGCCGGGGATATGAGCGCCGCTCGGGACCAGCGGCTCCAGGCGGCAGACGCTTTCCTGGCGTACACCCGTGATTACCCTGAAGAAGATGACATCTTCCGCAAGGCGTTCTACAACATCGGCCAGAACTACGCGGAAGCCGGTGAAGTTGACAAGGCGAACACCTACTTCCGGGAGTACGTCGATCGCTTCCCGACCGATGAGCTGAGTTTCCCGCTCACCTTCCGCATCGCCAGCAACTACGCCGGGATTCTGGAGCTGGACAAGGCGGTCAGCTACTTCGAGCAGCTCTACCGGAACGCGGGCAAGGACTACGCGGACGCAGACATCGCCTTGTACAACGCAGCCTTCTTGCGCATCGGTATGGGCGACTTCAAGGGCGCGGCCGAAGGGTTCGAGCGCTACGCCAGGGATTTCTCGGAGAACCCTGACGCCGAACAGGTCATGTTCCAGGCCGGTCAGCAGTGGGAAGAGGTCGGAGATGCGGAGGCGCTCAAGTTCTACCGTCGTTATTTGAGCAGATTTGGAAACAGCGACGCGGACCATACGATGGAAGCCTACCAACGGATCGCCGACATCACCGAGAAGTCTGGCGGTCGCCAGCGGGAGATCGATCGGGCGTGGGACGACCTGTCTCAGGCATACCAGTCGCTCGCTGAGAAGGTCGGTCCAGCCGGGCGGCACTATGCGGCGCATGCGGCCTTCCGCGATCTGGAGAAGCAGTTTGAGGCGTTCAAGGTCATCCGGTATACCCGAAACGACCAGAAAAACGCAGAGCTTCTGATCAACCAGAAGCCCGAAGAGCTGGCTGCGCTCAACCAGGCCGCGCTTGATCTGGTCTCGACCTATAAGGACTTCGAGTACACGTCTGCGGCGCTGTATATCGCTGGGATGGGCTACCTCACCTATAGCGATATGATCTACGAAGCGCCGGTCCCGCCGGAGATCGAGCGAGATGAGGAGCTGCTGATGCTCTACCAGGAGAAGCTCGATGAGCTTCGGATTCCGGTCGAAGACAAAGCCCGCGCGCGTCTGGAGGCCAACCTCCAGAAGGGCAAAGAGGCGAAGCGGTGGTCGCCATATCTGACGAAGACCCTCGAGGCGCTCTCCGGCCGGTTCCCTGGCGACTTCGCTGCGGAGAAGGGTGAGATCCGCGGTGAAGCGGAAGCGAGCTTCGTGGCCAGGCCCCGGCCGATATCGGTTCGCGACCCCGAGGTGGTTGAGCCAGATCCGGAACCCATCCAGGACGGGCCCGCTGAGCCCTCTCCCGAATCGCCGTCTCCCCCCGAACCGACCCCCGAACCGACCCCGGATCCTGGGCCGTGGCAGGAGTGACACCGATGCGCACGTTGACATCTTCCATCGTCGTGATGAGTCTGAGTGTCGGGCTCTGGGGGTGTCCCCCGAAGCAACTGCCTGATCCAGCGGTCACCGATCCAGTCGATCCGGTGGCGGAGCCCGTGGTTGAGGAGAAACCCCTCACCATCGCCGAGGTGCATGCCCAGGTGAACGAAGCTGCGGCATGGCTGACGACTGGCGACGTCGGGCAGGCGCAGCAGGCGCTCCGCCAGCTCGATGCGCTGGCTCGCAAGGCCCCGGAGCTCGCAGAGATCCCATACAACCGCGGCGTCGCCTATCAGATCATCGGCGATGAGAACATGGCTCGCAAAGAGTATCTGCGGGCGACAGACATCGATCCGTCGTTGTCTGCAGCGTGGCTGAACCTTGGCGCCATCGCCCAGCAGAGCGGCGATCTGGACAAGGCGTTGTCCATGTATCGGGCCGGCCAGCGGTCTTCACCGGACGATCCGGATCTCATCTCCGGGGTCATCGGGGTGCTCCGTGAGCTGGGCAAGGACGACGAAGCCATCGCTCAGTCGAAGGCAGCGCTCGCCCAGAACGCCAACAACATCAACGTCTACAATCACCTCGGGCTCATCTATATTGAGCAGGGCAACCTGGAGCTGGCGCAGTTTGTCTACCAGAAGGCGCTCAACGACGTCCCGGGCGCCAAACAGAACGCCATGATCCACGCCAACCTGGGTCAGGTGCTTCTGCTCAAAGAGAAGATCGCCAACGCCCGGGTCGAGCTTGAGAAGGCCCTGGAGCTGGATCCCCAGCTGGTCGTGGCGATGATGTTCCTGGCGCAGCTTCATATGGACAACCGCGACTGGGAATCGACCGTCGCTGTTTTGGAGCAGGCACGTGCGCTTCAGCCCAACAACCCGGGCATCCACCTCAACCTGGGCATCGGATACCGCGGGCTGGGACGGTTCGAAGAGGCGCAGCGATCGTATCAGAAGGCGCTCGAGCTGGATCCGGGCAACCCCGACCCGTATCTCAACCTCGCGGTGCTGCTCGGCGATCACATGAAGTCCTATGACGCAGCCCTCGACGCTTTGGATACGTATACCAAGCAGGGTGGCACACGGGAAGAGCTGGTCGCAGAGTGGACCCAGGACATCGAGAAGCAGAAGAAGCGCTTTGAGCGCGCGGAAGCCCGACGCCAGCGTCGTGAAGAAGCCAAACGCCGCGAAGAGCTGGCGCGTCAGGCTGAAGAAGAGGCCGCCCAGCAACCGCCGCCCGAGCCTGAACCGGAGCCGCCTGCTCCAGAAGAACGCAGCCCACAGCACGAGGCTCCGCAGGAGCAACCGGTAGAAGAACCCAAAGAAGACGATCCCTGGGGAGGTTGAGCGATGATCAAGCGGTTGTTCGCAGTTGCAGCGTTGATGATGGTGGGCACGGCGAGTGCCCAGGACCGACGCCTCGTCTTCGAGGTGGTGGACGTTATCGGTGAAGTTCAGAAGCCAGAGATCACGATCTTCATCACACGTCAGAACCTGGACACGAACTATGAGCTGGAGCTCAAAGAGT
This sequence comes from Myxococcota bacterium, assembly GCA_038520555.1. Taxonomy (GTDB): domain Bacteria; phylum Myxococcota_A; class UBA796; order UBA796; family UBA796; genus JBCBLB01. Next base: position 2,067 of record JBCBLB010000502.1, on the reverse strand, counting down.
CGTTCGTGCCACGCATCGTCGAAAGTGTAGATAAGAAGCCTTTCTGAGCGAATGCGCTGAGAGCGTTCTGTCGAAGACGCCGCGATGGGGAGATGCGGCGGTCCTCCAGTTGCGCGACGGTGGTTGAGTCTGCCTGGGTGATGGGGAGGAAAAGTCGCAGAGATTCATCTGCGGAGCCGATGGATCGGCAGCGAACGGTTGATGGTTTGTTGAGGTCGATGTGGTGGGTGAGGGGAGGGGGTTGTCATGACGTGTTTTGCAAGAGGGTGTCGTGGTCATGGGGGATCACTCGGGGGGTCCCTGACAAGGTCTTCACAAGGTGATGACGACATCCACCGATTGTTCAGGTACAGTTCTTCGAGTCGTGACAGGAAGCAGGCGTCGACCCGCTCCTGAACGTAGAAGCAATAACCCCAGTCGACACAGTGCCCTTCAGGAGGGTTGTAGATGGACTTTCTCGTCAGCGCCATGAATAAGGGCGGCCCGTTCATGTGGCCGATCCTCATCTGCGCGGTCTTCGCTCTGGCAATCGCGTTTGAGCGCCTGTACTACATCGTGTTCCGCGCCAACATCAACGGCGCTGCGTTCATGGCGCAGATCCAGAAGCTGATCATGGCCAACAACATCGACCGCGCCATTAAGCTTTGCAACGCGGAGCCAAACGCCGCGCTTCCGCGGGTGCTCAAGGCTGGCCTGACCCGCGCCAACCGCAGTGAGGTTGAGATCCAGAACGCTGTTGATGAGGCGGTTCTGGAGGTCTTCCCGCAGCTGAACAAGCGGACCAACTTCCTCCCGATGCTCGCCAACGTCGCGACGCTGACCGGCCTGCTCGGGACGATTCAGGGTCTGATCCTCGCGTTCGAGGCGGTCGCACACGCCTCGGCTGAGACCAAGCAGACCCTTCTCGCCGCGGGCATCTCGACGGCGATGTTCACCACCGCTTCCGGGCTGGTGGTCGCGATTCCGACGCTCGTCCTCCACGCCATCGTGGCCAGCCGGACCACGAAGATCATGGACGACATTGACCAGTACGCGCTGAAGTGCGTCAACCTGCTCGGCGCCCGCCGTCGCGGCACCCTCAAGGAAGACGGCTCCGCAGCGAGCGCCTGAGGGTTGACCGGGAATGGGGGGGCGCTTCTCGCCGCGTGCGATGAAGTGTCCCCCTCTTCTTTGGGGCCCTTTCCTTCACACCTCCCACTGAGAGGAGATCATGGCTGTCCAGCGAAGGCAAGCTGACGCGGAGCCGCTGAACCTCATTCCGGTCATGAACCTGGTCACGATCCTGATTCCGTTCCTGCTGATGGCAGCGGAGTTCGTCCAGCTGGCCGTTATCGACAGCACGCTCCCGGCCATCGGGCCGCCGCAGCCGGCGGACCCGAACAAGGAAGAAGAAGATCCGCCGCTGAACCTGAGCGTGGCCCTCACCAACGAAGGGGTTCGCATTCTGGGGACCGGCGTGGACGCGATCATCTACCCCGACGGCGCCCCTCAGGTCGCTGAGGGGGAGCTGAAGCCGCCCGACGTCCCCTGCAAGAGTGGCGGGACCTGCACCAGCGTCGACGACTACGACTGGCCGGAGGTGACGGCCATCCTCGCGAAGATCAAAGATGAGAACCCCGACGAAGAGACCATGATTCTTGTGCCGGACAGCAAGATCCAGTACGAAGTCCTGGTCTCGGCGATGGACGCTGCGCGTGAAGACAAAGGCAACCCTGGCCCGGACGGCTCGGCGCGTTTGCTCTTCCCTGCGGTTGTCATCGCCGGCGGCGCGATGTGAGCCTGGGAGAACACGCAGATGCCAAAGAAAGCACGTCGCCAGAACGTCGACGCGGACCTCAACATCAACTCGATGATGGACATGATGACCATCATCCTGGTCTTCCTGCTGAAGTCGTACTCGACCTCAGATGTCTCCATCGCACCCAGCGATGACCTCCAGCTTCCGACCTCTTCTGCGAAGAAGGCGCCGGAGCTTGCGGTCAACATGGTCGTCACCAAAAACCAGCTGGTCGTCGACGGGGTTCCGGTCCTCAACCTGACGTTGAAGCCCGGGGCTTCAACGTCAGG
>JBCBLB010000974.1:0-1723 GCA_038520555.1 Myxococcota bacterium | reverse complement strand
GGCCAGATTCATCGGAGCCGACGTGAGCGGGGGAGTGGTTAGCGACCGTCGCACCTCGGTTGAGCGAGGTGGGATCCGCTGACGGCCGCTTCAAAAATCCCCCGCTCACGTCGGCTCCGATGAATCTGGCCGCATTTCCCGGGCGTATCGTGCACATTCTTGAAAGAGCGTGTTCGAGCTTCGCTTCAAAGCTCGGCAACCACAAAGGTTGCGAAAGCGAGACACCACCTGAATATACGCGATTTTACCGGTTCTCAGAGGCCACACAGATCCTGCGCACCGCTTTGGCAGCGATCTCATCGGCATCCGCATCCCATCCGGGCGCGCCGACTGCCTCAGCGTCGTCCACATCGAGCGGTTCCGAATCACACAGCGTAGACAAGGGCTTCCCTGATCGGCTCATCTGCTCACGAATGCGCAGCGCGAACGCCTCCTGGCACATCGTCCGGGGCAGGTCACCGCACGTGGCTCGTGAGAACCGCTCCCCCGGATCGCGTCCTGCGACATGGCGCACCAGCAGATCATGGGTCTTCCGCGCGGTCTGGGCAGGGGCTTCTCCATAGTCGCTGCGGCCCATCTCTTTGATGAGTGCAAACGCTTCGCGTTCGTGGCCACGTGGGTGGTTCGCGAGCAGGGTCCTCGCCTGTCGGCCGAACGCATGGCCCAGACACCGCCGCTCAAACCGTCCCGCCTGCCCACAGATCTTCACCGCGAGCGGGCCTTCGGCGACGAGGGCGTCGGCGACGAGGAAGAAGCACTCATCTCGCCACGGGGAAGGCGAGGGGAGGGTCTCACAGGCGGCGAGGGCGTCAGCTTCGGGAAGAGCCGGCGCTGAAAGGGCCACACACTCTGCTGAGAGGGATGGGTCTTCGATCCGTTGACAGGGGGTCGGATCGGATGGGTTCTGGCTGACCTGGAGATAGAGCGCCCGATCAGAGGGCGGCGGGGTGCAGGCCAGCATCACCCACACCGCCGCGATCACCGGGAGCGCTCTTCATGATATTCGGGCTCGGTGTTGACCGCCCAGATGTTGCTCCGGTCGGTCCTTCCCGCGACGAGGTTGTCCACGGCGACCATCGCGGTGAGCATGGAGTGATCCTGGTTGTTGTAGCGGTGCATCCCGTTCCGACCGATGAGATAGAGGTTCTCAATCTGGTCTACCCATCGCTGTAACGTCGAGAACTGCCCATAGGTCCCGAAGTAGGCCGGGTAGGTCCGCGGCATCCGAATGACGACGCCATCGCGGGACGTGGATCGGTGGCCGATGCCGATGCGTTCGATCTCGTCGAGTGCGAGTCGAATCATCTCGTCGTTGGTCTTCGACCAGAGGTCATCGCCCCGGTTACAGAAGTACTCAAGTCCAATCCAGGCTTTGCCGGGGTCTTTGATGAGGTAGGGGCTCCAGTTGTGGAACAGCTGAATCCGCCCGACCCGCACCCGAGGGTCCTGGATATACAGCCAGTTGTCCAGAAGCGGCCCATCGGCCCCCTGAAGCGTCAGCCGGTCGAGGAGCAGCCCCACGGTGATGAAGTCGCGATACTCAAGCCCTTCGCTGATCGCATAGATGTCGGGCGGGGCGGGGAGGGTCGGCCGCAGCCCGCGCACCAGGCTCTGAATCGGCATCGTCGAGAACACGACCGCTCCAGGGACCATCCGACGGTCTCCCCTCGCATCCTCGACGACGACGCCCGTGAGCTTTCGGGGGTGTTCGGCGTCGGCGACG
>JBCBLB010000925.1:0-2939 GCA_038520555.1 Myxococcota bacterium | reverse complement strand
TCGCCTCAGCGCTCGCCACCCCTCCTGCGACCGCTGCAGATCTGTCAGACTACCAGCAGGTGCTCATCGAGCACGTCGATGCCCGTGGTCGGGTGGACTATGCCGCGGTGAGTACATCTGCGCTCGGCGAATTTGTCGACGAGCTGGAATCCACCCCTGAGCCAGCCAACCGCACCGCCCGGATGGCCTTCTGGATCAACGCTTACAACGCGCTCACCATTGATCTGGTCGCCGACAATTATCCGCTGAGCAGCATCAAGGAGCTCGATGGGGGTGATCCCTGGAGCGCCCGGATCTTCACCGTCGCCGGTCAGCAGGTCACCCTCAACGACATTGAGCATAAGATCCTCCGTCGGATGGGCGATCCGCGCGTCCACGCCGCCCTCAACTGCGCCAGCATGGGGTGTCCACCCCTGCTCACCGTCGCCTTCACGGAGGCGAACCTCGACGACCAGCTGGATCGGGCCTCCCTGGTGTGGCTGTCTACCAACGGCGTCCATGTCCATCAGGACTCCAACGCGGTGCAGTTGTCCAAGATCTTTGAGTGGTATGGCCAGGATTTCATGACATCTCACCACCACGATATCCCTGGCATCGATGGTCATGAGGAGGCCGCCCTGAACTTCGCCGCGGAGCATCTGCCCACGCACGCCGGCTTCCTGCAGGGGGGCGGTTACGCCGTCATGTACGCAAAGTATGACTGGAGCCTGAACAGCCAGCCCTGAAGTCCTTGCGATCGGTCGCCAGATTGGCCACGTTAGTTCCTGAATCCCTCCCCCAGAGGTGAGATGGGACCATTGCTCTGGCTCACGTCTGTGATGGGCGCTTCCGCGGCTCCGCACCCGCTGACCCTGGCACCCCAGCTACCGCCCAGCCAGTGGGAAGAAGACGCCAACCAGTCTGGCTTCGTCCTGGCACCCGCCACAGACCCGCCAGGGTGTGAGCTTATCGTTGAGGGCGATGTAGTCATCGTGGTGGTCCGGAACGACGCCGGGGAGACGCGTCGGGTCTCTGTCCCCCTGCCCACCTCCAGCCAACAACGCCAGGCGCTGCTCGCCATCGCTGCAGACCTGCTCCGGCCGTCGCCATGGCCGACCTCAACACCACCGCCTCCGCCCACCGTACAGACACCACCAGTGGCTCCAGAGAAGGCCGCCATACCGGCTGCAAAGCTGACTCCAGAGGCGCTGCCCCCAGAGGCGCTGGCTCCAGAGAAGTTGACCCCCATCGCGACGACGTTTCCACCACACTCTGCGGTGATTCTACCGCAGGTGATCGTGATCGATGTGGCGCCGCCTGATCTCATGCCCGCATCGGCTGCAGCGGATTGGTGGGTGCGAGCGGGCACCGCAGCGGCATGGCGTGGGTCGGTGAGCCCTCAGGTGAGCCTTGAGCTGTCTGCGCGCCGCCTCCACCGTTCTGTGTGGTGGGGGGTCTCCGGGCGGTGGCAGAGCATCGGGGATGCCACGACCCGGGTCGAGATGCCGGACACACCGTTTGTCGCCGTGACCGCGCAGACCCGCGAATGGATCGCCAGCGGCGGTGCTGGGGTGCAGCGGCAGCGCGGTCGGGTTCGGCCGGAGATCGGCCTGTGGGGGCAGCTCACCGCACGGCAGACCCTCGGGGCATGCTTTGACTGCAACCTCACCACTGAGCAGCGGCTGGATCCGGACCAGACCGGGAGCGGGGCGACGTTGTCGTACCTGGAGCGCAGCGGTCATCTGATCCCTGGTCTCTCGTTGGAGAGCGCAGCGCATGTGCCGGTGGGATCGAAGGGGCTCTCTGTGAGCCCCTTCGCCGGGGTTTCGGTGGATCTGGCGTCGACGGTGGTGCCCGGTGTGTTCGGCTATGACGAACTCAAGCGGGTTCAGGTTCGTGCGGGCGTCGCCGTCAGCGCGACGCGACGACAAAAATGAAGAAACGTGGATCCGTGTGGGTCTGTGGTGGCACTGTCCGGGATGACATGCATGCTTCCGCAGACCTCCAGCAGATCCAGGACGCCCAGGCCGGCGATGAGTTGGCTTTGCAGGCGCTATTCGAACAGTGGCTCCCCACCGTGATGGCGTGGTGCGCGCGACTGGGGGGGCCCTTCGTCGATCCGGAAGACGCCGCCCAGGATGTCTTGATCCGCGCCTTCGGGAAGCTACCGGCGCTGCGCGATCCGGCGGCGTTCGACGCCTGGATGTTCAGCCTGACGCGCCGGGTGCTCGCCTGGCATCGGCGTCAGGTGTGGTTGCGGCGTTGGATGCCGGGCGCGTCGGTGGAGCGCACCGATCCGGACACCGGCCCAGAGAGTCGCGCCGCCTCCCAGGAGGTCGCCCGACGCGTGCATGACATCCTCGAGGATCTGGCCGTCGCCCAGCGCGAGGTCGTGGTCCTCTGCTGCATTGAGGAGCGCACCACCGCAGAAGTCGCACACCTCATCGGTGTCTCCCAGGGGACGGTCAAGAGCCGGCTGCAACGGGGCAAATCCCGCTTCGCAGCCATGGCACGCCGCCGCGGGCTGCGCCCGGACGCTCCCACGCTGATCTCGGTGAAATCATGAAGTACAACGACGCATTCCAGGCTTTCCGGCAACACACCGAGCCCGACCCTCAGGCCCTCGAGCGCGCCCGCGATGCGTTCTCTCGCCGATCCCATCGGCGCTTCCCCATCGCCGCTGCGATCGCAGCGGCGACGGTGCTCCTCGCCATCGGCGCCTGGATGAGCCGCCCGACCGCCCCAGCGCCCTTGCAGGGGGTTCTGGCCGCGGAGCAGACCACCACCGTCGCGCTCTCTCCGCTGATCACCGCTGACCTCCGTGGCCACGGCGTTATCGACGGTGATGCGATGGCGCCGCGGATCGACTGGACCGATGGGCGGCTGCGGTTGGATGTGGCTCCGAAGAGGGGCATCGATCTTCAGGTGCGCACCCAGGAAGCCCTTGTTCAGGTCGTGGG
>JBCBLB010000960.1:0-2304 GCA_038520555.1 Myxococcota bacterium | reverse complement strand
CCATCTACAGCGACTGATGCAACATCCGGGGGTCGAGTTGTTCATCAATGTGATGTGGCGCGAGTTGGATATGGCGATGCGTCAGGGACCATCTTCGAATCTGGCGGGGCTGCTCGATGTCGTCTTTGGGACAGATGCCTGGGCTGATATCGCGAAAAAACACGACATTGAGCTCCGCGCTGAGCTGACCATGAACCTCATTCGGACCCAGGTCGATGCAAAATGGGCGACATACATGATGATGCTGGGAGATAATGGGAGGACTCGATATATTCTATTACACCTGACGAACAATAGACATGGCAGGGACTTGATGAAAGACTGTCTGTGGAACGCATTCCCGGATGGACAGTTTTATGCGCGCCGCACAGATGATCCCGTCGTTGGTCTGGGGATCTTCTGAACTGAAATACAGTCATTCTGTTCAGAATCGCGGTATACCATGGTATGTCAACGAATTCCCGGATCGAGTGGACAGAGGCGACCTGGAACCCAGTCACAGGTTGTACGAAGATCAGCCCTGGGTGTCGGTTCTGCTACGCTGAGGTGATGGCGAAGCGCCTCCTCGCAATGAGGCAGCCGCGATATAAGAATGGCTTCAAAGTGACTTTACAGGATGATCTGCTGGAGCTTCCGCTGAAGTGGAAGAGACCGAAAGTCATCTTCGTCAATTCTATGAGCGACCTCTTCCATCAAGACGTCCCAGCCTCGTACATCCGCCAGGTCTTCGAGACCATGCAGCGTGCAGAGCAACATACGTTTCAGGTGCTCACCAAGCGTTCGGAGCGGTTGCGGGAGCTGGCACCGGCCCTCCCATGGCCCGGCAACGTCTGGATCGGGGTTTCTGTTGAGGATCAGCGCCGCATGAATCGGATCGCCGATCTCTGCGCAGTTCGTCAGGCTGCTGTTCGATTTCTGAGCTGTGAGCCTTTGTTAGAGGCGCTCCCGTCCATTCCATTGTTGGGCATGGACTGGGTGATCGTGGGGGGCGAGTCTGGCCGCAAGCCGCGCCCGATGCAGGCAGAGTGGGTCCGGGACATCCGCGATCAATGTCAGCGGGCAGGCGTTCCCTTCTTCTTCAAGCAGTGGGGAGGGACCAACAAAAAGAAGGCAGGCAGGCTGCTCGACGAGCGGACATGGGATGAGATGCCTCCTCCAGTTCAACGCTCAACGAAACAGCTCCCGCTCGGACGAGTTGGATAGCCTTCAATCAGCGGAGCGACCAGGACTCGATGAGGTTCGACGAGTCGATGGGGAGCAGGGTGCTCATCGGAGGGATGTGCTGGGTGTTTCCGCCGAATACCCAGACTTTATCGCCTTCAACGTGCACAATCGGCCTCGCGCGAGGAGTGTACAGCGTATCGGCGTCCTGCCAGCTCGACGCGGCAGGGATGAGCGGATTGGAATCATGAACGCCCTTCTGTCGTGGTTCTGGAGCGCGTCCACATCCTCTGCACAGAGACTGAAGTTATCCCGAAAACGAAGAGAGAACCCGACCGTAGAGAGAGATTGAAGCCCTTCGAGGGATCTTAGAAGAGTGTTATCGTAGAACCGTAAGCTGTTGACCTCGACTTCCACGGCGCCGTTGACAACCGTGAGCGATTCCAACCCGTTCAGGTTCTCCAGATTGCTCAAAAAGAAACACAACCGGATACAGTCATGATCGGCTCTCAGGCCCTCAATGCCAGCGAAGACCCTTCTCTAAAATTACCCCAACAGAAAGTCCAGAATTACGCATCTCGTTATTGAGTGACTCTCGAAACGCGTCCAGCTGCGGGTTTTGGTAGTCCACCATATCCGGACGTGGAAAACAGATCTGTACTGTGTCAAAATTCAAAAGAATCCCGGATTCTTCTTTTCCTGCTTCCCAACGAACCCACCGGCACACATCATCCCGCAGGTGATCGCGGAGGGTCTCCACCCATTGCGTTTCCCTGTTCTTGTCCGTGAAACGCTCGGTGAGCATGGCTGCAGCAACCCAGCGTGTAAACCTCCCAGAGTCAACCATTGCACCAAGATACTGCTCTTCACGAGAGGGGAGGCCATAAATACCGAATAACCAATCCAATTCGAACACCAGATCCGGAAGGAGCAGTGGGTCACGCCCAACGCGTGCATTGAAGGTGTTTTGTAGCCAGGGAATAGCTTCCTCAAAGCACATCTTTCCCATACAGAAGACGTCCTCACGCCGCGTCTGGTAGTTTGTGTTGGACAGGTGGGTGTGTCATAAATTTTGTGTATGGCCATTCTGGGCATTCCGATTTACTCATAGCTTAACACGACCTTCAAAGAAGATAGCAAATT
>JBCBLB010000737.1:0-4601 GCA_038520555.1 Myxococcota bacterium | reverse complement strand
CCGCGCGGGGGAATGCCTCGATCTCATGGCCGCTGGCGGACATCAACCTCCCCACCGTGGGCAACTTCTTCACCCATCCGCCTCAGCGAAGGTCCCGACGATCTCGCCATAGATCTGGATCGTCTTCCCTTCATTGAGCAGATGGGTGAAGAAGTTGCCCACGGTGGGGAGGTTGATGTCCGCCAGCGGCCATGAGATCGAGGCATTCCCCCGCGCGGAGTCACTCCACAGCCACTCGGTGTAGTGGGTCAGATGGGTGCTGGTCAAAAACAGATGCCCGGAATCGGACTCAACGGTGTCGACGTAAAAGTTGTCGGCGATGTTGAATTCACGGATGAGGGCCCGCTGGTTGACCGTCGCCTCTGGCGGCCATCGCAAAAACTCGGGGTCGACGTCGAAGTCCTCCAGCTCCATGTCGCCGAACAAACAGTCGAGGGTCTTATTCTCTTTGACGACGAGGACGACGTGTTCGATCGGGGAGGTCTGTCCTGGCTTGGAGGGGATGGGGAAGAAGTCGTCGCAGGAGAAGGGGTAGCGCTCGGTGGGGCTGGCGTAGAGCCGGCTGACCTCAGCGGTGGTCGCGTCCAGGTCGAGGCTGCCGACGTCCACCACGGTCAGCGAGCCAGCGTACTGGCTCATCCCGGCGCCCTTATATTCGACGATGACCAGCTGTCCGTCCGGCGCAAACACCAGCTCGGTCGGATACATCGCCGAGGGGAACGCGCCGAGGCGCTCCAGGGTGTCAGCGTCGAGGACAGAGATGGCGTTGTCGGAGCCGCGGGCGGCGAACAGCCGTTGCCCTGAGGCGTCCAGGGCGACGGCGGTGACGTTGCTGTTGGGGAGGGGCAGGCCGTCGCTGTCGAGCAGGTCATCTTCGGTGACCTGCGCAGCCTGGCTCACCGCGCGGCTGTCGGCGTCAATGGCCACCACGACGTCGCCGTTGGAGACCGCCGCGTAGACGGTCGCCTCATCTGTCGAGGCGACGAGGCCCGCCGGCGAGGTGGGCACATCGATGACTGCGGCTTCTTCTCCGGCGTCCAGATCGACCACCGCGATCCCATCGCTGGAGAGGTCGCTGACATACAGCTCCTGGCGGCCAGGCAGGTGGACGATGTCCCAGACGCCGACCGACAGCGGGATGGTCCGGGTGACGGCGAGGGTCTCCACGTCCAGCTCAGTGATCACGTCATCGCCGAAGTCTCCGACCCATAGCAGGGCGCCATCGTCCGACATCGCGACGCCGGCGACGTTGTCGCTGATCTCCAGCACCTCCGCGGCGGCGAGGGTGCCATCGTCGAGGATGTCGAAGACTTCCAGCGTCCCGGAGCCGCCGCCGGCAGCGAACAGGCGGTCACCATCGGGATCGACGACGATGCCATGATGGTTGAAGTCCTGGTCGAGGACCTGGATGGTCTCCAGCCGGTCGAGGTCGACGACGGCGAGCAGCCGGGTGCCCCGCTCGGCGAGGGGGACATAAGCGAACAGGCCGCTGGGATGCAGCACGATGTCGATGGGCATGCTGTCGAGGAGGGTTGAGGGCCCGGCGGGGGCGACCAGTCGGCCGCCGGCTGAGATAAACGTCCCGTCCTCACGCCACCCTTCGACCTGTGTAGCCTCAACGGGGACAGCATCAGCGGTGCAGACCGCGACGGTGTTGTCCGGAGACGGCTCTGGTTCTTCCTTACATCCCACCATGAGCGCCACCACGCCCAGGTTCATCAGACCACGCATCGCCCACCCCTCTCCTGGTGTCGAGGGTACCACCAAAACTGAAGGGGCTGAGCGGGAGGGGTTCGACGAGGCTTTGACGTGTAGATGTTCACGACTCCGCCACGTGGATGTTATCAGCCCAACCTGGCCAGAGTGGCGATCGTGTGACACAGGCGATGTCCACGAGGGCGCCCCTGGCCCGAGCCTGTCCCCTCTATTCCTGCTTTGGAGCAATCAGTGAGCCAGAACACGCTTGAGCCATTGGGCATCATCGGCATCGACTCGATCCACTACTATGCACACGATCTCGCCCGGATGGAGGCATTTCTGGTCGGCTCGATGGACTTCGCGGAGATCGGCTGCAGCTCGGACGAGATGAACGCGCGTGGCGGTCAGCAGGCCAGGGTCTTCGCGGCAGGTGACATCCGCTTCGTGGTGAGCCAGCCGCTGGCGGAGGGCAGCCGCGCCGATCGCTGGCTTCGCCGCCACCCCGAAGGCGTTGGCACGGTCGTCTTCGAGGTCAAGGATGCCGATCGGGCCTTCGCCCTGTTGGATGCCCGCGATGCGACCTTCATCAACGGGGTCGAGACCGTTGAGACCGGTGACGGTGGGCACCTCAAGCTGTTCAACATCACCACCCCGTTTGGAGACACGACGTTCCGGTTCATCGAGCGCCAGGGCACTGACGCGGTCTTCCCCGGGTTCGTCCGCTATGCGCAGCCTGAGGGCGGCCAGAACCGGTTCTGCTTCACCCACATCGACCATGTGACCAGCAACTTCCAGACGATGAAGCCGATGCTGTTGTGGATGGAGCACGTCATGGGCTTCACCCATTACTGGGACGTCGCCTTCCACACGATCGACGTCTCGCCGGGCGCGTCGCAGGGCTCGGGCCTGAAGTCCGTGGTGATGTACGATCCGGAGAGCGCGGTGAAGTTTGCCAATAACGAACCATCTCGGCCATTCTTCAAGCGGTCTCAGATCAACCTGTTCGGCCAGGACCACCGCGGCGACGGGGTCCAGCATCTCGCGCTGGTGGTGGACGACATCATCTCCACGGTGCGCGCCCTTCGGGAGCGGGGGGTCGAGTTCATGCCGACCCCTGGCGCCTACTACGACGCGATGCCCGAGCGCCTGAAGCAGACCGGCATCGACAGGATCGACGAGGACATCGCGGTGCTTCGCGAGCTGGAGATCCTGGTGGATGGCGACAAGCACCATCAGTATCTGCTCCAGATCTTCTGCAAGGAGCAGGCGGGGCTGTTCAGCGACCCCAAGGCGGGCCCATTTTTCATCGAGATCATCCAGCGGAAGGGCGATCGGGGCTTCGGCGCTGGCAATTTCCGGGCGCTGTTCGAGAGCATCGAGCGGGAGCAGCAGCGGGGAGGGCGCCTGTAATGCCGGGCCGTCTGATTTTCGGCGAGGTTCCCGCCAAGCACCACATCGCGCTTCGCGGCGCGTCCGGCGCGCTCCGCTGGGAGGAGTGTCTGACCCGAGACGGCTTTGAGGGCGCGTACACCATCCTGTACCACCTCCACCGCCCCCACGAACAGCGGCTCAACCCAGCGCGAACGCATGGCTGGGCCGCTCCTGCTGACGCGGGAGAGGGTCGCCCCCTGGCCCGGCGTCACTACCGCTCTCAGGATCTGCCGCCAGCGAGCGGCGCGCCCATCGACGCCACCCGGCCGTTGTTGTTCAACGACGATGTGGTCATCGCTCTGACCCAGCCGAACACACCGGATCCGGTGTATCGGACCAACGCAGACGGTGACGACCTGTACTTCATCTTCAAGGGCGGCGGCACGTTGCGGACGGTCCTCGGGGATGTGCGGTTCACCCAGGACGATTATGTCTATGTGCCCAAGGGGGTGCTGCACCGGTTCATCCCCGATGATGGCACCGAGCAGGAGTGGCTGCACATCGAGTGTCGTGGCGGCGTGGGGCTGCTCAAGCAGTGGCTCAACCCCGCCGGGCAGCTCCGGATGGACGCGCCCTACTGTCATCGCGACTTTCAGCTGCCCGTGTTCCGCGGCCCCAACGATGAGGGCATCCGCGACCTGGTTGTCAAGCGGGGGGATCGCTTCCATGGATTCACCACCATCCACAACCCGCTCGATGTCATCGGTTGGGATGGCGCGGTGTATCCCTGGGTGTTTCCAATGATGAACTTCCAGCCACGCGCCGGCCTGGTCCACCTGCCACCGACGTGGCATGGGACCTTCGGGGCACGGGGGGCGCTCATCTGCAGCTTTGTACCGCGCGTGGTCGACTTCCACCCGGAAGCCATCCCCTGCCCCTATCCACATAGCAGCGTCGACATCGACGAATTCCTGTTCTATGTCCGGGGCAACTTCACCTCGCGGCGCGGGGTCGGGCCCGGCTCGATCAGTCACCATCCGCCGGGCATCGCGCATGGCCCCCACCCCGGCGCCTATGAAGGAAGCATCGGCCATGACCGCACCAATGAGGTCGCAGTGATGCTTGACTGCGCCCGGCCACTGCGGCCCACCGCCCACGCTCTGAGCGTCGAAGACGACAACTACCACGACAGCTTCATCGCCGACTGACCCGTCGATCGCAGCGATGAATGCGCCTGTTCTGGGAAGATGGCGACCACTACGGGCGCGAACAGGCTATGAGGTGACCCCAGACGCATTCCTCAAGGTCGGTCGAGCGCACGATGTCGAAGATTCGGGTATTGAAATTTGGCGGCTCCTCGGTGGGCAGCACCGAGCGCCTCTCCAAGGTCCTCGAAATCATCGTCACAGAGCAGCGGCGCAGCCCGCTGGCGGTGGTGGTCTCGGCGATGGGCAAGACCACCGACTGGCTGATCGCCAGCGCGGCCTCATGTTCGCCCCGCGCGGCGGTCTGGCCGGCTTCGATCAGCCAGT
>JBCBLB010000906.1:0-3069 GCA_038520555.1 Myxococcota bacterium | reverse complement strand
GCCGCGTGGCCTCCGACGGCACGGAAAATGCGGGTGCGCTCGCCCCTGTTGTCGTTGGTGACCACGCCTGCGAGGTCGGTGCAGACCAGCGACAACAGGGGCGAGCGCACCCGCATTTTCCGTGCCGTCGGAGGCCGCATTACCCCGGCTCATCGTGCTGATTCTTGAAAGAGCGTGTTCGAGCTTCGCAGCGAAGCTCGGCAACCACAAAGGCCGCAAAAGCGAGACCCGCTCAGTTTACCAGAGACCCGATGTACAGTCTGGGTTTCAGCGCCCCCAGGGCTTGGTGCAGGGATCCATGATGCACTTGCCATCGACGCACAGGCCGTCACAGAACCCACAGTCGTCCCCGTTCAGGCTCACCGATGCGGTCGCTGCGTACATGACATCGTCTTCGATGACGATATTGGAGGCGAGGAAGATGATGTCGTTTTCGATGACGGAGGTGTCGATCTGGGTCTGACCGTCGACCTCTTCCATCGCCTCCTCCGGGATCTCGACGTCCTCATCGATGTCCCACGAATCGGCGGCGATGACCGGATCGTCGAGGAGGTAGCAGACCGCGTCGGACATGATGTTGTCTTCGATGACGATCGTGTCCGCGGCTGTGGCGGTCTGCAGAATTGTGAGGATGGTCCATGTCAGCATGTGTGCTCCCATACAGGTGATATGGCGGAATCGCCAGACTGTTCGTATGGAATGGGCATGTCAAAGGGAATGTCAAAACCCAGCCGTGGGTGTCAACGTTCCGGAGCCGGAAAGACTGTAACACTTGTTAGAACCAAAAGATTCAGCGAGGCGGTGGTGGCCGGGGGGTGCTGACGGTTGAATCCACCATCGTGCCGTCTGCTGTATACCGCTGAATTTCTCGTCGGTCTCCCATGACGCGGGACTCGACGCGGACGACGGCGACGCGCTCCCCGCCGACGGTCGCCCAGGCGATGGTCTCAGGCACCTCGGCGGCGTCTCGGATCTTCGTCTCGCCGGTGCCATGGTCGATGAAGGTGATCTCGCCGGGGTGGGCGTCGAGGGCCTCTGCGGCGGAGGGAGTCCCCCGCCCGGCGCAGCCGAACAGCAACGCGAGGAGCAGGGTGAGCTGGAGCACGCGCGTCATCGGGGCGGTCGCCGGACCTGGACCGTCGACGACAGCAGCCGCCCGTCGGTCCCATACGATCGCAGCGTGCGCTGCTGGCCGGCGGTGACGGCGATGACCCGGACGACGGCGCGCTTCTCGCCGTCGACGGTCGCCCAGGCGACCGTATCCGGGACCTCCGCGGCGGGGCGCGCCCGCTCGGTGCCGTTGGTTTCATCCACGAAGACGATGGTCCCGGGGTGCGCAGACGAGGGGTGTTCGGACAAAGCGAACCTCGACAGAGAAGGGGTGGTCTAGAAGTGGTTATCGAGGATGGCGAAGCGGGCGGGGACCATGCTCCGGTACTCGTCGAAGGCGGGGGTTCCCTGGGTGGTGATATAGGCCTGGACGGTCTCAGCGACGTCTTCATCGATGGAGGCGGTCGCATAGTTGGAGACCGAGATCCCGTCGGAGGCCATCGCGTCGCGCCAGGGTCGCCAGGCGTCTGCGCTGGTGTCCTCCCCCCACTGCTGCTTCGACCAGGTGTGGCCGGTCTCATGGACCATGGTGTCGTCGGTGTAGCGCTGGGTCATGACCGCGCCCTGCGCAGGGTAGATGGTCACGTCGCCGCCAGCGCCGGCGGTCATGAACGACTCGAAGTTGGGGTCGTTATACTCCGCCGCCCAGAACGCGTCGTCGGGGTTGCGGACCGCGTTGAGGGTGATGCTGGTGACGACCGAGCGGCTGGCGTGCGGCAGCCGGACCAACGCATGCACCGCCTGCTGGACGGTGTAGTGGTGCCCGTTGGCCGGGTCGGGGGCGTTGGGCGCGTAGATGGTGACCGCGTGGCCGTCATCGGCGAAGGTGACCGTGTAGACGTCCGCGTCCGCGGTGACGCCTCGGAAGGCGTGGTCCTCTTCAAGGACGGGGCCGGTGAGGGCGTGGTCCGCGGGTGCGATGTCAGGGTGCGGCTCATCGACCAGGGCGGGCCGGGCCGATGAATCGCTGACCAGGCCCGTGAGGACCGCGGCCTGCGCGTCGGCGTCCTGGCTCGACCAGCCGCCGTCCATCACCAGGGACTGGGCCTGCTGGCGCGCGGTCTGGCTCAGGACGTTGGTCTCCCCCCCGATCAGTGCGGTGAGCTGGGTTCGCTGCCCCTCGTCCATCGCACCCCAACCCGGCGAGGCCGAGATGACCGTCATCGCCAGCCGCGCGTCGAGGGGGCTGAGGTGCTGCACCATCTCGGTGTTGCCAGGCATCATGCCCCATCCAGCCTGCCAGGTGAGGGCGACGATGGGCTCGCGATTCTCTGTGGAGAGGCGGACCCAGCTCGCGTTGTAGGGCATCCCCCACCCCTCCACCACCGCCTGCGCCGCCGCGCCCCGGGTGCCCGTCGCCGCTTCGGTCGCGCCAGCGCCGCGGGCGAGGACCACATAGGGGACCGTCATGTTGCCGCCGTCCCCGGCCTCAGGCAAGGGATCACCACCGCCCGCCGGGGGCGCTGTGGACTGGCTGCGTTCCTGGGCGACCGGCGGGACGCCCTGGTCAGGCGGGACCGGGTTGGTGGGGATCCGAAGCACCTGACCGGGAAAGATGCGATCGGGATCGGCGCCGATGACGTCTTGATTCAAGCTGTAGATCTCGCGCCAGCGCATCGGATCACCCAGGTAGCTGCCCGCTAGGTCCCACAGCGTGTCCCCGGACTCGACCGTGACGTCGAACCCTTCTGTCGCTGCGCCGTCGCCGCCCAGGCCCAGCTCAGCCTGGGTCTCCTGGTTGCTCGGCGCCGGGCGGCCATGGCTGTGGTTGTGGCCGTGATCGTGGGGGGTATGCTCCGTGCCCCCACCCATCACCTGCTGTTGCTTTGACATCGCGAGACCCCGGCTGTTGATCAAATCCAGCACCTGACTCCAGTATCACCCATTGCGCTGAACGGCCGGGAAAGGATCTGTCGGTGATTGGAGAAAAACACCCCCACGTCGTTTGTGGGGGTGAGG
>JBCBLB010000405.1:0-9109 GCA_038520555.1 Myxococcota bacterium | reverse complement strand
GCTGCTTATGGGTGTAGCCGATCTCCTGGGTCAGGCTGGCGGCCAGCGACGGCGCGCCGGCCTTCTCGGCGAGGGCGACCGCCTGCGCACCGACGCGGAGGCTCTCTTGGGACTGGAGCTGATTGTTGAGCATCGACTGCAGGTTGCCGAGCGCCCAGGCGCGGGTGTACGGGTGCAACCCATCCATCGTCAAGACATCGCGGATGAGCTGCTCTGCTTCGGCGTACGGCCCCTGCTTCGACAGTCGAGCATACGCGGCGAAGGCACAGTATGCGGCGTCCTCGGGCGAGCCCCGCCGCGCGCCGGCCCGGTAGTTGTCCAGGTCGTCGATCATCCGCTGTCGATTGCGGTCCGAGTCCGGGCCGATGCGGGCGCTCTGGATGAAGTCTCTGGTCCCGAAGCGGGCATAGAACCCAGCGTGTCGACGAAGGATATCGTCGCGATCAGGGCGTGCGTTGAGCTGTTCGACCACGAACTCGCGGATGGTGAACAGCATCCCAAATCGGACAGGATCGGCTTCGCTGCGAACCACGACCAGGCTGTGCTCGATCAGATCTTCGAGGATCTCATCGACGTACCGGTCATCGTCGGGCAGCGAAGCGACCGCCTCCAGCGCATCCAGCGTGAAGCCGCCGACGAAGACGCCGCACTGTTCGAGCAGGTCCCGCTGGACAGGATCGAGCAGGTTCAGCGACCATGCGACGGTCGCCCGCAGGCTGCGGTGCCGGTCGGGGCGGTCGGTCTGACGGCTGCGGAGGAGATCGGGCTGCGTGCTGAGGCGACGACGCATGGTCGCCGGGGACATCATCCGGCTTCGCGCCGCAGCGAGCTCAATGGCCAGCGGCAACCGATCGAGCATCTCGACCAGCGCGGAGAGATCTTCATGGTGCGGTTCGATAGAGAGGGTAGGCGCCCGCATCCGTGCGCGTTCGACGAACAGCATGGCCGCGTCTTCAGTCGACAACGGTCGGAGGGATATCAGCTGCTCGGTAGGCAGCCGCAGAGACACCCGACTGGTGATCACGAATCGACCAGCGGTGGCGCGGTCGACCCATCGTGCCACCACATCTGCAGCTTCATCGACGAGCTGCTCGAAGTTGTCCAGCACCAGAAGGTGTGCGCCGCGTTCATCGAGGGCGGCGCCCAGCGCAGAGGCGATATCCCACTTGGGTAGCGCCATGTCGAGCGCGGCGGCGACGGCCGAGAACAGCTGGGCGCGGGTCTCCGCTTCGCTCAGATCGACGAAGCGCGTGCCGCCGGGGTATCGTGTGTGGGTCTCGGTGAGAAGATGCTGAACCAGGCTGGTCTTGCCGACGCCGCCTGGACCGGTCACCGTGACCAGCGGAGCGGTCTCTGTCAGCGCATGGAGCTGCTGGAGCGCACGGTCGCGGCCGATGAGCGCCGTCGCCTGGAGCGGAACCGGGGCGGGGACCAGCTGCACCGGCGGTGGAAGGGCGGCCAGCGGCACGAACCGGTATCCTTCTCCGCGGACGCTGAACAGGTGGTTCGGAGAGGACGCCGGGTCAGAGATGATACGTCGAAGGCGGCGGACCGTGGTGTGGATGACTGCCCGATCGTGGCCCGCCCGATAGCCCCAGACGTTCCGGAGCAGCTCCTCGTAAGGGAGCACCCGCTCAGGGTGGGCGGCCAGATACCCCAATAACCGAGCTTCCATCTCACGAAGCGCGGGTAAGCGGCCGTCCGCTGCGTGAAACACCCGATGCGTCAGGTCTGCGCGCCCTGTCTGCAGTGGGATGTCCTCGATGACACTCATGGGCGAACACTAGCACACTGACAGATGACCTGCGGGGTGCCCTTTTCGATGCCATCCCAGAGATCAGTGAAATTAAAATGACCGTTGAACAACGGGTATGGCCGGTGTCAGCGAGTGTCAGTGACTGTCAGTTCGGGTCAGCGGGGTGGCTTGTATTCAACAGGCGTCACCACTTCGGAGCCCTCATGACGCACTCAGTCTACCTGCTGCTCTCGCCGTTCTCCGCTCGCTCGACCCAACGTCCAGCGGGAGCGCAGACGACTCGCCCGCGTACAACGCCCCGTTCGGCGGTGGCGTCGACGACACGACTTCGTACCCTCGGAGCGGAGCGCTCTCCGACGCCTGAGGCACGAAAGGCGGTGCCGACTTCTCCGGTGCGACTGGAGCGGGCCACCGGCTGATCGAATCTTTGTTGACGGTATTGATGTAGTGATGTATTAGTTGAGTAATACATCACTACATTGGAGCGTCGCATCTCTCGTGGACAAGCCTTCCCTGCCCCCTGATCTACTCGCGGTTCTTGCGTCGATACAGTCTGATTCGGATCTTTCGAAGGTGTTGATGGATCTGCTGACGCCGTCTGAGATCGAGGCGGTGGGTGAGCGTTGGGCGATCGTGAAGGGTCTTGCCAGCGGGCAGAGCCAGCGCGCGGTCCGTGACGCGGTGGGTTGTTCGGTGACGACGGTGAGTCGTGGCAATCGTCAGCTTCGCTATGGTGAGGGTGGCTTCACGCTGGCGTTTGAGGCGCTGGGTCGTCTGGGCTACGCCGTTCCGGGTTCGGCGTCATGATGGGGGTGAGTCCATCTCTTGAGGCGGTTGAGTCCCATCGGGGGGATGAGACGCATGTTGCGCTCTCGGTGACGCTCCTCGCGGACACGTTGACGCCGATTTCATTGTATGAGGCGCTGTCAGCGGGCCGCCGTCGGTCGTTTTTGTTGGAGAGCGTGGTCGGCGGTGATGTGATGGGTCGCTATAGCTTCGTGGGCGCGGACATCCGGGGTCATCTTCGTTTCTCGAGCGGTGAAGTCACGGTGACGCGTTCGGGTTCGGATGGTGCAGCGTGGACGCGTTCCCCATGCGGCGATCCGTTGGAGGTGTTGCAGACCGAGCTGTCGGCCTGGCGGGTCTGGTCACCGCGTCCGCTGCCGCGGTTCATCGGTGGGGCGGTGGGGTACCTTGGCTTCGACTGTGTCCGCAGCTTTGAGCCGCGGGTTTCGTTGGCGCGCGGTGTGGGGTTGGGCGCACCAGACGGCGAGCTGCTCCTGGCGGACTCGCTGGCGGTCTACGATCATGTCAGTCGTCGGGTGACGCTGATCGTGCATGCATCGCTGAGGGGCGATCGGGCGGTGTCGTATGCGGCAGCGGTGGAGCGGCTTCATGCGATGGTGGGTCGGCTGTCGCTTCCGAGTCGCCCGCCGGAGGCGCCGTGGGTGCTTCCGGCGGGCCCGCTCCCGCCTGTCGCGGATGTCCTGCCGTTGACGACGAACCGTACACGGGAAGACATGGAAGCAGCGGTGCGGCAGGCGAAAGCGGCGATCGAAGCGGGTGAGGTGTTCCAGGTGGTCCCCAGCCTTCGCATCACGGCGCCGGTCCAGATCGCGCCGCTGACCTTGTATCGGGCGCTTCGCGCGGTCAATCCGTCGCCTTATATGTTCCTGCTTGGGTTGGGAGAGCGGTCTCTGGTGGGCGCCTCTCCGGAGGTGCTGGTGCGGCTTGAAGGGGACGACCTCCTGGTCCGCCCCATCGCCGGGACGCGGCGTCGGGGGGAGACGGCTGAAGAAGACGCTGCGCTCGCCGCAGATCTGTTGTCGGATGAGAAAGAGCTGGCAGAGCATCGGATGCTGGTCGACCTGGGGCGCAACGACCTGGGGCGGATCGCGGCGCGGGGTACGGTTCGGGTCGAAGATCGGGAGCACATCGAGCGGTACGCCCATGTGATGCATATCGTCAGCGATGTGCGGGCGAAGCTTCGGGCAGGGCTGGACGCCTTCGATGTGTTCCGGGCGTGTTTTCCGGCGGGGACGGTCTCGGGTGCGCCCAAGGTGCGTGCGTGCGCGATGCTGAGCGAGCTGGAGCCGGATCGTCGGGGGCCTTATGCGGGCGCCGTCGGATACTTCGGCGTAGACGGCAGCCTGGACACCTGCATCGCCATCCGGACGCTTGTGGTCGACGACGCCGGTGTCCATGTTCAGGCTGGCGCGGGGGTGGTGCATGACTCGGTGCCGTCGCGGGAGCATGCGGAGTGCCAGCGCAAGGCGTTGAGTTGTCTGCGGGCGCTCCAGCTCGCGCTGGTTCGGGAGGGTCGGCTGTGAACGTGCTCTTGATCGACAACTATGACTCGTTCACCCACAACCTCCTGCAGCAGATGTGGGGGCTCGGCGCCAGGGTTGAGGTGGTCCGCAACGATGCGGTGGATGTGGTCGGGGTCCGCCGGCGCGCGCCGAGCCATGTGGTGCTCTCGCCGGGGCCGGGGCGTCCGGAGCGTCCCTACGACTTTGGCGTCTGCTCCGACATCATCGATCAGATGACCGACACGCCGATCCTGGGGGTCTGTCTGGGACACCAGGGCATCGGCTGGCGGATGGGCGGCCAGGTCGTCCGTGCGCCGGCGGTGGTTCATGGAAAGGTCGATGAGATCACGCACACCGGTGAGGGGCTGTTCGCGGGGCTGCCGCAGCCTCTGCCTGTGATGCGGTACCACTCGCTGATGTTGGCGCGCGCAGGACTGCCTGACACGCTTCGGGTGACCGCAGAGAACGCGGAGGGGCTGGTGATGGCCGTCGCCCACCGCGATCGTCCCCTGTTCGGCCTCCAGTTTCATCCCGAGAGCATCGGCACCCCGGATGGGGACGGGGTGCTCTCCAACTTTCTCCAGGTGGCCTGATGACACGGCTGATTGAGCCGCTCCTTCGTCGCCGGCAGCCGGCGCCAGCAGACGCACAGGCGTTCATGGACGCGGTGATGTCCGGCCAGGTTGAGGCGGTCGAGCTGGCGTCGGTGCTCACGGCGATGCGGTTCACGGGCGTCTCTGCGACGACGCTGGCCGCCTTCGCCCGGGCGATCCGGTCGCATATGGTCCAGGTGCCCGCCGCTGGTCCGCTGGTCGACACCTGCGGCACCGGCGGGAGCGGCCTGTCGACGGCGAACACCTCGACGATGGCGGCGTTCGTCGCCGCGGCCTGCGGCGCGCGGGTCGCCAAGCACGGCAACCGGGCCAGCAGCGGTCGCTGCGGCAGCAGCGACCTGCTCGAAGCCCTGGGCGTGCCCCTCAAGGTCGGCCCCGCACAGGCGGCGCACCTGATCGATGCGGTCGGCGTCGCGTTTTTGTTCGCGCCGGCCTACCATCCAGCGTTCCGCCATGTCGGCCCGGTGCGCCGCGCGCTGGGGTTCCGGACGGTGTTCAACCTGCTCGGCCCCCTGTGCAACCCCGCAGGCGCCGACCGGCAGCTGCTCGGGATCAGCGATCCGACGCTCGCACCGCTGATGGCCGAAGCGCTCCGACAGCTCGGCAGCGCCAACGTCCTCATCGTCCATGGTGAGGACGGCCTGGACGAGCTGAGCCTGACCGCGCCCTCACGGATCTGGTCGGTGCGTCCGGATGGGATCGAAGAAAGCGTGGTGCATCCTGAAGACGTTGGCCTCACACGAACCCCGGCAGCGGCGATCCGGGGCGGTGATGTGGCCACCAACGTGGCCGTGTTTGAGCAGGTGTTCTCTGGCAGCGACAGCGCCCACAGCCAGTTGGTTCGCCTCAACGCCGGGGCAGCCCTGTTGGTCGCTGGGATCGCCGATGACCTCTCCGCGGGCGTGGCGATGGCCACCGATGCGCTGGAGAGCGGTGCCGCCCGCGAACGGTTTGAACGCTACCGCCACGCTGCAGGGGGCCGCGGTGTCGCGGCCTGACGTGAGACGGCCGCCGGGGGTGCTGGGGACGATCCTGACGCAGACCCTCCAGGATCTGGAGACCGCGCCCAAGCCCGGTGTGCGTCCGGTGGGCCTCCTGATGCGGGACTTCGCTGGCGCTTTGTCGGCCCCAGGGCTGGGCCTCATCGCAGAGGTCAAGCCCCGCTCGCCGAGCGCGGGTGTGCTTCGCGATCCGCTGGACATCGATGCGCTCGCTGCGGCGTATGCCCCCGAAGCGGCTGCGGTGTCGGTCCTCGTCGATGAGCGCTTCTTCGGGGGCGGCTACGGCTTGCTTCAGGCGATGCGGGCGCGGCTGCCCTGTCCGATCCTCGCCAAGGGCTTCTTCGTCGATGAGCGGCAGGTGCAGGCCGCCGCCGCTGCCGGGGCTGACGCGGTGCTGCTGATGGCCGCGCTGCTCCCCCCAGATCGCCTCGCTGCGCTCGATGCCTTCGCTGCCTCGTTGGGGCTACAGACGTTGATGGAAGCCCACGACGATGCTGAGCTCCAGGAGGTGCTCGACGTGGGCGGGCGGGTCGTCGGCGTCAACAGCCGCGACCTGCAGACGCTCTCCATCGATCTGGAGGGGGCCCGGCAGCGGCTGGCCCGTGTGCCCACCGATCGGATCCGGGTCGCGGAAAGCGGCCTGCACACCCCCGCCGCGATCGACGCGGTGCGTCCGATCGCGGACGCAGTCCTGATGGGCACGGCGTTGATGAAGGCCCCCTCGCCCGCTCACACCATCGCCGCTCTGGGCCTGGGGCGTGCCCGATGAAGATCAAGATCTGTGGCGTCCGACGGCCCCACGATGTCGTCGCCTGTCTGGATGCGGGGGTCGATCTGGTGGGGTTGAACTTTGCCCCGCGATCGAAGCGGCGGTTGGAGCGGACCGTTGGCCAACAACTCGCGGCGATGCTGCCGGCGTCGGTGGGGGTGGCGGTGTTTCAGGACGCGTCTGTGGAGACGGTGTTGGAGACGCTCGCCGAGACCGGGCTGACGATCGCGCAGATTCATGGGGTCGCGTCTCGTGCGATGCTCGAACAGATCGGAGAGCAGGCGACCGTCATCCGAGCGCTGGCAGGCGCAGACGCGCAGGAGGCCGCTGTGGTTGGCCCGGTGGTCGACGCGTTCCTGTTGGATGGGCCCAGGCCGGGGAGCGGGACGCCGTGGCGGTGGGCGTCTACGGTGGGGTCGCAGCTGTCGGGGCGGCCGGTGTTTGTGGCGGGCGGGCTGTCGCCGGCCAACGTGGGCGCGGCGATCCGACAGCTGCGCCCGTCGGGGGTGGACGTCGCCTCTGGTGTGGAAGGCCCGGATGGGCAAATGGATTCACGGCGCGTACGCGCCTTCGCCGCCGCGGCGCGCGCCGCAGCGGCGAACATTCGAGCGGAGGTCATGTGATCGAGCCCGGTTTGTTCGGCCGCTTCGGCGGCTTCTACGTTGCAGAGCCGCTGATCCCGGCCCTCGAAGCCTTGGAGACCGCATGGCGGGAAGCCCGCGACGATCGCGCCTTCTACGAGGAGCTGAACGCGCTGCTTCGCGACTATGCGGGGCGCCCCACGCCGCTGTATCGCTCGCCGGCGCTGTCTGAGGCGGTGGGGTGTCACGTCTACCTGAAACGAGAAGATCTGCTCCATGGTGGCGCGCATAAGACCAACAACACCCTCGGCCAGGGGCTGCTGGCGCGTCGGATGGGAAAACGCCGCCTGATCGCAGAGACCGGCGCCGGTCAGCACGGCGTCGCCACCGCCATGATCGGGGCTCGGCTCGGGCTCGACGTCAAGATCTTCATGGGCGCTGCAGACATCGCGCGTCAGGCGCCAAACGTGCAGCGGATGCGGCTGTTCGGCGCCGAGGTCATCTCCGTCGACAGCGGCGCAGCGAGCCTGAAGGATGCGATCAACGAGGCGCTTCGGTATTGGACCGAGACCGTCCGTGACACCTTCTACGTCTTCGGCACCGCCGCGGGTCCGCACCCCTACCCGACCCTGGTCCGGGACCTTCAGCGGATCATCGGCGATGAGATCGCCGAGCAGCTGCATACCGCGCATGGCCGGGGGCCGTCCGCGGTCATCGCCTGCGTCGGCGGCGGCAGCAACGCGATCGGTGCCTTCACCCGGTTTGTCCCGGACGAAGACGTCCAGCTGATCGGTGTCGAGCCTGGCGGCCACGGTGTCGAGACCGGTCAGCATGGGGCGACGTTGAGCGCCGGCCGCCCGGGGTGTCTGCATGGATCGATCTCGTATCTGCTCCAGGACGCCCACGGCCAGATCCAGGAGGCGCACAGCATCTCCGCAGGGCTCGACTACCCCGGTGTCGGACCAGAGCACGCCTTCCTCCACGAGGAAGGGCGCGCCCGGTACATCTCTGCGACCGACGATGAAGCCCTCGACGCGTTCGCGTGGCTGTGTCGTGAGGAGGGCATCCTCCCCGCCCTGGAGCCGAGCCACGCCGTGGCCGCCCTCCTCAGGATGCAGGGAGACTTCGAAGCCGAGGACATCGTGGTGCTGAACCTCTCCGGTCGGGGAGACAAGGACCTCGGCCACGTCATCAACGCCTTGCAGGCGCGCAACGGGGAGCTGGGATGACCGATCGCTTTCACGCCCTCACCGCGCGCTGTCGGGCGGAAGACCGGGGGGTGTTCGTTCCATTCCTGGTCATCGGTGATCCGGAGCCGGGGCTGGGGCTGTCCCTCGCCCTGGAGCTGGTGAAGGCCGGCGCCGATGCGCTGGAGCTGGGGCTGCCGTTCTCTGACCCGCCCGCCGACGGCCCCGTGATTCAGGCCGCCGATCAGCGCGCCCTGGCCGCGGGCATGACCACACCGAAGGCCTTCGAGTGGTTGGCTGCGCTTCGCGAGCAGACCGACGTGCCGGTGTCGCTGCTCGTTTATCTGAACCTCGTGATGCAGTATGGCGTCGAGGCGTTCTATGCACAGGCCGCCGCCGTCGGCGTTGACGCGGTCTTGATCGCCGATCTGCCGCCGGAGCACAGTGAGATGGTGCTCGGGGCTGCACGGAGACACCATGTCAGCACCGTGTTCCTGGCCAGCGAGCTGTCCAGCCCCCAGCGGCTTGCGCGCATCGGCGCGGTCTGCCGGGGGTATGTCTATGCGCTCGCCCGTGTGGGGATCACCGGTACGCGCGACGACGTCGACCCGGCGTTGGGGCCGGCGCTGTCCCGGATGGCGAACACGATCGATCTGCCCTTGCTGGTCGGCTTCGGGATCTCTCGGCCGGCGCATGTTCGGGCGGCCCTCGCTGCGGGCGCGGACGGTGTCATCGTCGGCAGCGCCCTGGTGAGACACATCGCGGAGCACGCGGGAGACGCTGCGGCCATGCGCGACGCGATCGCCGCGTCGGCCCGGGACCTCGCTCAGGCAGCCCGTGGGCTGCACGCACTCCGAAACACGGGAGAACCCTGATGCTAATTGTGATGGAT